>NZ_JBKQJR010000022.1:0-18919 GCF_052326845.1 Acidocella sp. | reverse complement strand
GGTGAACAAGGTTGCGGAGCTGATCCCCAACAACCCCGCCAAGCCGGTGACGCTGAAGGAAGCCATAGACGGCGAGATCAAGCTGCGCGAACTGCGCGATTCCGATGAGGGCCTGGGGCGGCTTATGGAAATCGCGATGCAGATCGAGGGGCTGTACCGCCATGCCTCGACGCACGCGGCGGGCGTAGTGATCGGCGACCGGCCACTTGTCGAACTGGTGCCGCTCTATAAAGATCCACGCTCGGATCTGCTCGTCACGCAGTACTCGATGAAGTACGTGGAGCAGGCGGGGCTGGTGAAGTTCGACTTCCTGGGCCTCACCACGCTCACCATCATCGACCGCGCGCTGAAATTCCTGCGCCAGCAGGGGATCGAGCTGGATATTTCCAAGATCCCGCTGGACGACAAGAAGACTTACGAGATGATCGGCCGCGGTGACACGGCCGGTGTGTTTACATTCGAAACGGCTGGCTACCGCGCATCACTTCAGCAGATGCGCCCGGACAGGTTCGAGGACCTCGTCGCCATCCAGGCGCTCAACCGTCCCGGCCCGATGGCGAACATCCCCGATTACTGCGCCCGCAAGCGCGGCGACCCGTGGGAAGCGCCGGACCCGGCGATTCACCACATCCTGGCTGAGACTTACGGCATCATCGTGTACCAGGAGCAGGTGATGCAGATCGCCCAGGTGATGGCGGGCTACACGCTCGCCGGGGCGGATTTGCTCCGCCGCGCCATGGGCAAGAAGATCCGCGCCGAGATGGACGCGCAGCGCAAGATCTTCTGCGAGGGTGCCGAGAAGCAGGGTTTCACCGAGGCGAAGGCTAACGAGATCTTCGATCTTATGGCGAAATTCGCCGATTACGGCTTCAACAAATCACACGCCGCCGCCTACGCGCTGGTCTCGTACCAAACCGCTTACCTGCGCGCGAACCATACGGTGGCGTTGCTCGCGGCGTGCATGTCGCTCTCCATCACCAATACCGACAAGTTGGCGATTCTGCGCGGCGATGCGATGCGCTCGGGCATCAAGGTACTGCCACCGGACGTGAATAAATCCGGCGCGGACTTCCAGCCAGAGCCGCTGGAGGATGGCGGCTACGGCATCCGTTACGCGCTCGGCGCGATCAAGCGCGTGGGTGTCGGCGCGATGGAGGAACTGGCAAAGGCACGCGGCGGCAAGCCGTTCAAGGATATTTCTGATTTTGCCGCGCGTATCGATGCCAAGTCGCTGACCCGTGCGCAGATCGAAATCCTGGCCAAGGCCGGGGCGTTCGATACGCTGGAGAAAAATCGGGCAAAGATCTTTACTGCGGCGGAGACGGTCATGCGTACCGCGCAGGCCGGGGCGGAGGAGCGCAGCTCCGGGCAGATCGGCTTGTTCGGCGGTGGCGAGCCAGAGAAAATTCGCCTGCCGGACATCCCCGACTGGCCGGAGCTGGAGCGTCTGGCGAACGAGGCGGAGGCGATCGGTTTCCACGTTTCCGCGCATCCGCTGGACATGTACGCCCAGGCGCTCAAGCGGCTCGATGTCGTGCCCTCCGGGGCGATCCAGCGCCGGGCGGAAGCCGGCGCGTGCCGGATCAAGCTCGCCGGCACGCTGGGGGCGAAGAAGGAGCGCATCACCCGCACCGGCAGCCGCATGATGTGGGCGACACTCTCGGACATGCAGGGCAGTTTCGAGGTCACGCTGTTTTCGGAAGTCCTCAACCGCAGCCGCGAGATTCTGGAAGACGGCGTTGCCCTTCTGGTGACCGCTGACGTGAAGATGGAGGGCGAGGCCCTGCGCATCACCGCCTCCGATGTCAGCCTGCTCGACGCGGCGGCCGCTGATGCGGGGGCGGGGATGAAGATCTGGCTCGACCGCACCGAGGCGCTGCCGCATATCAAGTCGCTGCTGGAGCGCGAGGGCAGGGGCAAGGGCCGCGTGGTGCTGGTGCCCAAGACCGGGGTGGAGCGCAGCCTCGATATCTGGCTGCCCGGGGGTTACAATGTCTCGCCAAGACTGGCGCAGGCGATGAAACTCGTGCCGGGCGTGGAACTGGTTGAGGATGTATAACAAAGAAGCTTAGGATTTACGTTGGCTTTATGCCGGAATGCCGAAAATCGTCTCCTGGCTTTATGCGCTTCCGTCTAAGTATGCTTCGTCTTTTATGACGAGGTTCGCATGTCACAATATATCAATACGCCGGTGGCCAAGGCCATTGTGCAGCAAGAAAAAACCAATGAATTTCACCGCCATTTGCCGACGCGTCTGAGGCTGTTCGGCGCCGTCGCGGTAGTTTTTGTACTACTGTACGCGATTGGCGCCACGCTGCCGCATGATGCGGGTGCTGGCCAAGCAGGGCAGCTGCATGGTCATATTGTTTTCAGAGAATATGTGCCGCAGCCATAAGGATTGATAAACAGCACGGCGCTGCCGGTGCCGGAACGCAGACTTTGTGGCGGGGCGTAGCAAACCCTCTCCAGGCATTGTGAGTATCCGTCTAGAGCATTCAGCTTTTAGCTGAATGCTCTAGCTTTAAGTCTGAGCGTGCAATTTCATGCGTTTAGCTTGACCAGGCCGGTTCAAGCTCAACGCATGTTGCTCTAAACGCGGCCATTTTTTGTGGCGAGGTTAATATGTTAAAATATAGTAATAAGCCACCTCGGCGGCGGCAGGGAAAGCCGGTGGTCAAGGCCATCGCGCCGCAAAGAAAAGCTGAGGAATTTCATAGCAATTTTCGGGCAGGTGTGCGGATGGTCTACTCCGGCGTGGCGGTTTTTCTGGTGCTGCACGGGATCAATAGCGCGCTGCCGCAACCAGGGGCTGACGCGCAAGTCGGGGACATGTTGAATCTGTCTCCGGCGGTGGTTCCGCCTGGGGCGGTGGAGTCTGCGGTGCAGGCGCGGCTTGTTACCGATCCTTGGGCTAAGCCAGGTGCCGTCTGCGCGCTGGATGAATCCGTGATGCTGAAACCGGGCGGGGTGCTTACCACCATGGCGGTCCGGCCGGATGGAGTGATGCTGGCATGGAACGGCGGCGCCACGGCGCAGGGCGCGGCTGCGTGCCCGTCCTCCAGCCAGTTTCTGGTCTCGCGTAATGATTATCTGCAGCTGTACAAGATCGAACTGCCGAAGGGGCCGACGAATCCGCGCTGATCGTTTGCCTGCCTTGACGGCATCGCGCCGCGCGCGCTGATATCCCCTCCGCCAGGAGGTGATATGCCGCATTTCACACGTCGAACGTTTCTCGCCTCCACCGCCAGCCTCGCTTTGGCCGCCGCCGCGCGGGCCGAGGCTTACGTGCAGCCGGTGAATTTCGTGCCCGGCAGCGGCCCGCCGGTGGCTCCGATGCTGCCGGTGACGGAGACGCTGTGGGGGCATGAGGTCACCGACCGCTATCGCTGGATGGAGGCGCAAGGGCCGGAATGGCAGGCCTATATACGCGCCCAGGGGGAGTACGCCGCCAAGGTGCTGGCGGCAATTCCGGGGCGCGACGCCCTCGCCGGCGCGATCAGCAAGAACACCGGCGCCGTTGCCATGGTGATAAGCGTGCAGACGGGCGGGGAGGCAGTGTTCATCGAGCGCCGCCCAGCCGGGGCGAATACCTCGAAGCTGTTCATGCGTGACGGCGTGGCGGGTGCGGATACGCTGCTCATTGACCCGGACAACTACGCCAAACCCGGCGAGCATGCCGAGCTGGACTGGTGGCAGGCTTCGCCGGATGGCGCTTACGTCGTTTTCGGTATTTCCGGCGGCGGATCGGAACGCTCGGTGCTGCGCGTGCTGGACGTGGCGAAGAACACTGTCCTGCCCGAGACGATCGACCGCACCAACTGGGCCAGCCCGAGCTGGCTGCCGGATGGCTCGGGGTTCTGTTACAACCGGCTGCAGGATTTGCCGCCCGACAGCCTGGATTACGAGAAGAACAGCCTGTGTTGGCTGCACCGGTTGAATACCGACCCGGCCCAGGATGTGAAACTCTTTGGCCATGGCGTGGATGCGGCGGTGGCGGTGCAGGATATCGACGCACCGGGGATCGCCGCAACACCCGGGTCGCCGGTGGCCATCGGCGTGCTGGAAACCGGCGTGCAGAATGAGTTGACGCTCTACGCAGCGCCTCTGGCCGATGTGCTCGCCGGGCATCCGGCCTGGGCCAAGATCTGCGATCCAGCGGATGACGTGACCAGCTTCACCGTGAGCGGGGAGGAGATCTTCCTGCTCACGCACAAGCATGCCTCGCACTACAAGGTTCTGAAAGTTACAGCGGACAAGCCGCAGGTCGCCAATGCGGTGGAGGTTGTGCCGCAGAGCAAGGCGGTGATCCGCGCCATTGAGGCAGCGCAAGACGGGCTGTATATCCGCGAGCTCGATGCCGGGCTGGCGGGGCTGCGCCGCCTAGGGCCGGATGGCAAGATCACGCAAGTGGAGCTGCCGTTTCCCGGCGCCATCGACGAGGATTCGTTCTACGCCGACACGCTGCATGACGGCGCGTGGTTCGGCCTGGAGTCCTGGGTGCGGCCCCAAACCATTTGCCGCGCCGCCCCGGATGGCACGGTAACGCAGACGGATATCGCGCCTCTGCCGCCGATCGATGTTACGCCCTATGCCTCGGAGGAGGTGTTCACCACCGCGCGCGATGGGGTGGGCGTGCCGCTCTCCATCGTCTATCGCAACGGGCTGAAGCGGGACGGCTCCGCGCCGCTGCTGCTGGAGGCCTATGGCGCCTACGGCATCACGCTCGACCCGGTATTCATGGCGCGCTGGCTGCCGTTTCTCGATGCGGGCGGGGTGTTCGCCGTGGCGCATGTGCGCGGCGGCGGCGAGTTGGGCGAGGACTGGCACCTGGCCGGGCAGAAGGCGCAGAAATACCACACCTGGCAGGATGCCGAGGATTGCATGCTGCATCTCATCCAGGCCGGCTACACCACGCATCGCCGCGCCGCTGTCATCGGCGGGTCGGCCGGTGGCATTACCGTGGGGCGGCTGCTTACCGAGCGGCCAGATCTGGTGGCGGTGGCAATCGACATGGTTGGCGTGTCCGACGCGCTGCGCAGCGAGTTCTCGCCCAATGGCCCGCCGAACATTCCCGAGTTCGGCACCGTGAAGACCGAGCAGGGCTTCCACGACCTGCTGGCGATGGATGCCTGCCAGCATGTGCATGAGGGGGTGAAATACCCCTCCGTGCTGCTTACCACCGGGCTGAACGACCCGCGCGTATCCCCCTGGGAACCGTCGAAAATGGCGGCGCGGCTGCAGGCGGCCACGGCCTCGGGCAATCCGGTGCTGCTGCGGGTGGAGGCCGATGCCGGGCACGGAATCGGCTCCACCCGCGACCAGCGCGATCAGGAAACCGCGGACATCATGGCTTTTATTCTGTGGCGGACGGGGGATTCGCGCTACCAGCCAAGGGTTTGATGAAGTCACGCGACAGGGCGTGATACAGCGGCTCGCGCGCCACCAGCTTGGAGGCGGCAAACCCGAGCATGGAAGCCAGCATCAGCGGGATGACGTTGGCGTCGTTGCCGGTCATCTCCAGGATGATGACGAAGGCGGTCATTGGCGCCTGTACCACTCCGGCGAAATACCCGGCCATGCCGAGCACGGCGCCCAGGCTGGCGCCGCTGGCCCCGGCCATCCAGGCGCCGAGCCCCGCACCCACGGCCAGTGACGGCGCGAAGATGCCGCCCGGCAGGCCGGAAATGGCGGTGACCAGCGTGGCCGCGAACTTGGCCAGCCAGAAATCCCAGCCGGGGGCGTGGCCTTCCACCGCGGCGCGGGCCTGGGCGTAGCCAGTGCCGAAGGTGGCGCCATGCGTGGCCAGCCCCAGCAGCGCCACCACGATTCCGCAGGCAAGAGGAAAGGCGAAGCGCCGCTTGGCATCATCGGCGGCGACCCAGGCACGGGCAAACCGGCTGCCCTCCAGCATCAGCCGTGAGAAGCCTCCGCCCGCCAGCCCGCCCAGCGTGCCGCAGGCCACGGTGAGTCCCCAGTCCCATGGACGGACGACGGTGGCATGGGTGATGCCGAAATAGGTGTAGTTGCCGGTTAGCCCCAGCGAGACCAGGCCCGCGATGATAACGGTGGTCAGCACCAGCCCGTTGGTGCGGAATTCGAAGGAACGGCTCATTTCCTCGATAGCGAAGACCACGCCCGCGAGCGGCGCGTTGAACGCGGCGGCAATTCCGGCGGCGGAGCCCGCCAGGATCAGCCCGCCCTCATTGGCCAGGGACTCGATTCGCGACACCTGCAGCATCAGCGCCGCGCCGATCTGCACGGTGGGGCCCTCGCGCCCGACCGAGGCGCCGGTGAGCAGTCCGACCACGGTGAGGGCGATCTTGCCGAAGCAGATTTTCAGGGACAGCAGCCGTTTGAGCGCCATGCCGCGTGGCATCTGGCGGGCCGCGATGGCCTGCGGGATGCCGCTGCCCTGGGCGCCGGGGAAGAATTCGCGTGCCGCCCAGGTGCAGAACACGAACCCCGCCGGGGTGAGTAGCAGCGGCACCGCCCAGAAGGCGTGCCCCGCGGCAAGGAATGTTGCCTGCGCCCAATCCGCCAGCTGGGCGAAGACGATGCTGACGCCGCCCACCACCAGCGCGCCGACCCAGAACGCCAACCGGCGCGCCCATAACCGCCAAATTCGCCACAAACGGCGGCGCCATCTCTTTTCTTTGTCAGCCAAGCTCTTGCCTCTTTGCTCCAACGCCGCTAGTAAGCCCGCGTGGATATGGGCGCTTAGCTCAGCGGTAGAGCATCACCTTGACATGGTGGGGGTCACAGGTTCAATCCCTGTAGCGCCCACCATATCCACAAATAAATCAGACACTTATTGGCGTGTATGACATGGCTCGGGGTCAGCCCTGGAAGCCGTGCCCGTCGGTTCCTGGCACGGCTTCATCCAGATGGGTGAGCGCCTGTCCGTAATTGCCGTCGATAATCTGCTGGCAAAAGGTGAGCAGCCGGAGCGCGGCCGCGGCCGCGGCCTCGGCGGTTTGCGTGTCCGGCACACAGGCGCGTAAAGCCGGCGGAAATGCCGAGCGCAGGAAGGCCATGCTGGTGGCGAAGAACACGGGACGGACCCCGGCGCGAAGATGCGCTTTACCGATGTTCTCCTGCCGGCGGATGAAGTTCGGCCCGTAATCGCCGGCGAACAGGCTCTCCAGCCAGATCAGCTGTGTCCGCTTCAGGGTCTCCACACGTCCGGCGATGAGTGCCGCCATTTGCGGATCTGCCTCCAGCATCTGGTAGAGCCGCTCGGTCAGGCCCGGCAGGGCGTGGCGGATATAGGGCCAGATGCGGGTGACGAGAATCTGGTCGGCCTCGGTGAAGCCGATGGCTTTATACGGCGTCTCGGAGCTGCGTGCCGCGGGGGGCGGCGCGGCGGTGGACATATACGGCAGCAGGCGGGTGATGCTGGCGGCTGCATGGCCGGTGGCCATGAGCAGTGTTTCCAGGTGCACCGCCGGGCCGGCCAACGTGCAGAGCACAACCTGCGGCCCGGTACCGCGGAGCAGCACCTGGCCGATTTCGCCGATGAACATAAGCTGGTCCAGCCTGCCGCATTTCAGCGCGGCGGCGAGATCCATGCCGCATGGCAGGATCGCTGCCACCGTGGCGCTGATCCGCGACTCGTTGAAGTTTGGAGGCAGGCGGCAGGCAATGACCTGGCCATCCTCATGGATGACGGCGGCTCCCGCGATATTGGGCGTTTTGGTGACCAATCTTTCCAGCACGTCGTTCATGTGAATGTCGTGCACGTGGAACTCCTCTAAGAACCAATTGCTTCACCGTCTGACAAAAAAATTTCACCAAGCATTCGTTGGTGTGGTTTATTTTTTTGCGAATAGGCAATGATTATATTCGGGAGGATTGGTAGGCCCGAGTCCTCGCTATTGGCTGGCCCAGATGATGCGGTGCATCCAGAGGATGTCTCCCGCCGCGAAGCGCAGGTCCGGATAGGCCGGGTTCAGGCTCGCCAGTTCGATGCGCGAGGCCGTGCGGCGGACAAGCTGCTTGGCCATTACCGCGCCCTCGGTGGTGCGGGCCACCACGCGGTCGCCCACGCGCACCGGTGCGGCAGGGGAGACGACGATGGTATCGCCCTCCCGGTACACCGGTTCCATGGAGTCGCCGCTGATGGTCAGGGCGTAGGCGTTCGCATCCGCTGTGGCGGGCATTTCCACCTCGTCCCATCCCGCCCCGGCGGGGTAGCCGCCATCGTCGAAATAGCCTTCTGCCCCGGCCTGGGCCATGCCGATCAGCGGGATCTTGGTGCGGCCTTTGCGGCTTTCCGGCATGGCGCGCGCGCCGGTGACCAGGGCGGTGAACTCTTCCATCCCCGCGCCGGTGGCGGCAAGAATTTTCGCCAGGCTCTCGGTGGAGGGCCAGCGCAGCTTGCCATCGGCCGTGCGGCGCTTGGACATGTTGAAGCTGGTCGGATCCAGCCCGGCCTTGCGCGCCAGGCCGGAGGGGGAAAGCCCATGCTCCGCCGCCAGCGTGTCGATCGCGCGCCAGATGTCGTCGTGCCGCATGCCCATGCCGCCAATACTGTAATCTCAAAATCTTATCCGGTTTTGATAAGGTGGCCAAGGCGAAATAGGAATTTTGTCCGAATTTTTGGGATATAAACGCGTTAACGAAGCAGAAGGTTCTTGTTATGTTCCAGCTCTAGGAATATAAGCCTCTGAGTGTCTGCAGCCTTAGGTTTTTCAAAAAAGGAAAAACTCCATGGCTTTCTCGCTCCGCAACCTCTCGGTCCTCGCCTATGCCAACGGTTTCACGCTGTGGCACTATAAGGCGGGGAACGACAATTTCAGCCGCGCCGCCGAGGCCGGATATTTCGCCGATGCGGCGGATCTGTTGTGCGAGGGGGATATGGTGATGCTGAGCGGCACCGAGGGCGGGCGGATTGTCAGCGTAACCGGAGAGGGGCGGCGGATCGCCCTGGTGCCGTTGGCGTGAGAGTAGCGGGCAGGCCTGTCCAGCCTGCCCAAAGTGAGGTTCAGGCCTCGTAATTGTCCTGCACGAAGCGGTCCAGCAGCCGTACCCCGAACCCGGTGGCGCCTTTCGGCGTGATGGCGGAGTCCTTGGAAGCCCAGGCCGTGCCGGCGATGTCCAGATGCGCCTGGGCTTGCCGTTGACGAAGCGTTGCAGGAACTGAGCGGCGGTGATGGAGCCGCCGGCCCGCCCGCCACCGATATTCTTCACATCGGCGATGGGGGAGTTCAGCTCCTTGTCGTAGCTCTCGCCAAGCGCCACCAGCGGCATACGCCAGAGTTTTTCTCCCACCGTCTCGCCCGCCGCAGTCAGCTTGGCGGTCAGCTCGCCGTCATTGCTGAACAGACCGGCATATTCATGCCCGAGCCCGACGATGATGGCGCCGGTCAGGGTGGCCAGGTCGACCATCAGCTTCGGCGCGAAGCGGGACTGCGCGTAATACAGCACATCCGCCAGCACGAGGCGGCCTTCAGCGTCGGTGTTCAGGATCTCGATGGTCTGGCCGGAATAGCTCTTCACCACGTCGCCCGGGCGGGTGGCGGTGCCCGACGGCATGTTCTCCACCAGCCCGACCAGCCCGACGGCATCCACCTTCGCCTTGCGCCCGGCCAGTGCGGCCATCAGCCCCACCACAGTACCGGCGCCGGCCATGTCCCACTTCATGTCCTCCATGCCCGCGGCGGGCTTGATCGAGATGCCGCCCGTGTCGAAGGTCACGCCCTTGCCGACGAAGACGATAGGGTCTTTCGGCTTTTTCTGCTTCTTGCCGTCGTCATGGCCCGAGGCGCCAAGCCAATGCAGCACCACCATGCGCGCCGGGCGGGCGCTGCCCTGGGCCACGGCGAGCAGCGAGCCGAAGCCGAGCTTCTTCAGGTCGTCCTCGTCGAACACCTCGACTTTCAGCCCCAGCTTCTTCAACTCCTCCGTGCGCTCGGCGAATTCCGCCGGGTAGAGCGTGTTGGCGGGCTCGGTTACCAGGTCGCGGGTGAATTCCACGCCATGCGCCAGGGCCTCGAGTTGCTCGTAGGCGGCCTCGGCCTTGCGCGGCTCAGGCGTGAGGATGGTGAGGTGGCGCAGCTTCTGCTTCTCATCGTCCTTCTGCGTGGTGCGGTATTTGTCGAACCGGTAGGCGCGCAGCCGGGCGCCGAAGCCGATGGCGGCCGCCTGCTCGGGCGAGAACGCCTCGGCCAGCACGGCGGCTTCGCTCTCGCGCGGTAACGCGGCGGCGATGGCTCCGCCCAGCTCTTCCGCGCCGCGCGGGGCATCCGCCTTGCCGGTGCCCAGCACCAGCACCCGCTTGAAGCCCTTCGGCGCCAGCAGGTTGGCTTGGTTGCCCTTCTTGCCCTTGAACTCCGCTGCTTCCAGCGCGCGGGTCAGCCCGCCGTCGAGCGCCTTGTCCAGTGCTGCGGCATGGCCAGCAGGGGCAGCGTCCTCGGCCAAGGGCAGCACCAAAACACCGGATTTCGGCAGTTCGGGCTTCGCGAAAGAGATTTCCAACATTGCGTGTTCCTCTGTCATCGTCTGGTCACAACCATAACAAACCGGCGTGGCTTGGCCAGAGCCGGGGGCGGGGCTACAGGGGAGCTATGCGGGAATTGTTGAACCTGGCCGTGCGGCTGGTGGAAGAGGCGGCTGCCGTGATCACGGCGGTGCGGGCGGCGGGTTTCGCCGTGGATGCCAAGGCCGACGCGACGCCGGTGACCGTGGCGGATATGCGCGCCGAGGCGCTGATCGTGGCCGGGCTGCGTGCCGCAGCACCTGAGATTCCGGTGATTGCCGAGGAAGAGGTGGCGGCGGGTCGTATCACCGCGCCATCTGCCCGCTACTGGCTGGTGGACCCGCTGGACGGCACGCGGGAATTCGCCGCCGGGCGCGATGAATTCGCGGTGAATATCGGGCTCATCGAGCATGGCGCGCCGGTGCTGGGCGCGGTTGCCTCACCGGCCTTGGCTGAGGTGCATTTCGGCATCGTCGGCCAGGGCGCCTGGCGGCGCCGGGGCGGGGTGGAGGAGCATATCGCCGCCCGCCGCGCTCCGCCCGAGGGGCTGACGGTGATGGCCTCCCGGCATTATGCCGACGATCCGCGCCTTGCCGCGTTCCTGGCCGGGTACAAGATCGCCTCGCTCACCAATATAGGCTCGGCGCTGAAATTCCTGCGCCTGGCCGAAGGGGCTGCGGATTTCTACCCCCGCCTGGGCCGTACCATGGAGTGGGACACGGCGGCCCCGCAGGCGGTGCTGGAGGCGGCGGGGGGCTGCGTGCTCACGCATGATGGCGCGCCCCTGCGCTATGGCAAGCCAGGCTGGGAGAACCCGGACTTCTTTGCCTGGGGATTGCGCTAATCCTGCCGCATTGCCGCCTTGGTGCGGGCGGAGCATGATTCCTGTGATGACAAAGCTTCTTATCGCTCCCCTGGTTCTCGGCTTGGCCCTCACTGGCTGTGTTTACGGCGGCGAGGGTTATTATGGCAGTGGCGGGTATTATGGCGGTGGTGGCTATTACACCGCGCCGGAGCCCGCCTATGGCGGCGTGTACATTGGCGGCGGTGGCGGCGGTTGGCACGACCATGACCACGAAGATGACCATGACCACGGCGGTGGCTGGCAGGGGCATCAAGGCGGCGGATACCAGCAGGGCGGCGGTCACCAGCAGCCGCAGGGTGGTGGCTGGCAAGGCCATCAGCAACCGCAGCGCCAGCAAAGCGGCGGCTGGCAGGGGCACCAGCAACCGCAGGGCGGGGGTGAAGGGCAGCATCCCGCGCCGCAACATAATGACGGCCAGGGGCATAATAGTGGCGGACAGCAGCCGTGGCAGCACGGCTAACCGCCTCCGGCTAGTAATTAATAATATGCACTGATTTCAGGCACCGCCCTTTTGGCAGGGGCGGTGTTTTTCTATGGCTCAGGCCGCTTCCTGGCGCGCGCCGCGTACGCCGTCCGACAGCGCCTTCACGTCGCGCAGCACGGCATCCACGTTTTCCCGGCACAGCGTTTCGATCAGAGCCGAGGCGACAATCGCCGCGTCCGCATGCTGCGCCACCACCGCCGCCTGTTCCGGCGTGCGCACGCCAAAGCCCACCGCGATGGGCAGGTCCGTCGCGGCGCGGATGCGCGGGATGTCACGCGCGAGATCAGCCGCCGAGGCCGTGCGCGTGCCGGTGATCCCGGTAATGCTGACGTAATAGACAAAGCCCGAAGACCCCGCGAGCACCAGCGGCAGGCGCTCATCGCTCGTCGTCGGCGCGACCAGCCGGATCACGTCCAGCGCGTTCTTCGCCGCATCGGGCAGCAGCAGATCGGCCTCCTCGGTGGGCAGATCGACCACGATCAGCCCGTCCACGCCGACCTTCGCCGCGTCTTCGCAGAATTTTTCCACGCCATAGGAGAGGATGGGGTTGAGGTAGCCCATCATCACCAGCGGGGTGTGGTTGTTGGTGCGGCGGAATTCCTCGACCAGCCCGAGCACGCCGTGCAGGCTGGCACCTGCCAGCAGCCCGCGCCGCCCGGCGGCCTGGATGGTCGGGCCGTCCGCCATCGGGTCGGTGAAGGGCATGCCGATCTCGATGATATCTGCGCCGTTCGCGGCCATGCCGCGCAGCAGCGTCAGCGAGGTTTCGCGGTTCGGGTCATACGCCTCGACAAACGGGATCAGCGCCGCGCGGCCCTGGGTTTTCAGCGCGGCAAAAACGCCAGCGATGCGGCTCATAGTTCGACTCCCAGATGCTTCGCGACGGCGAAAATATCCTTGTCTCCACGGCCGCAGAGATTCATCAGGATGATCTCATCCTTGCCCATTTGCGGCGCGATCTTGCTCACATGCGCGAGCGCGTGGCTCGGCTCCAGCGCGGGGATGATGCCCTCGGTGCAGGTGCAGAGCTGGAAGGCGGCCAGGGCTTCCTTATCCGTCGCCGCCACGTATTCTACGCGGCCGATATCGTGCAGCCAGGAATGCTCCGGCCCGATCCCGGGGTAATCGAGCCCCGCCGAAATCGAGTGCGCTTCGAGGATCTGGCCGTCATCGTTCTGCAGCAGATAGGTGCGGTTGCCGTGCAGCACGCCGGGGCGGCCACGGCTCAGGCTCGCCGCGTGTTCGTTGCTATCCAGCCCATGGCCCGCGGCTTCCACGCCGATCAGGCGCACGGAGGCATCGTCCAGGAACGGGTGGAACAGGCCGATGGCGTTGGAGCCGCCGCCGATCGCCGCCACCGCCACATCCGGCAGGCGGCCCTCGGCCTCCAGCATCTGCGCCTTGGCCTCAACGCCGATCACGCACTGGAAGTCCCGCACCATGGCGGGGTAGGGGTGCGGCCCGGCGGCGGTGCCGATGATGTAGAACGTGTCGCGCACATTCGCGACCCAGTCGCGCATGGCGTCGTTCATCGCGTCCTTCAGCGTCGCGGCGCCGGAGCTGACCGGCACCACCTCGGCGCCCAGCAGCTTCATGCGGAACACGTTTGGCTTCTGCCGCTCCACGTCCACGGCACCCATGTACACGGTGCAGGGCAGACCGAACAAAGCGCACACGGTCGCGGTGGCCACGCCATGCTGCCCGGCGCCGGTCTCGGCGATGATGCGCGTCTTGCCCATGCGCTTGGCCAGCAGGATCTGGCCCAGGCAATTGTTGATCTTGTGCGCGCCGGTATGGTTCAGCTCGTCGCGCTTGAAATAGATTTTCGCGCCGCCCAGCTCGCGGGTCAGGCGCTCGGCATGCCACAGCGCGCTCGGCCGCCCCACATAATGCTTCAGGTAATAATCCAGCTCGGCCTGGAAGGACGGGTCGGCCTTCGCCGCCTCGTAAGCGGCTTCCAGCTCCAGGATCAGCGGCATCAGCGTTTCCGCGACAAACCGTCCGCCGAATTCGCCGAAACGGCCGCGCTGATCAGGGCCGTTGCGCAATGTGTTGGGGGGTACCGTGCTCATTGTGCGGCTTTAGCTGAAGGATGCGGCGGGATAAAGGCCGGGGCTGCCCTCGGCCTCCGGTAAAATCAACCCCGGAACAGCCGCGCGGCAAGCATGTAGCTGATCCCGGTGCTGAGAAAATTCACGCCCAGGATAACGCCGAGTACGATCGCCGAAATCGCCGGCCAGCCGATGGCGATCAGGCAGGCCAGCAAGATGCTGATAATGCCCGAGATCAACATTCCCACCCAGCCGGGCAGCGGTTCCATCTCGAAGGCGAAGAACAGCTCGAACGCCCCCTGGAACACGAAGATCACGCCCAGCAGCAGGGTCAGCGCCACCGCCCCGGCGAGCGGGTTGAACAGCAGGAACAGCCCGGAGGCCAAGCAAAGCAGGCTGAAAAGCAGCGCGGCGAAAAACGGCCCCGTGCCGCGGATCGAGAAGCAGCAGACAAAAGCGACGATCCCGGAAAACAGCAGCGCCCAGCCGACAAGAACCGCCGCCACCAGGGTGGAGAAAATGGGGAACAAAATCGCGGCGACACCCAGCGCCGCCAGGGCCAAGCCAACCCAGAACAGCCCGTTCGAGGCTCCCCGCAACCGGCCATGAAAAATGGACTTGTTTGTGTCTGTGTTCATTAGCGGCGTGCCTCTCTGTTTGTATTCAGGACCTAAGCAGGTCCTGAATACGTAAGGTGAGGCAGGCTGTCGTTGATGCCCGTCAAACCGGGCTGTTGGCTTTAGGCGCCCTGCGGACGCTCGAAGGCATCCTTGCCGTCGAAGCGCTGCAGCTTCTCGATATGCATCCAGGTGAACTTGGCGCCGAGGCGCTGCACCAGATAGCTGATCTCCGGCTGGCCGCTGCTCGTGGAGTCGGTCAGGGAGATCGGGTTCTTGAACATGAAGCGGCAGGCGAAGTGGTCCACCAGGAAGGTGAAGCCGCCCGTGGGGGGATAGACCTGCACGCCGCGGTTGGAGATGCCGGACAGGGTGAAGGGGCTGTCCTGCGCGATGGCTTCCAGCGTCTTGCCCAGTTCTTCCGAACCGAGATCGGTCTCCAGGAACACGTCGATGCCGACCAGCTCGCGGGTCGTGGGCTCGGTATGGGCGGTCAGCTCCGGCCAGGTCTTCAGCTCGAACTTGTTGTAGGTGCGGGACTTCATCGCCGAGAAACGGCCCAGATTGGCGATGACCTGGTCGGTGAAGGCCGCGGTGCCGACGCCATGGCCGCGCGGGGCGAGGTCGCCGGTGAGGTTCTTGCCCTCGGCCAGGGTGATGAACAGCGCCTGCTCCACCTTCTCGGCCACATCGAAGGCGGCGATATGGCGCAGCAGCATGATCGCGGCGGAGAGCAGCGCGGTGGGGTTGGCCAGGCCCTTGCCGGCGATGTCCGGCGCGGAGCCATGCACGGCCTCGAACATCGCCGCATGGTCGCCCAGGTTGGAGGAGGGGGCGATGCCCAGGCCGCCGACGAGACCCGCCGCGAGGTCGGAGATGATGTCGCCGTTCATGTTGGAGGTGACGATGACGTCGAACGCCTCCGGCTTGATGACGAGCTGGTGGGCGCAGTTGTCGATGATGATGTGCTCAGGCTTGATGTCCGGGAATTCCGGGGCGACCTTCTCGCCCATGCGCTTCATCATGCCCTCGGTGAGCTTCATGATGTTCGCCTTGGTGGCGACCGTCACCTTCTTGCGCTCTTCCGCCTGGGCCAGGCCGTAGGCGGCGCGGATGATGCGCTCGCAGCCCGGGGCGGTCATCAGCTTGAGGCACTGGGCGACGGTGGTGGTCTGCATATGCTCGATGCCGGCATACACGTCCTCCACGTTCTCGCGCACGATCACCATGTCGATCCCGCGCCCCGAGAACGGGGTGGTGATGCCGGGGAGCTCACGCACGGGGCGGATATTGGCGTAGAGCTCGAAATATTTGCGCATCGTCACGTTGGCGGACTTGCCGCCAAAGCCCACCGGGGTCTCCAGCGGGCTCTTCAGCGCCAGCTTGTTGCGGGAGATGCTGTCCAGCGTCTCCCGCGGCACACCCGTAACGATACCCTTCTTGAAGGCTTCAGCGCCGGCTTCGGCATATTCCCAGTCGATGGGGGCGCCGGCGGCGTCCAGGATGCGGATGGTGGCGGCCATCACTTCGGGGCCGATGCCGTCCCCCGGCAAAGCTGTGACTTTGATCTTCGGGCTCGTCGCGGCATTGGCGTTCATGATGTAACATCCTGCTCTGTTGATGGCGTCGGCCTTATACCCCGCTCCAGAGGCACGGCATATACGGCATAGGCAGACCGGGTATTGGTTTTAAGCGCCCCTCAAGGCCGTGAGGGGCGCTAATGGGCCTTGCCCCAGTTCTTGCCGATGCCGGTTTCCACCACCAGCGGAACGGATAGTTCGGCGGACCCCTGCATCACTTTTTGCGCCAGGGCGGCAGCGGCCTCGGTTTCCTCGTCTGGGGCCTCGAACAGCAATTCGTCATGCACCTGCAAGATCAGCCGCGTCCTCAGCCCGGCTTCGCGCAGGGCTGCCGGCAGCTTCACCATGGCGTGCTTGATGATGTCCGCGCCACCGCCCTGCAATGGCGCATTGATCGCCTGCCGTTCGGCATAGGCGCGTAAGGACGGGATCTTGTCCTTGATCCGGGGCACCCAGCAGCGCCGCCCGAAAGGGGTGAGCACGAAGCCGTGCGCACGCGCCTGCTCCTTCGTCTCGTCCATGTAGGAGCGGATTTCCGGATAGCGCTTGAAATAGGCGTCGATATACACGCGCGCCTCGCCGGGCGAGATGCCGAGCTGCCGCGCCAGGCCGAAGGCGGAAATGCCGTAGATGATGCCGAAATTGATCGCCTTCGCGCGGCGGCGGGTTGTGGAGTCCATGCCCGCCATCGGCACGCCGAACACCTCGGAGGCGGTGCGGGCGTGGATGTCCTCGCCTTTCGCAAAGCTGTCCTTCAGCGCTGGAATATTGGCCACATGCGCTAGCAGGCGAAGTTCGATCTGCGAGTAGTCGGCCGAGATCAGGCTGCAGCCCGGCGCTGCAATGAAGGTCTTGCGGATGCGCGCACCTTCCTGCGTTCTTATGGGTATGTTCTGCAGGTTCGGGTCGGTGGAGGAGAGCCGCCCGGTGGTGGTCGCCGCCATCTGGAAGCTGGTATGCACCCGGCCCGTGCGCGGGTCGATTTGCCCGATCAGCGCATCCGCGTAGGTGCTCTTCAGCTTGGCTAGCTGGCGCCAGTCCATCACGCGCTGCGCGATCTCTATGCCCTGTTCGGCCAGAGTTTCCAGCACCGAGGAGTCCGTGCCCCAGGCGCCGGTCTTGCCTTTTTTGCCGCCTGGCAGCTTCATCGTCTCGAACAGGATCTCGCCGAGCTGCTTCGGGCTGCCGACATTGAAGCTCTGCCCCGCGAGGCGGTGGATATCCGTTTCGATCTCGGCCATCCGGCCTTCGAACTCGGTGGACATGGCGGCGAGGTCGTCGCGGTCCACCATCACGCCGTACTCTTCCATGTCGGCCAGCACGGGGATCAGCCGTTTCTCCACCAGCTCGTACAGCGCCAGGGATTTATGCACGCGCAGCATCGGCTTCAGGTTTTGCCAGAGCCGGAGCGAAACATCGGCGGCCTCTGCGGCAAAGGCCACCGCCTTGTCCAGCGGGGCGTTGGCAAAGGCCAGCCGGCCGCGTCCGCTGCCCGTTACGGAGTCCGCATCCTTCAGCGTGTGGTTCAGATGCACGCGCGCCAGCGTCGCTGCGTCATGCGCGAAATTCCCCGCATCCTGGGCGTAGGAGATCAGCATCACATCGTCGAGCGGCGAGATCTCGGCCAGCCCGGCGCGGTGCAAAACTTCCAGGCTGTACTTGGCGTCGTGGAAAATTTTCAGCACGCCGGGGGCGGCGAGAAGTGGTGCCAGGACCGAAATGGCTTCGGCCAGCGTTATCTGCGGCGCGTCATCCAGCGTGAGGTTATGGGCCAGCGGCAGATACGCCGCCTCGCCCGAAGCCGTGGCGAGGCCCAGCCCCACGATGTTGCCGTGCAGCGAGGCTGGGTTGTCCGTTTGGACGGAAATCGCCAGCAGCCCGGTCGCCCGCGCCTGGGCACAGACGGCTTCCAGCGCCTCGCGCGAGGTGATGGCCGCATAGGGGCCGAATGGGGCGGCGCTGATGGGCGGCGGTGCGTCCTCGGTCTCCTCGCCCTCCAGCCCCAGCCGGTGGCGCAGGCTTTTGAAATTGTTTTCTGATAGAAACGCGCGCAGCACCGCCGGGTCCCAGGCTGTTACAGCGAAGCTCTCCAGCGGGGTGGGCATGGGCGCGTCGTAGCGCAGCGTCACCAGCTCCTTGGAAATCCGCGCCTTGTCCGCGTGTTCGATCAGCGCATCGCGCCGCTTGCTGGGCTTCATCGCGGGTGCTGCCTCCAGCACCGCCTCCAGCGTGCCGTATTCGCTGATCAGCGCCGCCGCACCCTTGGGCCCAATGCCCGGCACGCCCGGCACATTATCCGTCGAGTCGCCGATCAGCGCCTGCACCTCGACCACCTTCTCCGGCGGCACGCCGAATTTGGCTTCCACCTCGGCCAGGCCGATAGCGGTGTTCTTCATCGGGTCGAGCATTTCCACGCCGGGGCGGAGCAGCTGCATCAGGTCCTTGTCGGAGGAGACGATCACCGCCTCGCCCCCGGCCTCCACGGCGGCCTTGGCATAGGCGGCGATCAAATCGTCCGCCTCCCAGTCCTGCAGCTCGATGGCGGGCACGCCGAAGGCGCGCGTCGCCTCGCGGATCAGCGCGAATTGCGGCACCAGCTCCGGCGGCGGCTCAGGCCGGTGGGCCTTGTATTCACCGTACAGCCGATTGCGGAATGTATGCCGCCCGGCATCGAACACCACGGCGATATGCGAGCCGGTATGCTCCTTCAACAGCCGTGCCAGCATGTTGCAGAAGCCGAACACGGCGTTCACATGCACCCCGTCGGCGCGTGTCATATCGGGAAGGGCGTGGAAGGCCCGGAAGATGAAGCCCGAGCCGTCGACGAGGACGAGCCTCAATGGCT
>NZ_JBKQJR010000021.1:0-25003 GCF_052326845.1 Acidocella sp. | reverse complement strand
TGAACAACCGGAGGACGTGGATGCCGACGAGGAGGGTAGAGATGCGCCAAGTGCGCGAGATTTTGCGCCTGAGCCTGGAGGCCGGGCTTTCGACGCGGGTGGTTGGCGAACGTGTTGGGATCGGGCCGACGACGGTGCGTGACACGCTGAGGCGGTTTGCGCGTGCGGGCCTTTCCTGGCCGGTACCGCCGGAGATCAGTGACGCGGAGCTGGAAGGGCGGCTGTATGGGCTGGTTGCGGCAAAGCCAGGCCGTCGCAAGCAGGCAGAGCCGGACTGGTCGGTGGTGGCCCGGGAGTTGAAGCGCAAACATGTGACGCTTCAGGTTCTCTGGGAGGAGTATATCGCCGAGCACCCCGACGGATACCGGTACAGCCGGTATTGCGAGCTGTTCCGCGGCTGGGAGGGACGGCTGCCGCTGACGATGCGGCAGAGCCACGGTGGCGGCGAGAAGCTGTTCGTCGACTATGCCGGCGACACGTTGCCGGTGGTTGATCGACAGACCGGCGAGGTCCGCGCCGCGCATATCTTTGTGGCGGTGATGGGCGGTTCCAGCCTGTCATTCGCGTGTGCGACCTGGACGGAACAACTGGCCGACTGGATTGAGAGTCATAATGCGGCCTTCGCCTTCTTTGGTGGTGCCGCGCAGCTTTTGGTGCCCGATAATGCCAAGGTCGCGGTGATCCGGGCCTGCCACTTCGATCCCATGGTCAACCGCAGCTACACCGACATGGCCCGCCATTACGGGACGGCGGTATTGCCGGCCCGGCCGCGGAAGCCCAGGGACAAGGCGAAGGTCGAGGCTTGCGTCGGTATTGTCGAACGCTGGCTTTTTGGCCGGTTCCGCAAGCGGATCTTTTACAGCTTGGCCGAGGTCAATGCGGCGATTGCCGAATGTATGGCGGATCTCAACGACGTGCGGGTGCTGCGCCAGTTCGGCAAGACACGCCGCCAGCTGTTCGAGGAGGTGGATGCGCCGAACCTGAAGCCATTGCCGCACGAACCCTGGGTTCATGCCGAATGGCGACGTTGCCGGGTGGGGCTCGACTACCACATTGCCATCGAGCGGCACCATTACTCGGTGCCCTACCGCTTTGCCAGGCGCGAGGTCGAAGCGCGGATTACGGCGCGGACCGTGGAGGTGTTCCTCGGCTCCGAGCGCATCGCCGTCCATATGCGCGGCAGCGGCAATGGGCGGCATACGACGGTGCCCGAGCATATGCCCTCCAGCCACCGGCGATATGGTGAATGGACGCCAGCGAAGATCCGCGAGGAGGCAAGGCGGATTGGGCCGATGCTGTCCCTTCTGGTCGAGAAGATCATTGAAAGCCGGCCGCACCCCGAGCAGGGCTACCGCTCATGCCTGGGCATTATCGGGCTGGAAAAACGCTTTGGCGCTGAGCGGCTCGAAGCCGCCGCCCTGCGCGCCCTGGAAATTGAGGCGCGCAATTACCCGTCCGTCAAATCGATCCTCGAGAAGGGGCTCGACAGCATCCCGGCCTCGAAAGCCCCGGAGCGCGAGCCGATCCTCCACGCCAATCTCCGCGGCTCTGACTATTATCACTGAAAGGAAACGAGAATGTTGAAACACCCCACGCTTGACCTGCTCAACCAGCTTGGCCTGGCCGGAATGGCGCATGCCTTCGCCGAATTTACCGCCAACGACGAGGTCAAGGGCCTCAATCATGCCGAATGGCTGGCGTTGCTGCTCGATCATGAGGTGACGTATCGCAATGACCGGCGCTTGGCGCTGCGCCTGCGTCAGGCGCGCCTACGCCACCATGCCGTGCCCGAGGACGTCGATTACCGCGCCTCGCGCGGCCTCGACCGCCGGCTGTTCGAGAGGCTGCTCAGGGGCGACTGGCTCGCTGCCCATGAAAATTTGGCGATCATCGGGCCAACCGGTGTCGGGAAAAGCTGGTTGGCCTGCGCCATCGGCCACAACGCCTGCCGCAACAATCGTTCGGTACTCTACACACGGCTACCGCGCCTGATCGAAGAACTGGCCCTGGCCAAGGGCGATGGCCGGATCGCCGCGCGCATGAAAAGCCTCGCCAAGGTCGATCTGCTCATCCTCGATGATTGGGGCCTCGAACCGCTCGACGGCAATGCCCGGCACCACCTGCTCGAAATCATCGAGGATCGCTATGGCAGGCGTTCAACCCTCGTCACCAGCCAGCTTCCAATCGCCAGATGGCACGAGCTGATCGGCGATCCAACCTATGCCGACGCCATCCTCGACCGCCTCGTCCATAATGCCCACCGGTTGGAAATAACCGGCGACTCCCTGCGCCGCATCACCCAAGCAGGCGCTTGACCAGCAACCAAACACAGTGACATCGTTCAACCAACGATCAGGTGCTTCACCTGCGCGCGATCAAATCGGAACGCTGCGCGGCATCAGATCGGAATACATGCGCGCGATCGTCGGAATCCGCACCCTTGACGGCGATGTCCGTGATCCGTCCCTCAAGGGCCTGTCCGGCCACCCTGACCCCCGTGCCGATGCGAATCGCCTTCAGCTTTCGGATGCGAGCCTCCTCGACATCAAATTTTTTTAGCCTCTTCCGCGCGTCCTTTGCCCAGGCGTCAATCGCCTGACCGAGCGTGATCCCGCCCGTCTCGTCCTCTTTGAACGCCCCGGCCCTCATCGCGGCTTCTATGTCGGCGATCCACCTTTTCGCTTCCGCCCGGCTTGCAAAGGTCTCTGCCTGCTGCGGGTGTCCCTTCATACGAACCCTAGCTGTGAAGCTGCCATTCGCACGGGAAAAAACGGTGCCCATCAATGATCTCCTTAGACCCTGATTCGGCACCAATTTGGCACCGAAAATCAGGAAAAATCGACTATGAAGAGGCAATCGCCGCTTAAGCTGTTGATTTTATTGGTGTCCCCGGCGGGATTCGAACCCACGGCCCCAGGATTAGGAATCCTGTGCTCTATCCTGCTGAGCTACGGAGACTTTTTTGGCAGCGGGCACAACCTAACCCAGCCTTCAGGCTAACGCAAAGGCTTGGTGCGCCCTGGTGGATTCGAACCACCGGCCTCAAGATTAGAAGTCTCGTGCTCTATCCAACTGAGCTAAGGGCGCGTGGCCAAGCCAGCCCGTGGTACCCTGGCCGCCTTAATGCGTCCAGTTTTCCTTGCGGTCGACGCGGAAATTATCGGCATAGGCCTTGGGCTTACACGTCCGCGCCGGGGAGATTTCCAGGTCGTACGGAATCCCCTGCGCCTCGGCATAGGCGATCGCCGCTTCCTGCGTTTCGAAGCTGAGGAGGATCTGCTGGCGCATATCGTCCGAGCCGGTCCAGCCCATCAGCGGGTCGCGGATCTTCTTATGCTCCGGCTCATACTCCAGCACCCAGCGATGGGTCCGCGCCAGGCCGGACTGCATGGCGGATTTCGGCGGCAGATAAATACGAGCCCGCATAACCTCTTCCTTCCATCTGGTCGGGGCGCCCGGATTCGAACCGGGGGCCTCTTGTACCCAAAACAAGCGCGCTACCAGGCTGCGCCACGCCCCGACATTGTGCAGCCGGGATTAGCCCCCGCCAAACTGCTTGGCAATCACCTTGTCGCCAACGCTGATATTATCTGCCGCGGTGGCACCGCCTGCCAGCTCCAGCACGGCGGCCACCGGCACGTTGCTGGAAATGCTGCGCAGGCTGTAGGGCACAGTGTTCTCTGCAATGGTCTTGATCGTGCCATCAGCGCCGATAAACACCATGTCCAGCGGCGCAATGGTGTTCTTCATCCAGAACTGCTGGACCGAGGGCGGATCGACCGGGAACAGCATGCCCGTGCCCGCGGGCACGGCGGGGCGGAACATCAGCCCATAGGCCTGCTGCTGCTCTGTTGCCGCCACCTCCACGGTGAAATTATAGGTCTTGCCGTTATCGGCCGTGATGCTGAGCTGTTCGGTCGGCAGCTGCGGCTGCGGGCCGGTCGGGTCGTCGTTCACCTGGGCCAAAGCCACGCCGCCCAGCACCAGGCTGGCCGCCAAAACCGGAGCAAAAATCCTCATGCACCCCTCCATGCTGGCGCTTCTCTTGCCCGGGCCGCCGCGCCCTGGCAAGCATCGGCAGTGTGAACCGCGCTCTTCCCGCCCTCATCTTCCTCGCCATCTCGGTGCTCACGCGGCTGCCGGTGCTGCACCGCTCGGTGCTGGACTGGGATGAGAGCCTGTATTTCCTGATGGCGCAGCAATGGCGCCTGGGCCACCTGCCCTACACCACCATCTGGGACAACAAGCCGCTCGGCGTATACGCGATTTTCGCCGCCTTCCAGATGTTGATTCCCGGCGTGGCCGCCATGCGGGTGGCCACCATGCTGTTCGTAGCACTGCTCGCCTCCACGGTCTTCCGCATTACCGAGATCCTGACCCAGAACCGGCAGGCCGCCTGGCTCGCCGGAGCGGCGCTGCTGCTCGCCTCGCTCTCCAATGACGGGCTTTCCGCCAATACCGAGCTGTTCATGGCCAGCTTCACCGCGCTGGCGGTACTGGCCGTGCTGGCGGACGCCCCGGCCTGGGCGGTGGGGCTAGGGCTCGGCTGCGCCGTCATGGTCAAGGAGGTCGCCATTACCGAGGCGCCCTGCGTCTTCCTCCTGCTGCTCTACCGGCGGCGGGACTGGCGGGCCGGACTCGCCTGTTTGTTCGGGGCGACGGCCCCGCTCGCGGCAGCGCTTACCCTCTACGCCGCCAAGGGGCAGCTGCCCCTGTGGTGGGAGTGCAATGTATTGGCAAATCTGCGCCGGGCCGGGGTGCCGCTCTCCAGCGGCACGGTACTCTGGGCCGTGCAGACCCAGGCCATGCGCTGGGGCGGCCTGTACGCCGCGGGCGCGCTCCTCGCGCTGCTGGGGCGCCGCATGGCCACCATCTTCCCGCCTCTCTGGCTGTTCTGCGCCCTAATCGGCGCCACCTCGGCCAAGAGCTTCTACGACCATTATTTCCTGCAGGCGCTGCCGCCGCTCTGCGTCAGTCTCGGCGTGCTCTATACCCGGCTGCCGCCCCGCCCGGCGCTGCGCGCCCTGTTTGTGGCGGCCACCCTGGCCCTGCCGCTCCGCGCCGCGCAACAGGCAATGAAATACGCCACCGTCCCGGATGTGGTGGCCAGTGCGGGGGCGGATCTTGCCGCGCAGCATCCGGCCAGCCTGTATGTGTTCGATTCCCAGGCGATCCTCTACGCCTATGCCGACACGCCGTTGCCCACGCGCTATGTCCTCGCCTCGGTCCTTACCCGCGTGTTGCTGCCCCGGGTGGCGGGGGTTGATGCCCCGGCCGAAGTGGCACGCATCCTCGCCGGCAAGCCGCAATTCATCGTCCGCCGCATGCCCGCCCCAAGCGACGCTCTCGTGAACCCGGTTGTCTATGCCGAGTTGGACACCGCCCTGGCACGGGATTACGCGCTCTGGCGCAGCTATCCGGGCGTGGCGATCTACCAGCGCCGGTAGAAGCTAGTTTCCGGTCAGCTTGGCTTCCAGCTTGCGGTAGGCCGCCTCGGCCTCCTCCGCCACGCAGCGCACATCGTCGCGCCCGAAGAAGCGTTGCGAGCGCAGTTCCGCGATCACGAAGGGAATGGCCTGGGTCCACACGGCGCGCCCAAGCGACGCCATCTTCGCTCCGGTTTCAGCGCTCACCAGCGGCCCGCCGATGAATTCCAGCCCGAATTTGCTGCCAGCACTCCAGCACCGGCGCACACGGTAGCTGGGGCCGTTCGCCATCTGCAGCACCATCTCCTCGGGCAGAACAAAGATCGAGCCGAGATCCACCAGCACGCCATTGGCGGCCTCATCCAGCACCAGGCAATTATAAACGCTCTCGTTGTAAGCGTTGCCCAGCAGGAGCTTCGCGCTCTTGATCACCGGTATGCGCGTCGCCGCGCGCCGTTCCATTTGCACGGCATTGGCCAGGGCAGCGCCGCCCCTCTCCCGCCAGCTATATTCGTGTTCAAGCATGCCGATCCGCCTCACAGTAAGTAGCGCGGATCATCGCCCGGAATGATTAACAGCTTGCCAACGGCATTCCGTTTGCATTGATCCACATCAATGCCCGGCGCGGCGAAAAGCGCCTAACCGGTCCGGAAGCTCCGCTTCCTTCCCGACCTGGATTACACCCATGGCAATTCTTGATCTCGACACCTTCCTGCAAGCGCCGATGGCGACCGAACCCTTCCAGTACACGGTCGTGCACGGGTTCATCCGTCCCGAGCAGGCGCAAGCCGTGCGCGCCGATTTCCCCGAGATCGACTATGCCGGACTGCTGCCGGTGGAGGCGACCAAGCCGGGGCCGAATTTCCAGGCGCTGATCAGCGAGCTGACCGGCCCGGCCGTCACCGCCGCCTTCTCGGAAAAATTCGGCGTGGACCTCACCGATCGCCCGACCATGGTCACGCTGCGCGGCCGCTGCAGCGAGCGCGATGGCCGCATCCATACCGACAGCGAGGCCAAGCTGGTCACCGCCCTGCTCTATTTCAACGATGGCTGGGAGGCCCAGGGCGGCCGGTTGCGGCTGCTGCGCGGGCCGGATGACCTCAACGACATGATCGCCGAGGTGCCGCCCGAACTCGGCACGCTCGTCGCCTTCCGCCGGTCGGACAAATCCTTCCACGGCCATGAGCCTTACGTGGGCGTGCGCCGCTACGTGATGATCAACTGGATGACCAGCGGCCTCGCCGCGCAGCGCGAGCTGATGCGCCACAAGATCTCGGCGCAGGCCAAGAAGGTGCTGCATTATGCTTGATGCCACTGGCACCGCCGCGCATTTCCTCGGCAGCCTGGGCCAGGCGCGGGAGGAACAGACCCCCTACCGCCACTGGCTGCTGGAGAACATGCTGCCCGATGCCATGGTGCGGGACATCGTCGCCCTTCCCGTCGCCCCGCCGGTGGTCGAGGACACGTTAGGCCGGCGCGAGACGCATAATTCCACCCGCAGCTTTTTTGCGCCGCCCGAGCAGGCACTCTACCCAGCCTGTCGCGACTTGGCAGCGGCACTGCAAAGCCGCAAGGTGGTGGAAACGCTGGAGCGCACCTGCGACGTGAACCTGAAGGGCAGCTCGCTGCGCATCGAATACTGCCTGGACACGGACGGATTCTGGCTGGAGCCGCATACCGATATCGGCGCCAAGTTCTTCACCATGCTCATCTACCTCACCGACTCCGCGCCGGGCGAGAACTGGGGCACTGACATCTTCGCCTCCCCCGCCGAGCATGTCGGCGCAGCACCCTTCATCCGCAATCACGGGCTGATCTTCATCCCCGGCGCCGATACCTGGCACGGCTTCGTCAAACGCAGGATCACCGGGGTCCGGCGCTCGCTGATCGTGAACTACGTGACGCCGGAATGGCGCTCACGGCACGAACTGGCCTTCCCGGAAACGCCGGTGGCGTAATCCGTCATGCGAGGGCGATGGTCTTTTCAGCGATTACCTCGGGTGGGGGTTGCTCGCCCATTTCCGTCTCGTGGAAGCGGCGGTAGTCGATCACGCGATAGCCATCATCTGTATATCCGACGACGTCGACAAAGCGCCGGTTCCAGATGATGTTCTCAGCCCCGTAGGCAGCGCTTGCATGCACGCTCTGAGACGTTGTGTTGTCGAGGCCAGTAACAGTTATGATGACCTCCGCCTCTCCCTCTACCAGGGAGGCTTTTGTCGCCCCATATAGCGGGCTGGTCTCATCCAGCACATGCTCGGCGATGAAAGTTAATGAGAATACCGGCGTATGTTGCTTTGTAAGCTTCAGGCTGTCATATCGCCGTAGCGCCTTGCCTTCTTTGGTTCGCACCAAGTGTACGAATGTTGCTTCGACATCGGCAGAGAGCATGGTGCTACGGCGTTTGTTGGCGAGGCGTACACTAAGAGTGGTCTTGCCGTCTTGCCTACTAATTACAGCGACATTGCTGAACAGCACACGCGCCCTTGGGCGGGAAAAACGGGCGAAACCAAGTCCGGTCACGAGAGCATTGAAGAGTATTCCAGAGAGAGACTCCAGCGTCATAATGCTATTACTGTATAGCGAGACAGGGATTAGCTTGCCGTAACCGACGGTCGTTATCGTCTGCACGCTGAAGAAGAAGAAATCCAGGAAATGTCCAGGGCGCGCGGTTTCTACGCCTGCCGGCTGCAGCATGTAGAGTAGCGCAAACAGAATATTGGCCAGTAGGTAGAGCCCGACGGACACGAAAATGAACGTCGGCCACCCTACGACAAGCGTCTTGTGGTAGAGATCGCCAAGCCAATTTTCTTCCAGCCCAACCCGTAATACGCTTTCTTCGCCTTTACGCTCGAACATATGAACGCGGTGCAGCGGTACATCCGTCGGTGGTCTGTCACGAATATCGTCGGGGCTGATGCGGCGCCGTCTAATACGATGAATATAGCTCATAATATTTTCGTGAATAGACGGGCTGAGCCCTACAGCCAAACCAAAGTCACGGCATGGCTGATCCGCGATTTTTTTCGCCGCTGACACTGGTAAAGGGGCGGTTTAACACCACCATGCCCTTCTGTTTCATTATCCTCAGGAATGATAAACAATTGCTATTTCGCCTTTTCACCTGCACCGGTGAAATGGAAAATCGTATGCTCAATTTCCAGAATTTAAGATCAATCGCAGGGAAACTGTCGAGATTTTGAATTTCTCGGGGCACCGGAACCGACTTGAATGCAGCCGCCGCATACCGCCCGAGAATCACCCCAGCCGCAAATGCCCCGCGACGTCGGCCCACCCTTCCCAGACCATCTTCAGCGCCACATAGAACACGATGGCGATGCCGACCCAGGCCAGCCAGCGGAAGCGCGTCAGCAGCTTCGCCACGAAATCCGCCGCCAGCCCCATCAGCCCGACGGAGATGGCAAGCCCCACTCCCAGCAGCACCGGGTGCTCTCGCGCCACGCCGGCCACGCCCAGCACATTGTCCAGGCTCATGGAGATGTCGGCGATGATGATGCGCCAGATCGCGCCGCTCATGCTCTGCGGCGGGGTTGCATGCTCGCCCTCTTCCTGCTGCCGCAGCTCGCGCGCGGTTTTCCACGCCACCCAGAGCAGCAGCACGCCGCCCGCCAGCGTCAGCCCGATGATGGCCAGAAGCTTCACCGCCACCAGCGCGAGGAGAATGCGGATGACCGTGGCCCCGACGATACCGAAGAAAATTGCCCGCCGCCGCTGCGCCGGGTCCAGCCGCGCCACCGCCAGCCCGATGACGATAGCGTTGTCGCCCGCCAGCACCAGGTCGATGAGCAGAATCTGCGCCAGAATGACGAGAAGGGGCAAAATATCCATGGCGCGGGATAGGCCCGCGCGTGCCCAGCCTTGTCAATGCCGGGGCGCAGGTCTAGGGCCAGCCTGAAATTTGTCGCCGCAGGAGCCCTTGCCATGATCCCCCGCTATTCCCGCCCCCAGGCCGCCGCCATCTGGACCCAGGAGAACAAGTACAAGATCTGGTTCGAGATCGAGGCCCTGGCCTGCGAGGCGATGGCGCAGCTCGGCGCCATCCCGGCGGACGCGGCCCGCACCATCCGCGAGAAGGGCGACGCCGCCATGGCCGTGTTCACCGAGGCCGATACGGCGGAAATCGACGCCATCGAGGCCGAGACAAGGCATGACGTCATCGCCTTCCTCACCTGGCTGGCCAAGCGCGTGGGGGAGGATAGCCGCTTCGTCCATCAGGGCCTCACCTCGTCGGACGTGCTGGACACCTGCTTCGCCGTGCAGCTCACCCAGGCGGCGGACCTGCTGCTGGCGGATATCGACCTCGTGCTGGCGGCGCTGAAGAAGCGCGCCATCGAGCATAAGCGCACCCTCACCATCGGCCGCAGCCACGGCATCCATGCCGAGCCGACCAGCTTCGGCCTCAAGCTTGCGGGGCATTACGCCGAGTTCGCCCGCAACAAGCAGCGCCTGCTCGCCGCCCGCGCGGAGATCGCCACCTGCGCCATCTCGGGTGCTGTCGGCACTTTCGCGCATGTGGACCCGCGCGTGGAGGAATACGTGGCGGAAAAGCTGGGCCTCGCCGCCGAGCCCGTCTCCACCCAGGTCATCCCGCGCGACCGCCACGCCGCCTTCTTCGCCACGCTGGGCGTCATCGCCTCGGGCATCGAGCGTCTGGCGACAGAAGTGCGGCATCTGCAACGCTCGGAAGTGCGCGAGGCGGAGGAGTTCTTCCACGCCGGGCAGAAGGGCAGCTCCGCCATGCCCCACAAGCGCAACCCGGTGCTCTCCGAAAACCTCTGCGGCCTCGCCCGCCTCGTCCGCGCCGCCGTCATCCCGGCCATGGAGAACGTGGCGCTGTGGCATGAGCGCGACATCTCGCACTCCTCGGTCGAGCGCGGCATTGGCCCGGATGCCACGGTGACGCTGGACTTCGCCCTGGCGCGCCTCGCCGGCATGATGGACAAGCTCACAATCTACCCCGAGCAGATGGCTGCGAACGTGGAAAGCCTGGGCGGCGTGGTGCATTCCGGCGAAGTGCTGCTGGCGCTGACTAAGGCCGGCATCCTACGCGAGGACGCCTATAAGATCGTGCAGCGCAACGCCATGGCCACCTGGACCAAGCTGGGTCAGCCGGACACCAAGACCTTCCGCGAGAACCTACTGGCCGACCCGGAAGTGGCTGGCCGCGTGAGCGCAACCGCGATCGACGCCGCCATGTCCGCCGAGATGCACCACGCGCATGTCGACACCATCTTCAAGCGTGTGTTCGGGTAAGCTCAATGGGTAAACCTGTGCTGCTCGGCACCGCCATTGCCGTAGCAAGCGGGCTGGGCGTGTTCGGCCTCTGGGAGACGGCCAATGGCACGCTTTCCTGCCCGGCTGGCTACACGCCGCAAATCTATGGAGGCTTCTGGCCGGCCTTACTGTTTGGCGGGCTATTCGGCGCCATGATGCTGGCCCTGGTCATCGGCGGCATCATCGGCATGGCGCGCTGCGCCCCGAAACCCGCGCAAGTGGAAACCGCTGCGCCCGAGGCTCAGCTCCAGCCGGTTTGACCCGGCGCGAAACCGGCCTAATTTCCGGGCATGGACATCATCAAGGATCACATGCTCGTCGACCCCGCCCTGAAGGCGGAGATTGTGGCGCGCTGCGTCGCCGGGACATTCGGCGACGAGCCGAGCCATGCGGTGCATGCGCTGGGCAGCGTCACCCTGCCCGACGGCACGCAGCGGCGCGTGCATCTGCGCCACGCGGCCGATGCCGTGCTGCTCGACGACCACGGGCAGGTCGCGCTGATCACGCGCATCCATAATCCCGGGCGCGGCAAGCTCGCCGTGCCGGGCGGGTTTATCGACGAGGTGGACGGCAAGGTGGAAACCTCCCGCACCGCGGCGTTGCGCGAGGCGGTGGAAGAGACCGGCATCAGCCCCGATGCGCTGGCGCAGGCGGAGGTGAGCCAGATCGGCCATCGCATCTTCGACCGGCCCTTCGACGTCCGCTGCGCCTGGAACAACCTGCCGGGCACTGATATCCGCATCGGCGAATTCTTCACCGTCTCCACGCTTGGCTTCCGGGTGAAGCTGCATGGCAACCTGCGTGAGATGCACTTGCACGCGGGCGACGATGCCGGTGCGGTGCAGGTGTTCGAAATCGCCGCACTCCGGCGCGAGCAATTCGCGGTGCCGGACCATCTGGACATGATCCTGGCCGCCGCGCGAGGCTGAGGCCGATGTGCTCGATCATCCTGCGCATCACGCCCGAGGGCGTTTTCATCGCCGCCAACCGCGACGAGATGGCCTCCCGCCCCTGGGAACCGCCAGCCGAATACTGGCCCGGCATCTGTGGCGGGCGGGACATTCTGGCGGGCGGCACGTGGCTCGCTTTGAACCAGAATGGGGTCATGGCGGCCGTGCTGAACCGCACCGGCACACTGGGTCCGGCGCCCGGCAAGCGCAGCCGGGGCGAGCTGCCGCTCATCGCCCTGCGCGAGGCCAGCGCCAATGCCGCCGCAACCGCCATCACGCGCCTCGATGCCGGGCTGTACCGGGATTTCAACATGGTGCTGGCCGATGCCCGCGCCGCGTATTTCGTCCGGGGCCTTGGCACCGGGCAACCGGAAGCCACGCCCCTGCCCGAGGGGGTGAGCATGATTACTTCCGGCGAGCCGAACGACACAGCCCTGCCGCGCATCGCCCGGCATCTGCCGCGCTTTGCCGCCGCGCCCTTCGCGGAATGGGGCGGGCTGCTCGCCGATTCCTCCGGCGAGCGCGCCGAGCAGCTCAACATTCCGGCAGCGGAGAGTCATGGCTTCGGCACGGTCTGCGCCACGCTGCTCGCCCTGCCCCGCCAAGGCGCGCCCGTGCATCTGTTCGCCGCCGGGCCGCCGGATGTGGCCGCTTTCACGCCGGTTTGCGGCGGGTAACAATTTACGTGTGATCCGTCATCGCGAGCCGGCGAAGCCGGCGTGGATCGCTTCGCCGCCTTGCGGCTCGCAATGACGGCGCGGCTCAGAAGATCTTGTCGATGATATCTTCGCCGAGGCCGAACCCCGCGCCCATTTCCAGCGCCCGGCCGAAACCGGAGTTGAGGAACGCGCCGAAAATCCCACCCTGCTGCGGCGGCTGGGCGTAGCCATAGCCCGGCTGCTGCGGATAACCCTGGGGCGGCAGTGGCATGGGCTGCTGCTGCGGGTAACCCTGCTGGTTGCCCCACGGCCCCTGCTGCTGCGGCACGGCCTGCGCCGCAACCATGTTGTGGATGGATTGCAGCAGGTTCGCGACCTGGCTCTGCTCAGCCCGGATCGCAAGCGCGATGCTCCGCAGGTCGAGCAGCCATTCCCGCGCATCCATGTTGCCGGCCTGTGCTGCGGCCTGCATCTTCTGCGCCAGGGCCTGCAACTCGCCCACCGTCTGCTGCGCCTGGGATTGCAACTGGCCGTACTGGTTGTCGATCGTCTGGATGTCCATGATGCCCTTCCTTTTCGATGCGGGTGATACGGGGGGTTTGCGGCGGAAATTCGGCGTTACGGTGCGCGCGCCGCCTATTTCCTCCGCGCCGCGTATTCCGCGCAGGCCTCGCCGAAGGCGTTGAACAGGCGCTCGCGGTCGGGGAAATGCGTGACCTCCCACTCAGGGTGCCATTGCACGGCGATGGCGAAGCTCTTCGCACCCTCGACGCGCACCGCCTCGATGGTGCCATCCGGCGCCATCCCCTCCACCACCAGGCCGGAGGCGAGCTGATCGATGGCCTGGCCGTGCAGCGAGTTCACCTGGATCTCCGCCGCGCCGATCAGATGCGCCAACTCGCCGGTCAGCGAGACAGGGTGCTTGATGTCGAAGCGGTGCACCCCCTCGGGCGAGCGGTGGTCCATGCGGCCGGGGATGTTGTGCACTTCCTGAAACAGCGTACCGCCGAGCGCCACATTCAGCTCCTGCAGGCCACGGCAGATGCACAGGATCGGCATGCCCATATCCAACGCGGCGCGGATCATCGGCAGCGTGGTGGCATCGCGCTCAGGGTCGTGCGCGTCCGGCGTCGCATCGAAATCCGCGCCATAGCGCATCGGCGACACGTTGGAGGGCGAACCGTTGAACATGATTCCGTCGATGCGCTCCAGCAGCGGCAGCATGGTCTCGCCCTCGGGCGGGATGAGGATGGGCATGGCGTTGGAAGCCGCCGTGAGCGCCGCGCCGTAGCGCGCCGGGGTGGCGTGCTGGATGTAGCCGGACACGAACTTGGTGCAGGCCGGAATACCGATGAGATTGGGTCTGGACATGTTTTCTGTTCACTCCGCAGGGCTGAAGCTTAAGCTGGGGCGCCATAGCGCGGCAAGCAGCGCCAGCATGGCGCAACCCAGCATCGCAAAAGCCATGGGGCGCGCCGTGCCGTCGGCCAGCACGCCAACGGCGAGGCCCGAGATGGCGCCCCCGGTATACTGCATGGTGCCGAGCAAAGCGGAGGCACTGCCCGCATGCGCCTGATGGCGAGAGAACGCGCCGACCATGGCGCAGGGCGTGAGCAGGCCGAAGCCGATCTCGGCCGCCAGCAGCCCGGCGGCGATGGGCAACGCGCCCATCGGATGCAGCGCCAGCGCCACCAGGTACAGCGTGGCGGCAAGCAGCACCGCCACGCTGAAGCTGATCACCGGCGCGATGCCGAAGCGGTTCACCAGCGCCGGGTTGAGCTGGCTGTAACCGATATAGGCGACGGAATTGACACCGAAGAGCGCCGCATAGCCCGCGCTGCTCCAGCCATATTCGCCGATGAATATCTGCGGCGTGGCGGAGAGATAGGCAAACAGGCAGGCCGAGGTGGCGGCGCCAATGGCGGCATGGGTGAGAAAGGCGCGCTCGCGGAAGATCCCCCCGTAGCGGATGAGCGACGCCATGGCGCCGATGATGGTGCGGCGCTCGCGCGGCAGCGTGTCCGGCAGGAACCTCCAGGTCAGCGCCACCGCCCCCACGCCATACACGGCACAGACGGCGAAGATGACACGCCAGGAGCACCAGCCGACCATCACGGCGCCGAGCATCGGCGCGGTAATCGGCGCCACGCCCATCACCAGCATGAGCTTGGAGAACAGCTTCGCCGCCTGGGGGCCGTCGGCCAGGTCGCGCACCATGGCGCGGGGAATCACCGTTCCGGCCGAGGCGCCGAGCGCGCTGAGGAAACGGAACACCACCAGCGAGGCCACGCTCCAGCTCAGCCAGCAGCCAATGGAGGCAAAGGTGTAGAGCACCAGCCCGGCCAGCAGCGGCGCGCGCCGGCCCAGCCGGTCGGAGAGCGCGCCCTGTGTCATCTGCCCGATGGCCAGCCCGATGAAATACGCCGCGAGCGAGTATTGCGGCGCCGCCGAATTGTGGAATTCCCGCGCGATCTCGGGGAAGGCCGGCAGGTACATATCGGTGGAAACCGGCCCGACGGCGATGAGAAACCCCAGCAGGAGCGGCAATTTGGCGGTGACGCGGCGGACCATGCACAAGCTTTACCGGCCCGGCGCGAGCCGGTCCAACCGCGAAAACTGCAACAGAGATTTACCGAAGCCAGCGCAGGACGGAGCCACCGCCGCCCTATATGATTAACAATATTTTATCTATATTTTATAACAAAAACCATAAAATGAAACACATCGTTAAAAAACAAAGCATTTTATCAATATAGCATTTATTTTTGCGTTTTTTCTCTGATTTAGAAACGCTTATTCACAAGATCGTGTCGCTATAACCGTAAAAAGCACCTGAAATTTCGTCGCAAAATCCTGCATAGTCAAATCAAGCTCACCAAGCTTGATTACATGGCGTTCATGCAATCGCCGCCAACAGGGAGTAGTTTCTCATGTCGGATTCGATGAACGGCTCATTCAGCGCCCCTCAGGCGCATTCCGGCGTGTTCGTCCAGTCCCATCCGGCCTGGACTTTGGCTGCGCCAGAGGACTTCGCCCCGGTGGAAGCCATCAGCGCCGGACCCGGCGCCACAACCGGCTTCTGCACCGGCACCCTCATCGCCACGCCGTTTGGCCTCACGCCGGTCGAGGCGCTGCACCAAGGCAGCCTCGTGACCACGCAGAGCGGCGCCAAGCCCGTGCTCTGGGTCGGGCACAGCCATGTCTCCCCGCGCTTTGCCGACCCACTGCGCGACCTGCCCGTTCTCATCACTGCTGGCGCGCTGGGCGGCGGGCTGCCGCAGCGCGATCTGCTGCTCGCTCCAGGCCATGCCGTGCTGCTCGACCGCATGCTGATCCCAGCCCGCACCCTGGTGAATGGCAGATCAATCCGCCAGGAAACGGCGCTGCCGGAGCGGTTCACCTATTACCACCTGGAGCTTGCGGGGCATCAGCTGCTCACGGCCGAGGGCGTGTCCGCCGAGAGCTTCGTCGACATCCTCGGCCAGGGCTGTTTCCACAACCAGGCGGAACGCGACCCGCGCCCGCCGGTGGAGGAACTGCCCTTCCCCCGCGTCCGCACCCGGCGGGACGTGCCCACCGCGCTGCGTGAGAAACTCGGCCGCGCCTAGCTGCGGGTGCCGCGCCAATCCGGTTTAAATTCCCGCGCCGTTGTTGTAGGCGTGCTGCATGACACGCACATCCGAACTCAGCCGCAAGACCTCCGAAACCGATATCCTGGTCCGGCTTGACCTGGACGGCACCGGCAAGACCGACATCGACACGGGGATCGGCTATTTCGACCATATGCTGAGCGCCTTCGGCCGGCACGGCCTGTTTGACCTGACCGTGAAGGCCAAGGGTGATCTGCATATCGACGCGCATCATACGGTCGAGGATGTCGGCATCGTGCTCGGCCAGGCCTTCGTCAACGCGCTGGGCGCCAAGCGGGGCATCCAGCGCTTCGGCCATGCGGTGGTGCCTATGGACGAGGCGCTGGTGGAAGCAGCACTCGACCTCTCGGGCCGGGCTTTCGTGGCCTGGGGCGTGAGCTTCGAGCGCCCGATGCTGGGGCAGATGGACACGCAGCTGGTGGAGGAATTCTTCCGCGCCCTGGTGGGAAACGGTCTGTTCAACCTGCATGTCATCCAGCGCGCCGGGCATAACGCGCACCATGTGGCGGAAGCGTCGTTCAAGGCCGTGGGCCGGGCGTTGCGCGCCGCCGTGGCCATCGAGCCGCGCACCGCCGGGGACATCCCCTCGACCAAGGGTGTGATCTAGCCCCATGCTCGTCACCGTCATCGATTACCAGAGCGGAAACCTGGCGTCCGCGGCGCGGGGGCTCGCCCTCGCCGCTTCGCTGCGCGGCATCGCCGCCGATGTGCGCATCACCGCCGACCCGGATGTGGTGGCCAAGGCCGACCGCATCGTGCTGCCCGGCCAGGGCGCCTTCGCCGATTGCGCCAAAGGGCTCGCCAGCGTGGACGGTCTGGAGGAGGCGATGTTCCAGCGCGTGGCGCAGGGCGCGCCGTTCTTCGGCATCTGCGTCGGCATGCAGCTGATGGCCGAGCGCGGGCTGGAGCATGGCGTCACCCAGGGCTTCGGCTGGATCCAGGGCGAAATCGCCAAGATGGAGGTGGGTGATGCCCGCCTGCCGCATATGGGCTGGAACGAGCTGCGCTTCACCCCCGGCTCGCATCCGCTGCTGGAAGGGCTGGTGCCGGGCGACCACGCCTATTTCGTGCATTCCTATGCGCTCAAGGGCGGGCGGACGGACCAGATCATCGCCACCACCGATTACGAGGGCGATGTCGCCGCCGTGGTCGCTACAGGCAACGTGGCCGGCACGCAGTTCCATTCCGAGAAAAGCCAGCAGGTAGGCCTGCAAATCCTGGGGAATTTCCTCGCCTGGAAGCCTTGAGGCCAACGCGAAGAGGGGAGGCAGAACAATGATCAAACGGACGATACTGGGCCTAAGCTTGCTGGCGGCGCTCGCCTATGCCGGGGCCTGCGGCTACCTGCTGCTCAACCAGAACCGCCTGCTTTATGTCGGCACGGCGCTGGCGCCGCATGACGCCCCGGTAAACCTGCCGCCGCTGACAGATGAAAACGGCAAGCCCATAGGCTGGGTGGTGGAGCCCGCGGGCACGCCGCTGGGCACGGTGCTGTTCTTCCACGGCAACAACCAGCAGGCCTGGGAAGCCGCGCGCGATTACGGCCCCTTCTTCACCGCGCATGGCTACCGCGCCGTGTTCCCCGAATATCCGGGCTACGACATGCGAACGGGTGAGACACCGCGCCACGACAATGTGCTGGCCCAGGCGCGCGCCCTCGCGGCGCGGATGCGCCAGACCTACCCCGATGCGCCGCTCATCATCGCCGGCAACTCGCTGGGCGCCGGCGTTGCCGCGCAGGCCGCCGCCGCGGGCCGTCCGGCGCGTGTGCTGCTGTTCGTGCCCTGGGACCGGATGAGCGCCGTCGCCGGCGAGCGCTACCCCTACATACCCGTGCGGCTGCTGCTTGATGCCGACGGCACGGATTATGATTCCTGCGCCGCGCTGACCCCGCTGCGGGACAAGGTGTTCGTCGTCTACGAGGCGCATGACGAGACCATCCCGGCGCATCACGCCCAGGCCCTGGCCGCGTGCCTGGGCCTGACGCCGGACCGCGTCTTCGGCTTGGCCCAGGGCGGGCATGGCGACTGGGACAAGCAATTGCAGCCGCCGCAGTGGGATGCGCTGCTCGCGGCGCCATCAGGCGGACCGAATGACTTGATTACGCGCGGAGATAGCGCCAAGAGGCAGCCGTGAACCACGCTCTGCTCCGCCCCACTTCGCTGGTCGCTGAACGTCTCGAACGCTTCGAGGACGAGGCGGACCTGCACGCCCTGTCGGAAGCGGCGACAGCGGCGATTCTGGATGGCGGCGGCTTCGGCTGGCTCAAGCCGCCAAAAGCCGGAGTGGTGGAGCAATATTACCGCGGTGTGCTGCTGGTGCCCGAGCGCGAGCTGATCGTGGGCCGCATGGACGGCACCATCTACGGCGCGGCGCAGCTGCAAAAGCCCTCGCGCAATAACGAGGCGCAGGCCTTCGCCGTGCAGCTGATGCACCAATTCGTAGCACCCTATGCGCGCGGCCACGGGCTGGCGCGGCTTATCCTGCGCAAGGCCGAAGAGCGGGCGCGCGCCCTCGGCTTCTCCGTGCTCAACCTGGATGTGCGAGACACGCAGAAAGGCGCGATTTCGCTTTACGAATCGGAAGGCTTCATCCGCTGGGGCACCCACCCCGCGTATGCGCGAATCAAAGGGGCGATCGTGCCCGGGCATTTTTACTATAAGCTCCTGAAATGAAACTCACTCTGTACCCGGCGATCGACCTTAAGGACGGCAACTGCGTGCGCCTGCTGCGCGGCGAGATGGACCAGGCGACGGTGTTCGGCACCGACCCGGGCGCGCAGGCGGCCGCCTGGCAGCACGCCGGCTTCTCCTGGGTGCATGTGGTGGACCTCAACGGCGCCTTCGCCGGTAAGACGGTGAACGATGACGCCGTGAAATCGATCCTGGCAAACGTCACCATCCCGGTGCAGCTCGGCGGCGGCATCCGCGACATCGCCGGGGTGGAGCGTTGGCTGGATGCTGGCATCACGCGCGTCATCCTGGGCAGCGCGGCGGCCAAGAACCCGGCCCTGGTGCGCGAGGCCGCGAAAAAATTCCCCGGCCGGGTGGTGGTGGGCATTGACGCCAAGGGCGGCATGGTGGCCACCGAAGGCTGGGCCGAAACCTCTGACATCCCCGCGACCGAACTGGCCAGGCGCTTCGAGGATGCTGGCATCGCCGCTATCATCTACACCGACATCGCCCGCGACGGCATGAAGACCGGGCTGAACCTTACCGAGACCGAGGCCCTGGCCAAGGCCGTGAACATCCCCATCATCGCCTCGGGCGGCGTCGCCTCGGTGGCGGACATCGTCGCCCTCAAGGCGGCGGCGGCGGAGCAGCCCAACCTGAACGGCTCTATCCTCGGCCGCGCGCTGTACGATGGCTCGCTCTCCCCGGCGGTGGCCCTGGCCGCATGCTGAAGCTCCGCGTCATCCCCTGCCTGGACGTGAAGGATGGCCGCGTCGTCAAGGGCGTGAACTTCGTCTCCCTGCGCGATGCCGGGGACCCGGTGGAGCAGGCCGTGGTGTACGACGCCGCCGGCGCGGATGAGCTGACCTTCCTCGACATCACCGCCAGCTCCGACAACCGCGACACCATCCTCGATGTCGTGCACCGCACGGCGGAGAAGGTGTTTCTCCCCCTCACCGTCGGCGGCGGCATCCGCTCTGTGGCGGATATGCGCCGCCTGCTGCTAGCCGGCGCGGATAAATGCAGCATCAACTCCGCCGCCATCTCCCGCCCGGAGCTGGTGCAGGAAGCGGCGGAGAAATTCGGCAGCCAATGCGTGGTCGTGGCCATCGACGCGCGGCAGAGCGCGCCCGGCAAGTGGGACGTGTTCTCCCATGGCGGGCGCACGAATACAGGACTGGACGTGCTGGACTGGGCGAAACGCATGGAGAGCCTGGGCGCGGGCGAAATCCTGCTCACCTCCATGGACCGCGACGGCACCGGCAAGGGCTTCGACCTGGAGCTGCTGCGGGCCGTGTGCGGCGCCGTCCGGCTGCCCGTCATCGCCTCGGGCGGCGTGGGCGAGCTGAAGCATTTCGTCGAGGGCGCGCAGGCGGGGGCCACTGGGCTGCTCGCCGCCAGCGTGTTCCATTTTGGCCAATTCACCATCGCCCAGGTGAAAGCGGCTTTAACTCAAGCGCACTTGCCGGTCCGCCAGCCCCGGGCGATACTGCCGGCTCAAGGAGTCTAACGCCCGCCATGGCTAAAAAAGTCGCAAAATCACCCGAGACCGCACCGAAGGACAAGGCCGCGGCGGCGACGTCTAAAACGAAGAACGGCACCGCTCCCGCCCGCCGGGAGGTGACTGTGCCGCCGCCGTTTCACGCCCCGGATGCGCGGGTGCTGGACCGGTTGTGGGCCACCGTGCTCTCACGCAAGGACGCCGACCCCAACCAGAGCCATTCCGCCCGGCTGCTCTCCCGCGGCACCGAGAAGGTGGCGCAGAAATTCGGCGAGGAAGCCGTGGAATGCGTCATCGAGGCCGTGGCCGGCAAGACCACGGCGCTGATCGGCGAAAGTGCCGACGTGCTCTACCACCTGCTGGTGCTGTGGGTTGATGCCGGGCTGCGCCCCGAGCAGATCTGGGCCGAGCTGACCCGGCGCGAGGGCATGAGCGGCATCGCCGAAAAGGCGGCGCGCAAGCCGCTGATGGTCGGTTTCCCCACCAAGAAGATCCCGTAAGGAAGACCCCGCCATGGCCTATGATGACAGCAACATCTTCGCCAGGATCCTGCGCGGCGAGATCCCCTGCAAGAAGCTCTACGAGGACGACTACGCCCTCGCCTTCCCCGACATCCACCCCCAGGCGCCGACGCATGTGCTGGTGGTGCCGAAGGGCAGGTACGTCTCCCTCGCCGATTTCGGCGCCACGGCCAGCCCGGAGGAGATCACCGGCTTCTTCCGTGCCGTCAGCCATGTGGCCAAACAGCTCGGCGTGGAAGAAAGCGGCTACCGGCTGATCTGCAATGCCGGGCCGGACAGCCACCAGGAAGTGCCGCATTTCCACGCCCATATCCTGGGCGGGCGGGCGCTCGGGCATCTGCTGGCTCCCGGCTGATGAAGAAGGGCTCCGTATTCGAGGTCTTCCGGACGTTCCTCGTCCTGGGCATCACCTCGTTCGGGGGGCCGGTCGCGCATCTCGGCTATTTCCGTAAGGAATTCGTGGAAAAACGGGGCTGGATGAGCACCGAGGATTACGGCGCGCTGCTGGCCCTGTGCCAGTTTCTGCCCGGCCCCGCCTCATCCCAAACCGGCTTCTGCATCGGGCTGAACCGCGCCGGCCTGCCCGGCGGGCTCGCTGCCTGGGTGGGCTTCACCCTGCCGTCCGCCCTGCTGATGACCGCGCTCGCGCATTACATCGCGGTATTCCAGAGCAACAGCCTGCTGCATGGCATGTTGCACGGGCTGCAGCTGGCGGCCGTGGCCGTGGTGGCGCAGGCCGTTTGGTTGATGGCACAGAGCCTCTGCCCGGATACGCCGCGCCGCGCCCTGGCGCTGCTGGCCACCGCCATCCTGACCATCGTGCCGGATACCGGCGGGCAGGTGCTGATCCTGGTCATTGGCGGCGTCATCGGCTGGCTGGCGCTGGATGATTCCGGGCTGGTGCAGCACCGGGAAAAGCGCCGCCTGGCCCGCGAGTTGGAGGAAGCCGGGCGCGAGCTGCGGCTGCACTTCCCCGCCCTGCTCTGCCTGGCGCTGTTCGGCATACTGTTGCTGGCGGCGTTCCTCGCGCCCAGTTCCGGACCATGGGCGGTGGCCGGGGCGTTCTACCGCGCCGGGGCGCTGGTGTTCGGCGGCGGGCATGTGGTGCTGCCGCTGCTGCGCGATGCCGTGGTGGTGCCCGGCTGGATCTCTCCGCAAATATTTCTTGCTGGCTACGGCGCAGCCCAGGCCATGCCGGGGCCGCTCTTCACGGTGGCCTCCTTCCTCGGCGCCGTCACCGCCGGGTATCAGGGTGCTGCCATCGCCACGGCGGCGATCTTCCTGCCCGGCCTGCTGATTGTTTCCGGCACCCTGCCCTACTGGCAGCAACTGCGCAGCCGCCCACATATCGCGGCGGTGATGAAAGGGCTGAACGCCGTGGTGGTCGGGCTGCTCGGCGCCGCTTTCATCAATCTGCTGACACTGAGCACCATCCAGAGCCCGTGGGACCTGCCCGTGGCGGCCGGGGCGCTGATGCTGCTCACCGCCGGGCGGGCAAAGCCGATCCTGGTTGTCGCCTTCTGCGCTGCCGCTGGAGCGGTGGTCTGACCCTAGAGCCTGATCGTTTGAGGTTGAATCGCTTCGCGATTGAACCTCAAATGTGAATCAGTCTCTCATCAATAAGTTAGAGGGCGATTCACGTATCAGGCTGAACCATGTCTGGTTCAGCCTGATACGATCGCATTCTAAGCGGTTACGCCGAGAACTGGATGACCTCGCGCACCAGCGGGTAGATCTCGTTCTGCCAGCGCCGGCCAGAGAACACGCCATAATGGCCGACGCCTGTCTGCATGTGGTGGCGCTTGAGCGCCGGGCTCAGGCCCGAGCAAAGATCGAGCGCCGCCGAGGTCTGGCCCAGGCCGCAAATATCGTCGCGCTCGCCCTCGACGGTGAAGACGAAGGTCTTCTTGATCGCCTCCGGCTTCACCCGCCGGCCATGGTAATACAGCTGGCCGGTGGCAAGCTCATGCTTCATGAAGATGCGCTCCACCGTCTCCAGGTAGAACTCCGCGGGCAGGTCCATCACCGCCAGGTACTCGTCGTAGAAATCGCGGTGCATGTCGGCGGCTTCGTAGTCTTCGGTCGCCAGCGAGCGGAACTGGCGGAGATGCGCGCCGATATGCTTGTCCAGGTTCATCGAGACGAAGGCGGTGAGCTGCATGAAGCCGGGGTAGACGTGCCGCCCCGCCCCCTTGTAGCGCCATGGCACGACGGCGATCATCTTCTCCTCGAACCAGGCAATATCCTTACTCTCGGCCAGCCGGTCGACGCGGGTGGGGTTGCGGCGGGTATCGATCGGCCCGGCCATCAGCGTCATGCTGCGCGGGGTGGCGGGGTTGTGGTCCTCCGCCATGATCGACACCGCGGCAAGCACCGCCACGGCGGGCTGGCACACGCCGACGACATGGTTGCGCGGCCCGAGCTGCTCAAGGAACTTGATTACGTGCTCGATATATTCGTCGAAGCCGAAGCGCCCGGCGGAAACCGGAATATCCCGCGCGTTGTGCCAATCGGTAATGTACACGTCATGGTCGCGCAGCAGCGTCTCCACCGTGTTACGCAGCAGCGTGGAGAAATGCCCGGAGAGCGGCGCCACCACCAGTACCTTGGGCTGCGGGCGGTCGGAGTCCTTCTTGAAGTGCAGCAGGGTGCCGAAGGGGGTGGAGAACGCCGCCTCTTCGCGCACCGCCACCTCCTCATTGCCGACGAGGATATGCTTGAACCCGAAATGAGGCCGGTTATGTGTGGTGCCTGCGTTGCCAAACACCTCCAGCGCCGCGCCAAAATGGCGCAGAAAGAGCCCGTAAGGCGTGCGGGGGGTTACCACACGGAGCAGGCGGCTGGTATTCCGCGCCATTTTACGCCACGGGTCCAAAATATCGACTTGCGCCTGATAAAGGTGGTAAATCATATTACTTCACTAACCCCAAAGCGGTGTCTTCGCGTTAATGGGCTTGAAACCCCATTGTATGCCGGAGTCCACATTGTTAATCATGGGTACAAATGGATAAAAAGGAAAGAGCGAACATGGCTGAGGCGACTTTGCTGATTAGCAGCAAGAACTACTCCTCCTGGTCGCTGCGCGGTTTCCTGCTGACCAAGCTTTCCGGCCTATCCTTCACGGAAGAACGCGTCTCCCCGGACGATCCGCGCGCCCGCGAGGAATTGCTGATGCGCACATCCTCCATCCTCGTGCCCTGCCTGATCCATGGCGAGGTGAGCGTGTGGGACACGATCGCCATTGCCGAATACCTCAACGAGCTGCTCCCCGAGGCGCGGATGCTGCCTGAGGAGAAGGTGGCGCGGGCGCGGGCGCGTTCCATCTCGGGCGAGATGCATTCCGGCTTCGCAGCACTTCGCTCCTCGCTGCCGATGAACCTGCGCTTCCGCAAGCCCGGCTTCACCGTGTGGTCCTCCGCCCAGGCGGATATCGACCGCATCACCTCGATCTGGCGCGACTGCCTGAACACCTGGAAGGGTCCCTTCCTGTTTGGCCGCATGCCTACCATCGCCGACTGCATGTATGCCCCCGTGGTCACGCGTTTCCTTTCCTATGACGTGAATGTCGGACCGCTCTGCCAGGAATATTGCGATACCATCCTCTCCTGGTCGCCGATGAAGGAATGGATTGCCGACGCCAAGGAAGAGCCGCAGGAAATCATCGAGCTCGACCTGGATTTCTGATCACGCCCTGGGGAACCGTCCCCAGACCGTTAACTGTCGGCGGCAAAAGGGGTACTTTCATGGCCCCTTTTCTGTATGGACGACACAAATCCGCCACTAAGCCGCGCTCTCAGATCCAGGGCGTGGGGGGCGGGATCTCGCACGGGCCTTCCACGTCCACCGTGCCGAAAGCGGCGGGCGAGGCGATCTCCAAGTATTCCATGTCGGGCGAGTAATCGAACAGGTAATGGGTGATGCCCGGCTGTTGGTGAACACAATCCCCGGCTTCAACCAAATGCTCCTTGCCTCCATACATGAAGCGGGCCCAGCCCTTGGTCATGAAAACGATATGGAAATCAGCGACGTGCTGGTGCCAGCCTGTGCCCTTTTCGGGCGGGAAGGCCGGGTTGGCCTTCACCAGCTGGGCGATGACACGTCCCCCCGTGGCGTCGGCCACGCCAAGATCGCGGTAGAGGAAAAAGCTGCGCAGTCCATCCGTGCGCCAGGGTGCGTCCCCGGGTTTCACATGGGAAAACTTATTGACGACGGATTTACCAAGCATCGGCCCCACTCCGTTTTGACCGGGAACGGGAAGCCTCGCACATTTCAAAGTGAAAGCGCCAGAATTTTTGCGGCTGCTCAATAGCAGGACATTTACCCGCCTAA
>NZ_JBKQJR010000020.1:0-3941 GCF_052326845.1 Acidocella sp. | reverse complement strand
CTGGCGCGCCGCCAACTATCTGTCGGTCGGCCAGATTTATCTTTTTGATAATCCGCTGCTCAAGCGGCCGCTGGCGCTCACGGATGTGAAGCACATGTTACTGGGACACTGGGGCACGACCCCGGGGCAGAACTTCATTTACGTGCACTTGAACCGGGTCATCAAAAAATACGATCTCGACATGATTTACGTCTCCGGCCCCGGTCACGGCGGCCCGGCGGTCGTAGCCAACACTTACCTCGAAGGCACTTACAGCGAGATCTATCCCGATATCAGCCAGGATGAGGCCGGGCTTCGGAAGCTTTTCATTCAGTTTTCATTTCCCGGAGGAATTCCAAGCCACGCATCGCCGGAGTGCCCGGGCTCGATCCACGAGGGCGGCGAGCTGGGCTATTCGCTCAGCCATTCGTTTGGGGCGGTATTCGACAATCCCGATCTCGTTGTCGCCTGCGTCGTCGGCGACGGGGAGGCGGAGACGGGTCCGCTGGCCACCGCATGGCACTCGAACAAGTTCCTCGATCCCGTGACCGACGGCGCGGTACTACCGATTCTGCATCTCAACGGCTACAAGATTTCCAACCCGACTATCCTCGCCCGCATCACCCGCGAGGAATTGGAACAGCTGCTCTGCGGCTACGGGTGGACGCCCTACTTCGTCGAGGGTCACGAGCACGAGCTGATGCATGAGGCTATGGCCGTGATGCTCGACACGGCAGTGGAGCAGATCAAAAAAATCCAGCGGGACGCCCGCGCCGAAGGTAAGTTCGTGCGTCCGCGCTGGCCGATGATCGTCCTCAATTCACCCAAGGGCTGGACGGGGCCGAAGACGGTCGATGGCCTGCAGGTTGAAGGCACCTTCCGTTCGCACCAGGTGCCGCTCTCCGACCCGGCCACCCATCCCGAACACCTCAAGCTGTTGGAAGACTGGCTGAGAAGCTACCGGCCGGAGGAACTCTTCGATGAGCAGGGCCGCCTGAAACCAGAACTGGCCGAACTTGCGCCCAAGGGCGAACGACGCATGGGCGCGAATCCCCACGCTAACGGCGGCATTCTGCTCCGCGATCTGCGGATGCCGGATTTCCGCGAGTACGCGGTCGACGTGCCCTCACCGGGGGTGCGCGGCATTGGCGACACGCATGTGCTCGGGCGTTTCCTGCGCGACGTGGCGAAGCTGAACACTGAGCAGCGCAATTTCCGGGTCTTTGGTCCTGACGAGACGCTCTCCAACGGCCTGGAAGCTCTCTTTGACGTGACCAAACGCCAATGGGACGCCGCGACCGTGCCGAATGACGAATTTCTCGCACCCACCGGGCGCGTGATGGAAATGCTCAGCGAGCACCAATGTGAGGGCTGGCTCGAGGGCTACCTGCTCACAGGGCGGCATGGGCTCTTCAACTGCTACGAGGCGTTCATCCACATCGTCGATTCGATGTTCAACCAGCACGCCAAGTGGCTGAAGGTCACGTCGCACCTGCCGTGGCGGCGGAAGATCTCCTCGTTAAACTACCTGCTGGCCTCACATGTCTGGCGCCAGGATCACAACGGCTTCACCCACCAGGACCCCGGTTTCATCGACCACGTTGTGAACAAGAAGGCCGAGGTCGTGCGTGTTTACCTGCCGCCAGATGCAAACTGCCTGCTGTCGGTGATGGGCCACTGCCTGCGCAGCCGCCATTACGTCAATGTCGTGATCGCGGGCAAACACCCGGCGCCGCAGTGGCTGACGATGGACGCCGCCGTCAAGCACTGCACCGTGGGCATTGGCATCTGGCAGTGGGCCAGCAACGACCAGGGCGTTGCACCCGACGTGGTCATGGCCTGCTGCGGCGACGTGCCCACGCTGGAAACGCTCGCCGCCGTCTCCATCATGCGCGAGCATTTGCCCGACTTGAAAATCCGGGTGGTCAACGTCGTCGACCTCATGAAGTTGCAGCCAGACACCGAACATCCACACGGGTTGAGCGACATGGATTTCGACGAGCTCTTCACCAAGGACAAGCCGGTCATCTTCGCCTTCCATGGCTACCCGTGGTTGATCCACCGGCTGACCTACCGCCGCACCAACCACGACAACATCCACGTCCGTGGCTACAAGGAAGAGGGCACCATTACCACGCCCTTTGACATGACGGTGCTGAACGATCTGGACCGCTTCCACCTCGTGATGGACACCATCGATCGCCTGCCGCAGACCGGCGACAAGGGCATCTACTTGAAGCAGCAATTTAAAGACAAGCTCATCGAGCACAAGCAGTACATCGACAAGCACGGCGAGGACCTGCCCGAAATCCGGACCTGGAAGTGGGGCAACTCCAAATGAATGCGCAAGAGCTTATAGACACCGCGAGGACGCTGGTGGCTGGTGACAAGGGCCTGCTGGCAATGGATGAGAGTAATTCGACCTGCAATAAAAGATTTGCAAAGTTGGGGATTCCTCAGACCGAGGAGGCCCGGCGCGCCTATCGCGAGTTGATTGTGACTACCCCCGGTCTCGGTGAGTGCATTAGTGGCGCAATCCTCTATGACGAGACCATCCGCCAGCAGAAGAAAGATGGCACTCCCTTCGTTAAGGCCATCATCGAGGCGGGGATAATACCCGGCATAAAAGTTGATACCGGCGCAAAGGACATGGCAGGTCACCCCCGAGAGAAAATAACCGAAGGTCTGGATGGATTGCGCGACCGCCTTAAAGAATATCTTGAAATAGGCGCCCGTTTTGCTAAGTGGCGCGCGGTGATTGCCGCGGGCGATGGCCTTCCCAGTCGGGGTTGCATCGAGGCCAACGCGCAGGCTTTGGCTCGCTATGCCGCCTTGTGCCAGGAATCCGGACTAGTCCCAGTCGTCGAGCCGGAAGTGCTCATGGACGGCGACCATACCCTGGAGCGGTGCCGCGAGGTGACGGAGGAAGTCCTGCGAAGGGTTTTCGACCAGCTTTACACCCAACGGGTGACGCTGGAGGCGATGATCCTGAAGCCCAACATGGTGCTTCCGGGATTGACCTGCGCTAAGCAAGAAACGGTCGACGAGGTGGCCGACGCCACGGTGAGATGCCTCCTGCGAGTCGTCCCAGCCGCCGTTCCCGGGATTGCGTTCTTGTCGGGCGGCCAATCCGGCGAACTGGCCTCTGCCCGTTTGAATGCCATGCATGTCAGATCCAAGTCACCGAATTCGCGACTGCCTTGGGCGTTGGCGTTTTCATTCGCCCGCGCCATCCAGCAACCGGCTTTGGAGATTTGGCGAGGTGAGGAGAGCCACATTTTGGCGGCACAGCAAGCTCTGTATCATCGAGCCAGCTGCAATCGGGCTGCGCGCCGTGGCGAATACAATGCCGCGATGGAGAGGATATGAGCATCACAACAAGCATTCCCAGACTCACGAGATCTTCGCCATAGCGACAGTAAGAGGACGCTGTTTCGAACCCCGCGCCGAGACGGGATCGAAGACCAAGGTGGATGACGGTTTGAAGCATCTGGCCTAGCCGGGTGTGAAATGGGGCGCAAACAAATGATCGCCACCCAGAGTAGGCTCCTGCAGCTTTACTTCATTCGACACGGCGAAACCGAGTGGTCGCTCTCCGGCCAGCACACTGGTCGCACGGACATTCCGTTGACCGCGCGCGGCGAGGACGAGGCACGCGAACTTGGACCATGCCTCCGGGCGTTCAAGTTTGCTCGTGTGCTGTCCAGCCCGCGGCAACGCGCGCGACGAACGTGTGAGTTGGCCGGGCTGGGGCCGGCGGCCGAGATTGAACCGGACCTGGCGGAATGGGACTATGGCGATTACGAAGGACAGCGCACCGTGGACATTCGCAAAGGGCGACCGGACTGGAATGTGTTTCGGGACGGTTGTCCTCGCGGTGAAATGCCCGCACAAGTTTCCGATCGTGCTGATCGGCTCATCGCACATCTTCGCGCGCTGGACGGAAACGTCGCGCTCTTCTC
>NZ_JBKQJR010000019.1:0-16787 GCF_052326845.1 Acidocella sp. | reverse complement strand
CCTAGTGTTCTGACCGAGACGGATGATTCCCTAACTTGGCGAGATGTGCGAGTCGGTATTCATGAGGACCGACGAGGAGATCCAGCTTTCGCCTGAGGATCGGGTGCGGCTTGAGAAACTGGTGGCGGCACGCATGACGCCGCAGAAGCATGTGTGGCGGGCGCAGATTGTGCTGTTGAGCGCAGATGGCATGGGGACGGCACAGATCATGCGCCGGACTGGGCGGTCGAAGCCGACGGTGTGGCGCTGGCAGGCACGGTTTGCCACTGAGGGCGTGGATGGCCTGTTGCGTGACAAGACGCGCCCGCCCGGCAAGAAGCCGCTGGCGGCGTCGGTCATTCGGCAGGTGGTGACCAAAACGACGACAGAGAAACCGCCGGCGGCGACCCACTGGACGGCCCGGGCGATGGCCAAGGCAGTAGGCATCGCCGTCAGTTCCGTGCAGAAGATCTGGCAGGCGCATGGGTTGAAACCGCATCAGGTACGCACCTTCAAACTGTCCAATGATCCGGCCTTCGAGGAAAAGCTTGTCGATATTGTCGGCCTGTATCTGGACCCGCCGGACAAAGCACTTGTTCTGTCGGTGGACGAAAAGAGCCAGATCCAAGCGCTCGACCGCACTCAACCGGGGCTGCCGCTGAAGAAAGGCCGCGCCGGCACCATGACGCACGACTACAAGCGGCATGGCACGACCACACTGTTCGCGGCGCTCAACGTGCTCGACGGTACAGTCATCGGCCATTGCGTGAAGCAACATCGGCATCAGGAGTTCATCCGCTTTCTGAGCGTCATCGATGACCGGACACCAAAACACCTCGACCTGCACTTAATCGTAGACAACTACGCCACTCATAAGCATCCGGAGGTCAAGAAGTGGCTGGAGCTACACTCGCGGTTCCGTTTGCATTTTACACCAACCTCGTCGTCGTGGCTCAATCTCGTCGAGCGCTTTTTCGCCGAGATCACCCGCAAGCGTATCCGCCGCGGCGTCTTTAAGAGCGTCACCGACCTGGAAATCGCCATCCACAGCTACCTCGCCGAGCACAACGATCACCCCAAGCCGTTCGTCTGGGCCGCTAAGGCTGCCGATATCCTCGTCAAGATCCGCCGAGGGAAACAGGCGTTGGAGTCAGAACACTAGCGCCCAAGGAAGGCAGATGGGCCGGACATCCCGCCCCCTCTGAAATTCACAATAACAACATGCGGAACTGGCCAAGCCGGGTGCTAGCGTATACAAACAAGACACCATTCTTTACTTAAGGTTGTGCCCCTCATGCTCCACGCCATATCCAGCACTCAGGCCGCCTCACTGATCCCGGATGGAGCGGTGCTGATGATCGGGGGCTTCATGGGTGTTGGCTCGCCGCACCGGCTCATTGACGCTCTGGTGGCGCGCCAGCCCCACGGCCTCACGGTCATCGCCAATGATACCGCCCGGCCTGGCGTCGGCATCGGCAAGCTTATCGATGCCGGCTGTGTGAGCCGGGTCATTGCCTCGCATATCGGCACCAACCCGGTGACCCAAAAAAAGATGATAGACGGCGAGATGCAGGTGGACCTCGTGCCCCAGGGTACGCTCGCCGAGCAGGTGCGCGCTGGCGGGGCAGGCCTGGGTGGCTTTCTGACCCCCACCGGCGTCGGCACCGTGGTGGCCGAGGGGAAGCAACAGATCGAGGTTGATGGGGTGACCTACCTGCTGGAGAAACCCTTGCGCGCCGATTTCGCGCTGATCCACGCTGCCCAGGCCGATTACAGCGGCAACCTTACCTATCAATTGACCGCAACCAATTTCAACCCGCTTATGGCGCTGGCTGCCGATTGTGTCATCGCGGAGCCGAACGAGATCGTGCCCGTTGGCATGATCCCGCCCGATGCCGTGCGCACGCCGGGCATTCTGGTCACGCATCTGCTGGAAAGGCCGAAACAATGAGCGAGCATCCCGCCATGGATCCCAAGGAAATCATCGCCCGCCGGGTGGCGCAGGAACTGCACGATGGCATGCTCGTCAATCTCGGCATTGGCCTGCCGACGATGGTGGCGCGCTACGTGCCCGCAGGCATGAATGTCGCCTTTCAGAGTGAGAACGGCATCATTGGTTTTGGCGCCCCCCCACCCGAGGGCATGGAGGATCCGGACCTGACCGACTCGGGCGGCTCTTTCATCTCCGCGCTGCCGGGCGCCATGGCGTTCGACAGCGCCTTCAGCTTCGCGCTGATCCGCGGCGGCCATCTCGCGATGACGGTGCTGGGCGGGCTGCAGGTGGATCAGCACGGGCATCTGGCCAACTGGATGGTGCCGGGCAAGATGGTGCCGGGCATGGGCGGGGCGATGGACCTCGTCGCCGGGGCAAGGCGGGTGATCGTGGCGATGCAGCACCATGCGAAGGGTGTCTCCAAGATCGTGCCTGAACTGACACTGCCGCCAACCGCGGCCCGGCGCGTCAGCCTGGTGGTGACTGAAATGGCGGTGATTGAGCCTGTGACGGAAGGCCTGGCGCTGCGCGAGCGCGCGCCGGGGGTGAGCGTCGAGGAGATCATCGCCATGACCGGCGCGCCGCTGCTGATTAATGGCGACGTGCCAGAAATGGCGCTGAACCAGCCCGGCTAAAGCTGCAATGGCCCGGGTCATGTGCCGCTTCGCTGCCGTGATATTTGCCGTGCTGGCGCCGCTGGCGGCAATGGCACAGCAGATATCCGGCGCGGGCGCAACGTTTCCGGCGCCGCTTTACGAGAAATGGGCTGAAGCCGCCGCTCCGGCGACCGGCGTGACACTGGACTATCAGGCGATCGGTTCGGGCGGCGGACAGGAGCAAATCCTCAACCGCACTGTCGATTTCGGCGCCTCCGATGCGCCGATGGACCCGGCCACTCTGGCGGCGGCCGATCTGCTGCAGGTGCCAACGGTGATGGGCGCGGTCGTGGTCATCGTGAACATTCCCGGCATCGGGATGAATCAGCTCAAACTGCCGGATACAATACTGGCTGGCATCTACTCCGGCACCGTCACATGGTGGGACGACCCCGGTATTGCCGCCGCCAATCCAGACCTCACTCTGCCGCATCTCGCGATCACCCCGGTGCATCGCGCGGATGGTTCGGGTACGACCTATGTCTGGACTTCGTACCTTTGTGATATCAACCCTGCCTGGAAACGTACGGTCGGCGCCGCGACCGAGGTGTCCTGGCCCGCTGGGCTCGGGGCCAGGGGCAATGCCGGCGTCGCGGCCAGCATCCGCGAAATCGCAGGCGCCGTAGGCTACGTGGAAAGCACCTACGCTCTTCAGAACAACCTGATCACCGTGCAATTGCGCAACCAAGCGGGTTATTACGTATCGCCGTCCCTCGCCGCCTTTCAGGCTGCAGCGGCACAAGCGGATTGGCTGACGGCGAAGGATTTTGCCGTTAGTATAATTAACATGCCCGGCGCCGAGAGTTGGCCCATCGTGTCCGCCACCTTTGTGCTGATCCCAAGGCATCCCGACGACCCGGCGCAGAGCGCCAATGTCGTCAGGTTTTTTACCTGGGCCTATAAGAATGGCGCGGATATCGCCGCCAGCCTGCACTACATACCGCTACCCCGGGCAGTGCAGGATGCGGCCATGGCAACGATGAAAAAACAGATCCAGGATTAAGGCCGCCGTATCGGGGCAGCAACTTCCCGATTCTGTAACTTGCCAGCCGCACGGCAACGAAATAGAGAATACAGACCCCAAACATAGAAGAAGGCGGCACAACATGTCCGTAACCAACGGTGCCGGCAAAACTTTCTTTGCTGGACAAGAGAATTTTTTGTCTGGCCTTCCCGCTCCCTGGGCGAAACTTGCAGGTGGCAGCGGGCCGTTGAGTGCCTTGGCCGATGCCCAGGCTTACATGATCGACGCGGCGCAGCGCAGCCTGTTGTTCTGGGACACCTTACGCCGCCGCGGCAATGAGGTGAGCGAAGCCACCGCCCGCACGGCTCCCAGCGTTTTAACCTTCGACTCCGAGCTTGTGCTCGATGGGCACACTCTGCCGCGCCCGGTGAATTACAGCCTGCTGCGCATCAAACCGCCTGCCGGCGTCACCGTGGACCCTGCCAAGCGCCCATTTATCGTGTTCGATCCGCGCGCGGGGCACGGCCCCGGCATCGGCGGCATGAAGAAGGCTAGCGAGATCGGCGCCGCGCTGCATGCTGGGCATCCTTGCTATTTCGTCGGCTTCACCACTCGTCCCGTGCCGGGGCAGACTGTGGAGGATGTCTGCCGGGCGGAGGCGGAGTTCATCCGCACGGTGTCCAGCCTGCATCCGCAGGCGCCATCGCTGCCGGCGCTGATCGGCAACTGCCAGGCGGGCTGGCAAATCATGATGACCGCCGCAATCAAGCCGGAACTTGCCGGCCCGATCCTCATTGCGGGCGCGCCGCTCTCGTACTGGGCCGGTAATCGCGGCAAAGCGCCTTTGCGCTATCTTGGCGGCCTGCTCGGCGGCACATGGCTCACCGCGCTCTCGGGCGACCTCGGCGCCGGCATTTTTGACGGCATCGGCCTGGTCAGCAATTTCGAGAGCATGAACCCAGCAAACACGCTGTTCCGCAAGCCTTATAACGTGTTCGACAAAGTCGACACAGAGGCTGAGCGCTTCCTGGAATTCGAGAAATGGTGGGGCAACCCCGTATTGCTCAATGCCGAGGAAATGCAGTGGATCGCCGACAACCTCTTCGTCGGCAACCGCCTCACTTCGGGGCAGTTGCTCACGTCGGACGGTGTTCACGTGGATCTGCGCAACATTCGTTCGCCGATCGTCGTGTTCTGCTCCTGGGGTGACGACATCACCCCGCCGCCGCAAGCGCTGGGCTGGCTGCTCGACCTGTACGAGCATGAGAGCGACATCGTCGCCAACGGTCAGACGATCATTTATTCGATCCATGAAAATATCGGACATCTCGGCATTTTCGTCTCCGGCAAGATCGCCCTGAAGGAACATGGCGAATTCGCCAGCTGCATGGACATGATCGATCTGATGCCGCCGGGCCTGTACGAGGCCGTGATCGAGGATGTCGGCGTGCACACCGCGCACACTGACATGATCACCGGGAATTATCTGTTCCGGCTGGAAGTGCGCACGCTCGACCATATCCGCGCGCTTGGGCATAATTCTCCGGAGGATGAGCTGCAATTCGCCGCCGCGGCGCGGTTGTCGGAAATCAACAACGGACTTTATCGCACCTTCGTGCAACCGCTGGTTCAGGCCGCCGTCACGCCGGAAATCGCGGAGAAGATCCGCCAGAACAATCCGCAGCGTCTGCGTTATGCCGCCGTGTCCGACAAGAACCCGATGAGCCAGGTGCTGGCGCCTCTGGTGGAGGATGCCCAGCAGAACCGCAAGCCCGTGGATGACGGCAATCCGTTCCGGCAAATCGAGCACGCCGTCGCCGTGCAGATCGAGAATTCACTGAAAGCCTACGGGCTGATGCTGGATATCTGGAAGGAGACCACCTTCCGCGCGATCTACGGGTCGCCTGCTCTGCAGGCGGCAACAGGGCTGCTCGGCTCCAACACGGTACCGCACCAGCGCCTGGGCCGCAGCGTGATGCGCGAGGCGGCCGCTGCGAAACTGCGATTCGAGTTACAGAACAAGCTGAGCGAGGGCGGACCGGTGGAGGCCCTGCTGCGGTCGGTGAATTATATCCACCGCGCCGAGCGCGTGGTTGACGACCGCGCCTTCAAATCGCTGGCGGAATACCAGGCCGAGCTCGATGATGCCCACCGCCTCACCTTCAGCCAGTTCAAGCAGGCGCTGCGCACGCAGGCGCTGATCAATGGCTGGAACCAGGAAGCGGCTCTGAAGACCCTGCCTGATCTGCTGCCGGAATCATTTGAGGAGCGGCAGAAATTGTTGAAGGCGGTCCTCCGTGTCGCCAACGTCGTAGGCACGCTTTCGCCGCGCACGGCGGAACGGCTGGCGACAATTGAGGCCATTTTTCTGGCGAAACCTAAAGTCCAGACCAAGGAAACAGTGTAATGCCGCTTGACGCCGACGCCCCGCAGAACCCGCCCCCCGCCTTCAGCAAGACCTTCGACGACGTGGCGGTCGGCGACACTGTGTCGATCCGCCGCACCGTCACGCCGGACGATATTTATGTGTTTGCCCATGCCAGCGGCAATCTCAATCCGATGCATTTGCCGGCGTCCGGCGAAACCGGGGATGCCGGGCAACATCCTGCGCCCTCCATGTGGCTCGGTTCTCTGTTCTCGGCGATTCTCGGCAATCTGCTGCCGGGGCCGGGAACGCTCTACGAAGCGCAGGATCTGCGCTTTCTGGGCCGCGCCCATGCGGGCGATGACCTGAACGTAACCGTGCAGGTGACCGAGAAGCGCCCGCCGGCGACGATCGTTCTGCGCACGCAGATTTTCCGCGGCGAGGAGATCCTGGTGGATGGCAAGGCGGAAGTCTGCCCGCCCGCCGAGCGCCAGAAGATTGGGGACGCCGCGGTGCCGGACATCACCATCGCCCGGCACCGCCATGTCACGCGGCTGCTCGCCGCCTGCAAGGCCCTGCCGCCCATGCCGACCGCCGTGGTCAGCCCGGAGGATGAGAGTTCGCTGCTTGGCCCGCTGGAGGCGATGCAGGCCGGGCTGATCACGCCGATCCTGGTTGGCGACGCGGCGAAAATCCGCGCCGTTGCCGCCGCGCATAATGCCGTACTCGGCGATGTGGAGATCATCGACATCGCTAGCCACGATCTCGCCGCCGCACGCGCCGTGGAGCTGGTGCATGAGGGCCGCGCCGCCGCGGTGATGAAAGGCAATCTGCATACGGACGTGCTTCTGAAACATGTCGTCAAATCCCAGGGCGGGTTGCGCGGCAGCCGTCGCATCAGCCATGTCTTCGTCATGGACGTTCCTCACCTGCACGACCTGCTGCTGGTGACGGATGCCGCGATCAACATCGCGCCGACGCTGGAAGACAAGGTTGATATCACGCAAAACGCCATCGACCTCGCCTTGGCACTGGGCATCCCGGTGCCGAAGGTTGGCGTTCTGGCGGCGGTGGAGGTGGTGAACCCGAAGATGCCGGCTACGCTGGATGCGGCGGCGCTCGCCAAGATGGCCGAGCGCGGACAGATCCATGGCGGCATCGTCGACGGTCCGCTGGCGATGGACAACGCGATCAGCCTGGCGGCGGCCAAGACCAAGGGGCTGATCTCCTCGGTCGCGGGACGGGCGGATATCCTGGTTGTGCCCAATCTGGAAGCCGGCAACATCCTGGCCAAGGAACTCACCTACGCGGCTCAGGCGGAAGGCGCAGGCATCGTGCTCGGCGCCTCGGTTCCCGTGCTGCTGACCAGCCGTGCCGACGACGCCACGGCGCGGCTGTTCTCCTGTGTCACCGCGGTGCTGTACGAATCCTGGCTGCGCACGGGGCAGAGCGCCGTGCCGCCCGCCCCCGCCGCCTAACCTCATAGAGGCTCCCGCCATGTCGCATGTCATGACGCTGAACGCTGGTTCATCCTCCATCAAATTCGCTTTGTTTGAGCTCGACCATGGCGAGCCTCAGGCCCTCGCCATTGGGCTGGTGGAGAAAACCGGCGACACCCGGCACATGAAGGTGCGGGACGGCGCCGGGGTTGTGACCCATGAGGAAAGCTGGGAGCCGGCCGAGGGGGGCTTCCACACCGATGCGCTGCGCCGTGTGCTGGCTTGGCGCCGCGCCGCCTTTCCTGATGCACAGGTGGTTGCCGCCGGGCATCGCGTGGTGCATGGCGGGTTACGCTACAGCACCCCGACGGTCGTGACACCGGAGGTGCTGGATTATCTGCACACGCTGATCCCGCTGGCGCCGCTGCATGAGCCGCACAACATCGCCGGCATCCTCGCGGCGCAGGAGGCTTGGCCGCATGTGCAGCAGGTGGCGTGCTTCGACACCGCCTTCCACCGCGCGCATCCGTTCGTCAACGACACTTTCGCCCTGCCGCGCGAGCTGTATGACGAGGGGGTGCGCCGCTACGGCTTCCACGGCCTCTCCTACGAATATGTCTGCGGCAAGCTGGCCGACATCTCGCCGCTGCACGCGGCCGGGCGCGTCGTCGTGGCGCATCTGGGCAATGGTGCCTCCATGTGCGCCATCCGCGACGGGCTCTCCATCGCCAGCTCCATGGGCTTTACCGCGCTTGACGGCCTGCCGATGGGCACGCGTTGCGGCCAAGTCGACCCTGGCGTCCTGCTGTATCTCCTGCAGACCAAGGGGCTGACGCCGGAGGCCCTGTCCGACATGCTGTACAAGGAGTCCGGCCTCAAAGGTCTCTCCGGCCTCTCCGCAGACATGCGCGAGCTGGAAGCGGCGGATACGCCAGAAGCGCGCCAGGCCATCGAATATTTCGTCTTCCGCATCCGGCGCGAGCTCGGCGGTCTCGCGGCGGTGCTGAAGGGGCTTGATGCCATCGTATTCTGCGGCGGCATTGGCGAGAATGCCTGGCGCGTACGCGAGCGCGTGCTGGAGGGCATGGAATGGATCGGCGTGGAGCTTGACCGCGAAGCCAACCGTGCCAATCGTCAGGTCATCTCTTCCGAACGTTCGCGCGTGAAAGTGTTCATCATCCAGACCAATGAGGAAGCGATGATCGCCCGGCACACGCTCGATGCCCTCGCCGGCGCCACGCCGTCCGAACCGTCACCTACCCTCGCCTTACAGGAAAGTCTTGCATGCCCCTAAATCCCCACGACACCCTGCCGATCGCCTGGGATCCGGATACCCGCATCGGCGATATGCTGAAGGGGCTGAAGGGCCTTATTGTCGGTGTCGCCAATGGAGATTCCATAGCCTATGGCTGCGCCGACAAGCTGCGCGCGTTCGGCGCTGATGTCGCGGTCACTTATCTGAACGAAAAAGCGGAAAAATATGTCCGCCCGCTGGCGGAACATCTCGAGGCGGACATCATCATGCCGCTCGATGTCGAACAGCCCGGCCAGCTGGAGGCAGTGTTCGACGAAATCCGCACCCGCTGGGGGCGGCTTGATTTCGTGCTGCACTCCATTGCTTTCGCGCCACGCGAGGACCTGCACGGCCGCGTCGTCGATTGCTCGCGCCACGGCTTCGAGCAGGCGATGTATGTGTCCTGCTACTCTTTCATCGAGATGGCGCGACTGGCCGAACCGCTGATGACCAATGGCGGTGCGCTGCTGACGATGAGCTATTATGGCGCCGACAAGGTGGTGAACCACTACAACGTCATGGGGCCAGTAAAGGCGGCGCTGCAGGCCACCACCCGTTACCTGGCCTCCGAGCTGGGATCGAAGGGCATCCGGGTTTATGCCGTCTCGCCCGGCCCGCTGAATACCCGCGCCTCCAGCGGCATTTCCCAGTTCGACGAGCTGATCGACGCCGCCGTTACCCGCACCCCTGCCCACCGCCTGGTGGACATCGCCGAGGTCGGCCGCGTTGTCGCCTTCCTCGTAGGCGGCTCGGCCTCCGGGCTGACGGGCGAAACGGTCTTTGTCGATGCGGGATTGCATAACATGGCATAAGCCCGAAGGCTTTGCATGATAGTTTGGTGTCGGCCATGCATCCGCGGCGCTGCGTGCCTATATAGGCACGGTACGGCATCAAACATTCCTCCGGGTGTTGAAAATGACGGCTAGCACGCCAGGCGCAGCCTTGCAGCGGGCGGAGGCAGAGTTGGTCCACCTCCGCGCCCGGCCGGCAGACATGGGGGCGGCGCTCACCCAAGCGCTCGGAATGGTGCTGCGCGGCCAAGGGCTGCCACCCGGGGTCGCTGAGGCGGCGGCTCTCATTGCCCGGGCCGTCGAAGCGCACGCGGCCTCGTTCCCGCCAGGCGGCGAACCCGATTATCACGATCATCACCACCAGGCAGAGGCTACTCTGGCCATGGGTTGGCTGTGCGCCGAGGCTCTCCGCCTTGGCCAGCTCGACGCCGGACATGCCGTTGCCGGCATCCTGGCCATGGCGGGGCATGACCTGCAGCACGATGGTTCAATACCGCCCCCCGGCACGCTGGAAGCCCGCTCCGCCGCGCTTACCGCAGCCCTGGCGGCACAGGCAGGGCTGGATCAGACCGTCCAGGACCAGATCCGCCAGGTCATTGTTGCGACAGATCCATCGCGCGCCGCCGCGGGTTTGGATGAGGACAGCATGCTCTGCCGGCTGGCGCGTGAGGCAGACGTGTTCGCCAGCCTCACGCCTGAGCTGGGCTGGCGGCTGAGCCAGGCCTTCGCCCGCGAAGTCCGTGCCGCCGGGGGCAATGCCGCGCCTCCCCCTGACAGTTTCGCCGGGCGGCTGCAGTGGCTGCGCGCGCAGCGGCCAATGACCGAGGCTGCGCGGAATTTGGGGCTGGAGGCTGGCATCGCGGCACAGCTCGCGGCCATGGCCGACCTGGGAGATGGCGATCCGGAAGCGGGCGCCAGGCGGCTGGATGCCATGCCGCCCGGTGAAGCCTGCGCGCATTACCGTGCGGCGGTGGCGGCGGTATGATGTCCAAGCCTGCGTTGTTCCGGCCCAGTCTCAGCTTCACCGTCACCATCCTAATTGCCTTTACCCTGATCTTTACCGTCATTCTCAGCGTGGCGGTGTTTGGCTTTCGCAGCACGGCCGAGCAGGCCGCCATAGCAACAGCCGATGTCAGTCTGGCGGAAACCGCCTCCACGGTGGCGGCACGGACCAATGCGCTGGTGCAGCCGGTTCTGGTGCTCATCCGCGAGGTTGCCACTACCGGCATAGGCGACAGGCCCGCCAATGCACAGGCAGGTACGAAACTGCTGTCCGTACTGTCGGATGAGCCGGAAATCCGCACCGTGTCGGCAGCGTGGCCAGATGGCACGCTACTGCAGGCGGCGCCGGTAGGCCTGGTGCCCGCCGCCGCGATGCCGCCGCTGCCGTCTCGCGCGGCCTATGTTCTCTGCTTCAGCCGGCCCGGTGATGCCGCGAAATCCTGGCTGTTCCTGGCGGCTGATCGGAGCGTGATTTCCGGTGCGGCGTTCGGCCGCCCCGCCGATCCACGCGGCACACAATGGTACCTGCAGGCCCGGGCGCCCGGCGTATATGTCTCGACCCCCTATGTGCTGAGCTTGACGCGGCAAGTCGGCCTCAGCGTCAGCAGTCCCTTGGCTGGCGACGGCGTCATCGCGCTCGACGTCACGCTAGGAAGTCTCAGCGATTTTCTCAGGGCTCAACAAGTCACGCCGCATAGCACCGCCTTCCTGTTCAGCGATCTCGGCATCCTGCTTGCCCATCCTGACGCCGCGCGTGTCGTGCGCGCGGCGGTACACGGACGTGTCAGCTGGACAACCCTGCAAGACTCTCAGGACCCGGTTCTGGAGGCTGTCTGGTATGCCTATGCCAGCAGTGAACTGCTGCCTGGCCAGAGCGCACAGCTCGACGTTGATGGCATCGCCATGCTGGCGAGGCTGGAGCCTGTGGAAACACTGGAAAACCCGCCCGTGCTGGTGGCCGTTGTGGCGCCGCGCAGCGACTTTACGGCACCGGTCGATGACGCGGTACGGCAAGGCACATTGTTCGCACTGGGCGCATTCATGGCCGGGTTCGGCGCCATCGCCCTGATGTCCTGGCGCATCGCCAAGCCGCTTGGCGTGCTGACGCGCGAGGCCCAGGCAATCCGGCGGCTGGAACTCACGGCGCCGCTGAACTTGCGGAGCCGGATCACCGAGGTAGAGCGCCTGACCGAGGCGATCGCGGCGATGAAGGCGACACTGACCAGTTTCACTGTCTATTTGCCGCGCGATCTGGTGCATCAATTCCTGGCCGCGGGCATCGAGCCGCGGCTGGGCGGCGAGCGCGTCGCCTTGAGCGTGATGTTCAGCGATATCCAGGGCTTCACGACCATCGCAGAAAGGCTCGACCCGGTTGAGCTCACAAATATCGCCTCCGCCTATTTCGAGGCGGTGACGCGCGAGTTGCTCGCCGCGCACGGGACGATCGACAAATATATCGGCGATTCGGTCATGGCGTTCTGGAATGCCCCCAGGCGCGACCCGCTTCATGCCGCTCATGCATGCACCGCCACGTTGCGCGCCCGCGCCGTAACCTTGCGGCTGGCTGGCGAGTTCACCGCGCGTGGCTGGCCAGCCCTGTCTACCCGCTTTGGCGTTCATACCGGCGAGGCGGTGGTTGGCAATGTCGGCTCCAGCGACCGGATGACCTACACGGCGATGGGGGCGATGGTGAACCTTGCCAACCGGATGGAGGGGCTGAACAAGCTCTACGGCACGCAGATCCTGGTCAGTGAGGCGACGAGGGTGGCTGCAGGCCCAGGCTTCGTGTTCCGTCCGGCAGATATTGTCATCCTGAAAGGCTCCGCCATGCCGATGCCGGTGCATGAGCTTCTCGGCATCGCCGACACAACAGCAGCGCCGGCGTTGCAGGCGAAGGAGTCCGATCTCGCCTCGCTGGACGCGTGGGAGGATTGCGTGGCGGCCTACCGAAACGGCGACTTTGCCGCGGCGCGGGCGGCGCTCGAGAGGGTCCAGCGCATCGGCACGTTTCCCCTCGCGGCGGTCTACACCCAGCGCCTCTCGACGGCCGGGGCCAAAGCCGCCCCCGGCTGGTCACCTTTGGTAAGGATGGATGTTAAATGACAGAAGCCCCGCCAGTGCCGAATGAGCGCAAGCGGATCAAGATTGCCTTGCAGGGCGGCGGCTCCCACGGCGCCTTCACCTGGGGCGTTCTCGACCGGCTGCTCGCCGATCCGCGTCTGGAAATCGAGGCTGTCGTTGGCACCAGCGCGGGCGCGATGAACGCCGCCGTGCTGGTGGACGGGCTGGTGCGCGGCGGTCCTGAATTTGCCCGGCGTGAGCTGCGCATATTCTGGGAAGAGGTCGCGGACCTGGCGGCTTTCTCCCCCTTGCAGCCAAGCCTTCTCGACCGCATGCTGGGATCGGGAAATATGGATTTTTCCCCTTTGTGGCAGGTTGTGGATGTCCTGAACAAGGTGTTCTCCCCTTACGAACTCAACCCGGCTGCCTTCAACCCGTTACAGCAAGTACTGGAAAAGACGGTCGATTTCGCGGGGTTGCGGCAAGGCACAGAGCCCGCCCTTTTCATCAGCGCCACCAATGTCATGACCGGCCGGATCCGCGTGTTCGAGAGGCATGAGGTCACGGTTGACACCATCATGGCCTCGGCTTGCCTGCCCATGATGTTCCATGCGGTGGAAATTGACGGCCAGCACTATTGGGATGGCGGCTATTGCGGCAATCCGCCGATCTTTCCGCTGATCTACATGGGTGGCGGCCCAGACGTGCTGATCGTTCAACTCAATCCGATCAATATTCCTGGCCTGCCGAAGGATGTGCGCGGCATCCTCGACCGCATTAATACGCTCTCTTTCAATTCATCGCTGATGCGGGAAATGCGCATGATCAAGTTTGTCACCGACTTGATCGACCGTGGCGAATTATCGCAGGACCGGTTTCTCAGGATCTATATCCACACGATCGATGCGGAGGAGGAACTCGGCGCCCTCAATGCCTCGTCAAAATTCAACGCGGATAAGGAGTTTTTACGGGAATTATACGCGCTTGGCGTGGCTAAGGCCGACGCGTTTCTTGCCGCGCATTTCGATGACATCGGCAATCGTTCAAGCACCGACATAGAGAAAAAATTCTTTTAACTCTGCCTCATAGGCCCTGACCGGCAAGCCGAGCGGCGGCCGCACATGGCTCCGCCGCCCGGCCGATCTGTCTTAGAGTCCCTTTCAAAACCCGCTAGGCCGAGCCGAGTGGTACCGTTTTTTTGAGCACCGGAGCGGAGCGTACGTTAAAGTACGTGAGCACCGGAGCGCAGAAATGCGGTGCCAGGCGGCCGGCATAGTAGGGTTTTGTAAGGGGCTCTCATTCCGCCATGTCGAGCGCCTTGCACGCCAGCTCGACAGCGCCGGCGCGGGACTTTGCCGCCCCGACGAAACGGCGCACATGGACGAAAACCGCGTCGGCAACGCCGGTTTCTTGTGCCAGTTCCTCAGCCTGAAGCCCGGCCCAGCTTTCGGGCAGGGCAAGGCGCTGCTCAAAGGAACCCGGTTCGGGGGGCATTGTATCGATCATCCAGTTTCCGTTGGAGGCGGGCGAGACAGCAAAAAGCACCGGCAGCTCATGCGTGAACACCGCGTTTTTCCACGGCATGCCAGTCTCAAGGATGAGCAGGCGTGGATCGTCGCCAGCCTGATGGGCAGCCAGCACGGTTGCCTCGGCCACCAGACGCGCCCGCAGATTATCGACGCGGCGGCGCAGCATGGCGATCACCAGCGCCGTTGCCTCCAAAAAGGCATCGTCGCCAGCTTGCGGCCCGGTTGCGGCCGGGTCGTCCCATGTCGGATTGAACTCGCCGACAATCGAAGCCAGGCCAAGTGTGTCGCGTTTGACCGGGCCCGTTGCGGACACGCCGTTGTCTATCTCGTCGATCCGCCGAACCAGGATGTCATCGAGCTCTGCCGCGATGGCAGCCGCGAAGGTCTCGGCGTCGCTGGGGCGGAGCAGTGCCGCAACGGCGCGCTCTCCATAAGACTGCCAAACCAGCCCTGCGGAAGAGAATGGTGTTTCGTCGGGGCGCACCGGAGCGCCGCGTTGGTGGTGGTCGAAGCGGTTCTGCGCCGCGTCGAACACGCTGCCGACATCCCAGACGATATCCCCGCTCTCGATGAGCTCCGGCTTGCGCGTCCGCAGCAGCGTATGATCCACGCCGGGCTGATGCAAATCCAGCGCGAGGCGCAGCACGGCGTAGGCGAAGACCTCGTCGCAATGAAACTTGCCGCTATGGGTGACGAGCAGGGGGCGACGGTGGGCAACGGTCATACGTGGGTCCAATGCAGTTATTTCATGGTACGCTGGGGGGGGCGGACCGAATTGCCGTACTCAGTTGGGATGGATGCGTCCAGCACCCGCCCTGGGAAAACTGGCCACTGCCAGCCCCTCACCCACCAAGACACACATAAGGACCGCACTTATCGCAGCCGTAATTTAGCTGCGATGAGCGCCGATTCGTCTTAAAGCAGGGGAAGTTTTGTGCGGGAACGGGCTGAACCAGATCAGGTTCAGCCCGTTCCGATCACACTCTAGCTCTGCCGGTTGGCGGGGACGCGCTTTCTGGGCGCCGTGTCCGCCTTCACCGGCACCGGCTCCGCAACCGGGGGCGTGCTGTCCGCTACGGTAGGCTCGGCCGGGATTTGCGCGGCGGGCGCGGCGGCCTGACCAACGAGCATCTGCTCGATTTCACTCACCCGGCGCTGGACATCCGCATCGGCATGGCCCGCCACCGCCACGATCAACATGAGCTTGTCGAACATCTTGCGGCGTTCGTCCATGTCCGCGGGCAGCAGCTGCGGCAATGCGTCAATCGCCGCACGCTCGTCGATCGTCAGAATCGCCCACTGCTCGCGCACAGCCTCCTTGAAGCGGGCGAAGCTGACTTCTGGATGTGCTGCCAGCAGCCCTTGCAGGGCATCGAAGCAACGCGCCTCGACGAGATCGTGCGCCTTGCTCAGATAGACGACAATCCGCGCCGCCGCCTCGAGCTTGCCGCCCTCGGCAATCCGCCCTTTCAGGCGGTGGATCTCCGCCTCCAGCGCCGCCTTTGTCGAGGGCGAGCGCCCGGGGCGCTGGCGCAGCGATTCCTCATTCTTCGAGATCCCGCACAAGGTCTGGACCAGGGGCGAACCGTAGATCGTATGGAAGAGCTGCTCGTTGAACTGGTCCCGCATCTCGCCATAGCGGTCCAGCGCCTGTGTCATCGCTTGCGAGACCTGCTCCTGCATGGCGACGAACGGATTGTCCGGCGCCACGGGCGCACGCTTGGCGCGGGCCTGCTCGGCCAGAGGCGCCACCGTGCGCATCAGCGGGTTCTTGTCGGAAAAGATCGAATAGCCCAGACGCAGCGGATGCAACTCCCGCGTGACGCGCGCAAGCTGCGGGCTTGTAATCGCCTTGACCCAGGGTTGAACGAAGGTTTCATAGAGCCTGTTATTGAGCTCCGACACGTGGGCGACCGCCGCAAACTCGCGCTCGTCATCGATCGAATTGCACCCCAAGGCGCGGATATCCTCGAGCCCGCGCGCCTCGATGCGCATATCGTAGCCGCCGACACCTCCTGAGCTTGCCGCCGCGTCCACCGGCTTATCGCTGATGACGATCTCGTAGAGTCCGGGCGGCATGGCATCGATGAGGTCCATATAGTTCATGAACTCCGCGTGCTCCCGCGCGGCCACTGCGGTGCCCACAAAGATCGCCAGATGCCCGACCTTCTGGTTCAGGCAGTAGAGGATGGTCTGACCGGCCTGCCGGATTTCATCCACGCTCTCGTAATTATCGAGGATCCAATCAAGCGCCTGCTGCGGCGGCGTGATGTTGTCCCCTTGCGAGCAGAAACAGACGATCGGCGATCTGATCTCACGCAGGTCGAGGCGGATGCCATCGCTCGTGACCAGCTGCCCCGTCGAAAGCTTGTTGCCGATGAACAGGTTGTCGACCATGTATTGCAGCTCTTCGCCGCGCAGCATGATGAAGTCGCCCCACCATTTCTCGAACTGAAGATAGCGCCCTTCCTGCTCCTCCGGATTCGCCCAGACGCTGTACTCCTTGCCCCAGAAGGTATTGGCGGGGTTGCCAGCGTCAAAATTTGCGATCAGCCAGGCGCCGTCGAAGGTGCCGTTGCCCAAATCGCTCGTCATGCGGGCAAGAACGCTCCCGCCCAGCAGGCCGCCGAGATAGCGCATGGGATTTTTGCCGCGCACGCCGGCCCAGTAGGAGAGCGGCGCCCCCGCGATGAGGATCGGCCCCACGAGATCGG
>NZ_JBKQJR010000018.1:0-26475 GCF_052326845.1 Acidocella sp. | reverse complement strand
AGTACCCGGAAGGGCGGCAGATGAGCGCGGTGAAGACGCTGCTCGACATCGCCCAGCGCCAGGTTGGTCGCACCACCGGCTCCGCCTGGCTGCCGCAGGCGGCGCTGGATGCCGTGGCCAAGCGCCTCGGCGCCGCGCCGATGCGCATCTACGAGGTCGCTACGTTCTACACGATGTTCAACCTCAAGCCGGTGGGCAAGTACCATCTGCAGGTATGCACCACCACGCCGTGCTGGCTGCGCGGCTCGGATGACATCGTGTCCGCCTGCAAGACGGCGAGCGGCATCGCCCATTTCGGCGAGAGCAGCGAGGACGGGCTGTTCACCCTGACCGAGGCGGAATGCCTCGGCGCCTGCGTGAATGCGCCGATCCTGCAGGTCAACGACGATTATTACGAGGACATGGACGCGGTGCGCACCGAGGCGCTGATCGGGGACCTCAGGGCCGGCAAGCCGCAGCCGCCGGCGGGGTCGCTGGGCGGGCGCGCGTCCTCGGCACCGGCCTCCGGCCAGACCACGCTTCTGCCCGCTTCTGGTTCCGGGGAGTAACCATGCTCAAGGATTCCGATCGCATCTATCAGAACCTCTACGGCCAGCAGGACTGGCGCCTTGCGGGCGCGCGCGCCCGTGGCGACTGGGACGGCACGGCCGAGATCATCGCCCGCGGCCGCGATGCGCTGGTCGAGGAGATGAAGGCCTCCGGCATGCGCGGGCGTGGCGGCGCTGGCTTCCCCACCGGCATGAAGTGGTCCTTCATGCCCAAGCAGAGCGATGGCCGCCCGAGCTACCTCGTCATCAACGCCGACGAGTCCGAGCCCGGCACCTGCAAGGACCGCGACATCATCCGCAATGAGCCGCACAAGCTCATCGAGGGCGCGCTGATCGCCGGTTTCGCCATGGGTGCCCATACGGCGTTCATCTATATCCGTGGCGAGTATTACAACGAAGCGCAGCGTCTCCAGGCCGCCATCGACGAAGCCTATGAAGCAGGGCTTCTGGGCAAGAATGCGGCGAATAGCGGGTGGGATTTTGACCTCGTGCTGCAGCGCGGCGCCGGCGCGTATATTTGCGGCGAAGAATCCGCCATGCTGGAAAGCCTGGAAGGCAAGAAGGGCATGCCGCGCATGAAGCCGCCCTTCCCGGCGGCGATGGGCCTGTATGGCTGCCCGACGACGGTGAACAATGTCGAGACCATCGCCGGCGCGCCCACCATTATGCGCCGCGGCGCCGCCTGGTTCGCCGGGCTGGGCCGGCCGAAGAACGCGGGCACGAAGATCTTCTGCATCTCCGGCCATGTGAACAATCCCTGTAATGTCGAGGAAGAACTCGGCGTGCCGCTGAAGGACCTGATCGAGAAGCATGCCGGCGGCGTGCGCGGCGGCTGGGACAACCTGCAGGCCATCATCCCCGGCGGCGCCTCCATGCCGATCCTGAACAAGGCGATGGCCGATGTGCAGCTCATGGATTTCGACAGCCTCGCCGCCGTGAAGTCCGGCATGGGCTCGGGCGCCATCATCGTCATGGACAAGTCCGTGGACGTGGTGAAGGCGATCTGGCGCCTGTCCAAGTTCTTCAAGCATGAGAGCTGCGGCCAGTGCACGCCGTGCCGCGAGGGCACCGGCTGGATGATGCGCCAGATGGACCGCATCGTGCAGAACAAGGCGACCATGGCCGACATCGCCCTGCTGGAGCAGGTGACGACCCAGGTGGCCGGCCACACGATCTGCGCCTTCGGTGAGGCCTCCTCCTGGCCGATCCAGGGCCTGATGCGCGCCTTCCGTCCCACGGTCGAGGCGCGGGCAACCGATTATCAGCCGCCGCAGAATGTGGCGCAGGCGGCGGAGTAAGCCATGGTAAAACTCACCATTGACGGTGTCGAAGTCGAGGTTCCCGCCGGTTCGACCGTGATCCAGGCGGCGGACGCCGCGGGCATCGAGATCCCCCGCTTCTGCTACCATGAGCGTCTCTCCATCGCCGGCAATTGCCGCATGTGCCTGGTGGAGATCGAGAAGATGCCGCCGAAGCCGCAGGCATCCTGCGGCATGCCGGTGGCCGAGGGCATGGTGGTGCACACCGATACCGAGATGGTCCGCAAGGGCCGCCGCGGTGTCATGGAATTCCTGCTCATCAACCACCCGCTGGACTGCCCCATCTGCGACCAGGGCGGCGAGTGTGACCTGCAGGACGAGGCGGTGAGCTATGGGCGCGATTATTCGCGCTATGACGAGCAGAAGCGCGCCGTCTCCAAGCCCGATTGGGGCCCGCTGGTGAAGACCACGATGACCCGCTGCATCCATTGCACGCGCTGCGTCCGCTTCACCACCGAGGTTGCCGGTGTGGCCGAGCTTGGCGCCACGTTCCGTGGCGAGACCACGCAGGTCGGCACCTATGTCGAGAAGGCGCTGAGTTCCGAGCTTTCCGGCAACATCATCGACCTCTGCCCAGTCGGCGCGCTGACCTCCAAGCCCTATGCCTTCACCGCGCGCCCCTGGGAGCTGCGCAAGACCGACAGCGTGGACGTGCTGGACGCGCTGGGCGCGAATATCCGCGTCGATGCCCGCGGGGCGGAGGTGCTGCGCATCCTGCCGCGCATGAATGACGACGTGAACGAGGAGTGGCTGGGCGACAAGTCCCGCTTCGCTGTGGATGGCCTGAAGCGCCGCCGTCTGGACCGCCCCTGGCTGCGCGAAAACGGCAAGCTGCGCGCCGCGAGCTGGGAAGAGGCGTTCGCCGCCATCGCCAACCGCGTGAAGGGCACGGCGCCGGAGAAGATCGGCGCCATTGCGGGCGATCTGTGCGATGCCGAGAGCATGCTGGCGCTGAAGGAGTTCTTCACCGCGCTGCGCTCGCCCAATCTGGATTGCCGCCAGGACGGTGCCGTGTTCGACGCCTCCCGCCGCGCCTTCTATCTGTTCAACACCACCATCGCCGGTATCGAGGAAGCCGATGCGCTGCTGATCATCGGCAGCAATCCGCGCCACGAGGCCCCGGTGCTCAACGCCCGCATCCGCAAGCGCTGGCTGGCTGGCGGCTTCACCGCCGGGCTGGTGGGCGAGGCGGGCGAGCTGACCTATCCGGTTGAGCGCATCGGCGCCGGGCCGGAGGCGCTGAAGGCGCTGGCCGACGGTATGCATCCCTTCGCCGAGGTGCTGAAGGCCGCGAAGAAGCCGATGATCATCCTGGGTGCCGCCGCGCTGGCCCGCCCCGATGGCGCGGCGCTGCACGCGGCGGCCTGGAAGCTGGCGGCGCAGTACAACATGCTCACCGCCGAGTGGCACGGCTTCAACGTGCTGCACCATGCGGCTTCCCGCGTCGGCGGGCTGGATCTCGGCTTCCTGTCCGGCCCGGGCGGCAAGTCCACCAAGGCCATGCTGAATGGCGGCGTGGACGTGCTCTGGCTGCTTGGCGCCGATGAGCTGGATACCAAGGCGATCGGCAAGGACACGTTTGTGATCTACCAGGGCCACCACGGCGATGCCGGCGCTGCCCGCGCGGATGTGATCCTGCCGGGTGCGGCCTACACCGAGAAGGATGGCACCTACGTCAGCACCGAGGGCAGGGTGCAGCAGGGCTTCGCCGCCGTGCTGCCGCCGGGCGATGCGCGCGAGGACTGGCGCATCATCCGCGCCATCAGCGCCTATATCGGCCATGCCTTGCCGTATGACACGCTGGAGCAGCTGCGCGAGCACCTGAAGGCGAGCTATCCGGTGTTCGGCCAGGGCTTCCACCGCCTCGCCGGTAACGATGCCACCGCCCCCGCGGGCGATGCGGCAGCGATTGCGGCGGCGCCCTTCACCCCGGTCTTCGCCAATTATTACCAGACCGATGTCATCAGCCGCGCCAGCCCGACAATGGCGGCCTGCGTCGCGGCGCATTACCCCGCTCATGCGGAGGCGGCCGAATGAGCACGTTTTTCCAAACCAATCTGGGAATTATCATCCTCACCCTGCTGGAGTCGCTGGCACTGATCGTGCCGGTGCTGATCGGCGTGGCGTATCTCACCTGGTTCGAGCGCAAGGTGATGGGCGCGATCCAGCTCCGCAAGGGCCCGAATGTCGTCGGCCCGTTCGGCCTCGCGCAGCCTTTCGCTGACGCGATCAAGATGCTGATGAAGGAGACGATCACGCCCGCCGGCGCCGACAAGCTGCTGTTCACGCTGGCGCCGATGCTCACCTTTGGCCTCGCCATCGTCGCCTGGGCGGTGATCCCGGTGAACAACCATTGGGCGATTGCCGATATCAATGTCGGCGGTCTTTATCTCTTCGCGGTATCCTCGCTCGGCGTGTACGGCATCATCATCGCCGGCTGGGCGTCGAACTCCAAATACGCCTTCCTCGGCGCGTTGCGCTCGGCGGCGCAGATGGTGTCCTACGAAGTCTCGATGGGCTTCGTCATCGTCACCGTGCTGATCTGCGCGGGCACCCTGAACCTGAACAATATCGTTCTGGCGCAGCGCCATCTCTGGTTTGCCATCCCGCTGTTCCCGCTCTTCGTCATCTTCTTCATCTCGGGCCTCGCCGAAACCAACCGCGCGCCGTTCGACCTCGCGGAAGGTGAATCGGAGATCGTGGCCGGGTTCTTCGTGGAATACAGCGCCATGTCCTTCGCGCTGTTCTTCCTCGGCGAATACGCGAACATGATCCTCATCAGCGCGATGACCACCACGCTCTTCCTGGGCGGCTGGCTCTCGCCGATCCCGTTCCTGCCCTCGGGCGTGCTGTGGTTCCTGCTCAAGATCCTGATCTGCCTGTTCGTCTTCGTCTGGGTGCGCGCCACGCTGCCGCGCCTGCGTTACGACCAGCTGATGGCCCTGGGCTGGAAGGTGTTTCTGCCGATCACGCTGGTCTACCTCGTCGCGGTGGCCGGGGTGATGGAATATTTCGGATGGTTGCCCAATGCTTGAGGTTGTGAAATGAACCGTCTCGGCCGAATGGCGTGGAGCCTTGTGCTCTGGGAGATCCTCTGCGGTCTTGCCCTCACCTTGCGTTTTTTCTTCAAGCCCAAGGCGACTCTCAACTACCCGTTCGAGAAGAACCGGATCAGCCCGCGCTTCAAGGGTGAGCACGCGCTGCGCCGCTACCCGAACGGCGAGGAACGCTGCATCGCCTGTAAGCTGTGCGAGGCGGTGTGCCCCGCGCAGGCGATCACCATCGAGGCGGAACCGCGCGAGGATGGCTCGCGCCGCACCACGCGCTACGACATCGACATGACCAAGTGCATCTATTGCGGCCTGTGCGAGGAAGCCTGCCCCGTGGATGCCATTGTCGAGGGGCCGAACTTCGAGTTCGCCACCGAGACGCGCGAGGAGCTGCTCTACGACAAGGCGAAGCTGCTGGATAATGGCGACCGCTGGGAAGCCGAAATCGCCAAGCGCCTCGAACTCGACGCCCCTTACCGGTAGAACCCGCCATGATCGTAAACCTCGCGTTTTACCTGTTCTCCCTCATCCTGCTGGCTTCGGCGGTGATGGTGGTGACCGCCCGCAACCCCGTGCATGCGGTGCTGTTCCTGATCCTGGCCTTCGTCAACGCCGCGGTGCTGTTCCTGCTGGCGGGTGCGGAGTTCCTGGCCTTCATCCTTGCCATTGTCTATGTCGGCGCCGTCGCGGTGCTGTTCCTCTTCGTGGTGATGATGCTGGATGTGGACTTCGCCGCGCTGAAGGAAGGCTTCCAGCGTTACGCTCCGGTCGGCGCGCTGGTCGCGCTCGTCCTGTTCGGCGAGCTTTGCCTAGTGGTTTCGGGCTGGACCGTGCTCGCTGGTGCCCCGGCGGCGCGGCTGCACCCGACGCCGGATAACATTTCCAACACGGCGGCTCTGGGCAGCCTGATCTACACAAGCTACCTGCCGCTGTTCCAGCTCTCGGCCATGGTGCTGCTGGTGGCGATGATCGGCGCGATCGTGCTCACGCACCGCGAACGCAAGCGCTCGCTGCACCAGAAGCTCAGCGTGCAGCACGCCCGCACGCCGGAGCAGACGCTGGTGATGGTGCATGCCGAGCTTGGCGCTGGCGCCGCCATGCCCCCGAAAGAGAAGGAGACACTCTGACATGCTGGTGCCCTTGTCGCATTATCTCGTGGTTGCCGGGCTGCTGCTGGTTATCGGCGTGTTCGGTATCTTCATGAACCGCAAGAACATCATCGTCATCATGATGTCGATCGAACTGGTCCTGCTCGCGGCCAACATCAATTTCGTGGCCTTCTCCGGCGCGCTGCACGACATGGTGGGCCAGGTCTTCACCATGTTCGTGCTCACGGTCGCGGCGGCGGAATCCGCCATCGGCCTCGCCATTCTCGTCATCTACTTCCGAAACCGCGGCTCGATCGAGGTCGAAGACGTGACCACGATGAGGGGTTGATATGTATACGCTGATCGCCGTTTTCGCCCCGCTCGTCGGCTCGCTCATCTCGGGTGTGGCGCGTCCCTTCATCGGCCGGCACGCCGCCATCGGCGGCAGCATCGCCTTCATGCTGGTCTGCGCCTTGGCCGGCGTGCTCGCCCAGCTGGGCGGGGTGCAGGCGCCGCTGCATCTGGCCACCTGGATCTCGGTCGGCGGCTTCACGCCGGACTGGACCCTGCGCCAGGACGAGCTGAGCCTCGCCATGGTGGTGATGGTCAGCATCGTGTCCATGCTGATCCATGTCTACAGCATCGGCTACATGGCGCATGACAAGACCGCGCCGCGTTTTTTCTCCTATATGTCGCTGTTCACCTTCGCCATGCTGATGCTGGTGACGGCGAATAACCTGCTGCAGCTGTTCTTCGGCTGGGAGGGCGTCGGTCTCGTCTCCTACCTGCTGATCAACTACTGGTACGACCGCCCGGCCGCCAATGCCGCCGCCATCAAGGCCTTCATCGTCAACCGCATCGGCGACCTCGCCTTCGCCGTCGGCATCGCGCTCATCTACGTCGTGTTCGGCACCATCTCTTTCGACGGCATCTTTGCCGCCGTGGCAGCGCACGCGGGCAACAGCTACACGCTGTTCGGCACGGCCTTCCCGGTTCTCGAAGTGATCGCCGTCCTGTTGTTCATCGGCGCGATGGGCAAGTCGGCGCAGCTCTTCCTGCACACCTGGCTGCCGGACGCGATGGAAGGCCCGACGCCGATCTCGGCGCTCATCCACGCCGCCACCATGGTCGCCGCCGGTGTCTTCATGATCGTGCGCATGTCGCCGCTGATGGACGCCGCCCCGGGCACGCTGGAGTTCATCACCATCATCGGCGCCACCACGGCCTTCTTCGCGGGCACGGTCGGCTGCGTGCAGAACGACATCAAGCGCATCATCGCCTACTCCACCTGCTCGCAGCTCGGCTACATGTTCCTGGCCGTCGGCGTGGGGGCCTATCCCGTGGCGATGTTCCACTTGATCGACCACGCCTTCTTCAAGGCGCTGCTGTTCTTGTCGGCCGGCTCTGTGATCCATGCGATGTCCGACGAGCAGGATATCCGCCTGATGGGTGGCATTGCCCGCAAGCTGCCGGTCACTTGGCTGATGATGCTCATTGGTTCGCTGGCGCTGGCCGGTATTCCGCCTTTCGCCGGCTACTACTCGAAGGACGCGGTCCTGCAAGCCGCCTTCGCCGCCCATACGCCGATCTCGATGTATGGCTGGTATCTGGGCGTGTTCACCGCGGGCCTCACCGCCTTCTACATCGCCCGCCTGTTCCTGCTCACTTTCCACGGCACGTCCCGCGCGCCCAAGCATGTGCAGGAGCATGTGCATGAGAGCCCGCTGGTGATGCTGGTGCCGCTGATCGGCCTGTCGGTTGGCGCGGTGGGCGCTGGCTACCTGCTGAAGAACAACTTCATCGGCGGCAATTACATCCACTTCTGGGGTTCGAGCATCGATGTCACGGCGAACTCCCCGATGGGCATGCTGGAAAGCCTCCCCGCCTGGGCCGCCGCCGCGCCGCTCGCCATTGGCATCGCCGGTTTCGCGGTCGCCTTCGTCTTCTACGTGCTGGCTCCCGCCATCCCTGGCGCGCTGTCGCAGCAGTTCGGCTGGCTGTACCGCTTCCTGCTGAACAAGTGGTACTTCGACGAGCTGTATGACTGGCTGCTCGTCCGCCCGGCGCTGCGCCTGGCCAAACTCGCCTGGCGCTTCGGTGACGAGCAGGTGATCGACGGCGTGCCGAACGGCCTCGCCGCGCTCACCACCGATGCCTCGACGCAGACGGTCAAACTGCAAACCGGTTCGATCGCGCTGTACGCCTTTGTCATGCTGATTGGCCTGCTCGGCTTCCTCAGCCTCTTTCTCTGGGTCCGGTAAACCATGAACGTGGCAGGTTTTCCCATCCTTTCGCTCATCACCTACCTGCCCCTGCTGGGCGTGGCGTATCTCGCCACACTGCGGGGCGACGAGGTGGCGGTCGCAAGGCAAGCGCGGCAAGCGGCACTCGGCATCTCGCTGCTGGCGCTGGCGCTCGGCGTCTATCTCTGGACGCAGTTCAACCCGGCCGAGGCGGGCTACCAGTTCGTCGAGACGGCGAGCTGGCTCCCCGGGCTCGATATCCAGTACCGCATGGGCGTGGACGGCATCAGCCTGTTCCTCATCCTGCTGACGCTGGTGCTCACCCCTATCGCCATCCTGTCCAGCGCCACCATTACCAAGCGGGCCCGGTCCTTCTTCGCGGCAATGCTGCTGCTGGAGACCATGACCACCGGCATGTTCGCGGCCACGGATTTCCTGCTGTTCTACATCTTCTTCGAAGCCGTGCTGCTGCCGATGTACCTCATCATCGGCGTCTGGGGCGGTGCGAAGCGCATCTACGCGGCGGTGAAGTTCTTCCTCTTCACCCTGGCCGGGTCGCTGTTCATGCTGCTGGCCCTGGTCTGGCTGTGGCACCATGCCGGCACCACGGACATTGCCACGCTGATCAGGACGCCGATTTCCGCCCAGGCGCAGATGTGGCTGTTCGCCGCCTTCCTCGCCTCCTTCGGCGTGAAGGCCGCGGTGTGGCCGCTGCATACTTGGCTGCCGGATGCCTATGGCGAGGCACCGACCCCCGGCACCATCATGCTGGCGGCCGTGCTGTCCAAGATGGGCGCCTACGGCTTCCTGCGCTTCGCGGTGCCGATGCTGCCTGCCGCAAGTGCTGCCGCCGAGCCGCTGATGTTCACGCTGGGCGTGGTCGCGGTCATCTACATTTCCTTCGTCGCCCTGGCGCAGACGGACATGAAGCGCCTGATCGCCTACTCCTCGGTGGCGCATATGGGCGTCATCATCATCGGCATCTTCACCTTCACGGTGGAGGGGATCGAGGGCGCGCTGTTCCAGATGCTCTCGCACGGCATCGTCATCGCGGGCCTGTTCGTCTGCACCGGCGTGATCCTGGCCCGTGGCGAGGGGCTGGCCCTCTCGCGCCTTGGCGGTCTGGCCGCGCGGATGCCGGCCTATGCCGCGCTGCTGATGCTGTTCTCCCTGGCCAATATGGGCCTGCCGGGCACCTCCGGCTTCATCGGCGAGATCCTGGTCATCGTCGGCGCCATGAAGGTGAATTTCTGGGTCTCGCTGCTGGGCGGCGCCGGCATGGTGCTGGGCTGCGCCTATATGCTGGTGATGGTCCGCGCCGTGCTGTTCGACAAGTTCACTCACCCGGAGCTGGCGCAGATCTCCGACCTGAAGCCGCGTGAATACGCCATGCTGCTGCCGCTGGCGGCGCTGGTGCTGTGGCTGGGCATCTACCCCACCAGCTTCACGCATATGTTCGACGCCTCGGTGGCCTCGCTCGTGCAGGCGCACACCGCGGCGCTTTCCTCCCACTCGGCCTTGGCCATGGTGACGCAGAAATGACCTCCTTGCTCCCCGTTCTTCCCGCCCTGCTTCTCGGCGTCGGCGGCATGGCGCTGCTGCTCATCGGCGTGCTGGCCAAACGCGAGCCCACCTGCTTCATCACGGCAGGCGCCATCGTCCTTCTGGCGCTGGCGGCCTTGGCCTCCTGTGCCGCGCCGGATGGCTTGCTCTTCGGCGGGCTGCTGAAGACCAGCCTGTTCACCCGCTTCGCCGATGGCGTCGTTTATCTTGCGGCGGCGGCGGCGCTGGTGCTCTCGCTCGACTATAACAGCAAGGAAGGGATCGCCCGCTTCGAGTACCCGATCCTGGTGCTGTTCGCGGTGCTTGGCATGGTGGTGATGATCTCCGCCAACGACCTGATGACCCTTTATGTCGGGTTCGAGCTGCAATCCCTGGCCCTCTACATCACTGCGGCGCTGGCGCGTGACTCGGTGCGCTCCACCGAGGCCGGGCTGAAGTACTTCGTCCTCGGCGCGCTGGCTTCCGGACTGCTGGTGTACGGCATCTCGCTGGTCTACGGCTTTGCCGGGACGACGAATTTCGTCTCCCTGGCCGGGCTGCTGGCTGGCGGCGCTGGGTACGGCACCGTCATCGGCCTCGTGTTCATCATGGTCGGTCTGGCGTTCAAGATCTCCGCAGCGCCGTTCCATATGTGGACGCCGGATGTGTACGAGGGCGCGCCGACCTCCGTCACCGCGCTGTTCGGCACCGCGCCCAAGGCCGCCGCCATGGCGCTGTTCCTTTCGGTGATGATCGGGCCGTTCGGGCATCTGCTGCCGCAATGGCAGATGATCGTCGAGATCCTCGCCATTATCTCCATGGCGCTGGGCGGCCTCGCCGCCATCTCGCAGACCAATATCAAGCGCCTGATGGCCTATTCCTCCATCGGCCATATGGGCTACGCGCTCATGGGCCTCGCCGCAGGCACTGAGGCTGGCATCCAGGCCACGCTGGTCTACATCGCCATCTATGTCGTGATGTCCTTCGGCGCCTTCGCCTGCATCATCGCCATGCGCCGCCGTGGCCAGGCGGTGGAGACCATCGCCGATCTCGCCGGGCTGGCATCGCAGCGCCCGGGCTTCGCCTTCGCGCTGGCGGTGTTCATGTGGGCAATGGCCGGCATCCCGCCGCTCTCCGGCTTCTTCGGCAAGCTGTATGTGTTCGCCGCTGCCTTCAACGCGGGGCTCACCACGCTCGCCATCATCGGTATCATCACCAGCGTGATCAGCGCCTTCTACTATCTGCGCGTCATCAAGGTGATGTATTTCGATGCCGGCGCGCCTGAATTCGACGCCGCGCCGAAGAGCGTGAACTTCATCATGGCGCTGGGTGCTGCCGCCACCGCGCTGTTCGTCTTCCTTCCGGCGCCGCTGCTCAGCGCCGCCGATGCCGCGGCAAAGGCCCTGATGGGTTGACCGCTTGGCGGCTTGAGGTTTTCGACGAACTTGGCTCCACATCCGACCTCTGCACCGCGCGGGCCCGCGCGGGCGAGGCGGCGGGGCTGGCGGTACTGGCGCTGAAGCAGACAGCCGGGCGCGGCTCGCGTGGCCGCTCCTGGCAGGCGCCGGAAGGCAATCTCAATCTCTCCGTTCTGCTGCGCCCGGTGCGGCCCTTGGCCGAGACGGGCATGTTCGCCCTGCTTGCCGGCTTGGCCGTGGCCGAGGCGCTGGAGCAGTTTTTTGCCCCGCCCACCCGCCTGAAATGGCCCAATGACGTGCTCATCGGCGATGCCAAGCTCGCCGGGGTGCTGATCGACGCCGCCCCGGCGGAAAACCGGCTGGACTGGCTGGTGATCGGCATCGGCGTGAACCTCCGCGCCGCGCCCGAAATCGAGGGGCGGCGCACCACCTCGCTCGCCGCGCATGGCGTGAGCCTTTCCGCGCAGCAAATGGCGGAGGCCGTGCTGGCCCGCCTCGGCGCTTGGCAGGAGGCTCCCGCCGCCGACATCCGCGCCGCCTGGCTGGAACGTGCCCACCCGGTTGGCTCGGCGATGCGCATCCAGGCCGGCGGGCGGTTGCTGGAGGGCGTTTTCGCCGGATTATCCGCTTTGGGCGAATTGCTGTTGCGCAACAAAGATCGTATCGACACCATCAATACAGGCGAAGTCCTGCTAGAGCGTTCATTAATTAGATGAACGCCCTAGCTTATATATTTGGCGATCAATTTTATGCGATTAGCTGAAATCTGGCGATTCCAGCTAATTGCACATTGATCTGGGGCAGGGATAAGGGGCGGAAGACATGCTTCTGGTGATCGATGCGGGCAACACCAATATCGTGTTCGCCGTGCATGACGGGTTGGAATGGCGCGGCACCTGGCGCCTGGCGACCTCGGCGCAGCGCACCTCCGATGAATATGGCGTGTGGCTGGAGGCCCTGCTTACCCGCATCGGCCTCAAGCCGAGCGAAATCGACCGGGCGGTGCTCGGCACCGTGGTGCCGGCGGCGCTGTACCATCTGCGCCGGCTGTGCCGCGAGTGGTTCGCCGTGGAGCCGCTGGTGGCCCGCTCCTCGCTCGACTGGGGTTTCGAGATCAGGACCGACAACCCCGCGGGCGTCGGTGCCGACCGCCTGCTCAACTCCTTGGCCGCGCATCATTACTATCGCGGCCCGCTGGTGGTGGTGGATTTCGGCACGGCCACGACCTTCGACGTCGTGGACAAGGACGGCGCCTATCTCGGCGGCGCCATCTCGCCCGGCATCAACCTTTCCATCGAGGCCCTGCACCAAGCGGCGGCGCGGCTGCCGCGCATCGGCATCGGCCGCCCGCATTCGGTCATCGGGCGCGATACCGTGCCCGCCATGCAGTCGGGCATCTATTGGGGCTATGTCGGGCTCATCGAAGGGCTGCTCGCGCGCATCGAGACCGAGTTCGGCGAGAAGCTGAAAGCCATTGCCACTGGCGGGCTGGCGCCGCTCTTCGCCGAGGGCACGCCCAAGTTCATGGCCATCGCCCCGGATCTCACCCTCGACGGGTTGCGCCTGCTCTCGGAACGCAACCCAGCCCCGGTTTTGCCGCGCGACCGTACGCGGTTTATGGACAGCGACTAATCAAACGAATTCAGGAGTTGAGTATCTGATGGCAAAATCCGCCCGCAAGCCCCAGCCGCCAAGCGGGGGCGACGCGGAAGGCGCTTTCATCTTCGTGCCACTTGGCGGCACGGGTGAAATCGGTATGAATTTCAATCTCTATGGCTGCGACGGCGCCTGGCTGGCGGTGGATTGCGGCATGGGGTTCACCGGACCCGAGACGCCCGAGGCCGAAATCCTGCTGCCTGACCCCGCCTTCATCGCGGAACAGCGCGAGGCGCTGCTCGGCCTGGTGGTGACGCATGCGCATGAGGACCATATCGGCGGCATCGCCCGGCTCTGGCCGCAGCTGCGCTGCCCGGTCTATGCCACGCCGTTCGCCGCCGCCGTGCTCAAGCGCAAGCTGGCCGAGGCCGGTATCGGCCGCGAGCTGAAACTGAATGTGGTGCCCTGTGGCGGACACATGCGCCTGGGGCCGTTTGAGCTGCGCTATTACGGCTTCACCCACTCAACGCCGGAGGCCCAGGGGCTGGCGATCACCACCAGCTACGGCACGGTGCTGCACACGGGCGACTGGAAGCTGGACCCGAGCCCGGTGGTCGGCGCGGTCACCGACGAGGCAGCGCTACGCGCGCTGGGCGATGCCGGTGTGCTGGCGATGGTCTCCGATTCCACCAACGCCACGGTGGAGGGGCATTCCGGCTCCGAGCAGGACGTGAAGAACAGCCTGGAAGCGCTGATCATGGACCTGCCGGGGCGGGTCGCGGTGACTTGCTTCGCCAGCAATATCGCGCGCCTTTCCAGCATCATCTCCGCGGCCGAGGCGGCGGGGCGGCATGTCTGCCTGGTCGGGCGCAGCCTCACCACCTACATCGCCGCGGCGCAGGAGGCCGGGTACCTGAAGAACGTGCCGGATCTCCTCCCCGAAGAGATGATCGGCTCGATCCCGGACGAGAACCTGCTGCTGCTGACCACCGGCAGCCAGGGCGAGCCGCGTTCGGCGCTGGCGCGCATCGCACACGACTCGCACCGCCATGCCGTGCTGGGCGAGGGTGATACGGTGATCTTCTCCTCCCGCGTCATCCCCGGCAACGAGCTGGCGGTACGCAAGGTGCGCGACGCGCTGGCCCGGCGCGGGGTGAATATCATCACCGATAACGAAGAGTTCACCCATGTCTCCGGCCATCCGGCGCAGGACGAGCTGAAGCGGCTCTACGCGCTGGTCCGCCCGAAACACATCATCCCCACTCATGGCGAGTGGCGGCATCTCTCCACCCAGGCGGCCTTAGCCCAGCATGCTGGCATTCCCACCGTGCTGGTGGAGAATGGCGATGTGCTGCAATTCGCCCCCGGCCTGCCGCGCGTGGTGGATTCCGTGCCGACCGGGCGGCTGGTCGTCGATGGCGACCGGATCCTGCCGCTGAAGGGCAGCGTCCTCGCCGCGCGCCGGCGCATGCTGTTCAATGGCGTCGTCATGGGCAGCTTTGCTGTCGATGACCGTGGCCGTGTGGTCGGCACGCCGCGCATTTCCGGCCCCGGCCTGCTGGACGAGGCGGATGGCAAGACCCGCCTGGCCTATGAGGCCGAGTTCCTTGAGGAGCTGAACGATCTGCCCAAGGGGCTGCGCAGTGACGAGGTCGCCTTTACCGATGCCGCCCGCGCGGCGCTGCGCCGGATCACCGGCAAGCGCCTGGGCAAGCGCCCGCTGGTGGAGGTGCATATTCTGCATTTGGACAATATTTGAGCAGAAAGCGAAATGACGCGGATAAGACAGCTTAAAGAAAAGGCAAGAACTGCCTGAGAGGCTAAAAATTACGCGAAATTTCATGGCTTTTTGCTGGACGCCGAGGCTTTGTGCAGGGCAGTATATGCTTCAGGGATGAGGTTTGGTTCTTCATCCTGCCGTGTGACTGGCGTTTCCTCCCTGAACTTGGCCCGCCGCCCTAATGGGGCTGGCGGGCTTCTTTCTATTTGGTTAGGACGAAAGTGCCGATGACCGCGAAGCAGGAAATTACCGATCTGACGATCTGCCGTGCCGCCTTCGCGGGCTGGGTGTTCATTTACCATATCGACCTGTACCTGAACTTCTCGGCTTGGCTCGGCCCGCTCGCCGGTCTCATCCGCCGTGGCTATCTCGGCGTGGACGGCTTCTTCATCCTCTCAGGCCTCATCCTGGCGCGGGTGCACCCGGAACTGGCCAACCAGGACCGGCGCCACCCTTCACCGAAATTCATGCCGCCTCCCTTCGCGAGCATGCTGGTGTTCTGGGGCAAGCGGCTGGCCCGGCTGTATCCGGTGCATCTGGCGACCATCGCCATTCTGGCCGGGCTGGTGCTCTCCGGCTTGGCGCTGGGCTGGGCGCCGCGCGATCCGGGGCGGTTCGGTCTCGCCTCCCTGCTGCAGAACCTGCTGCTGGTGCAGGGCTGGGGCGGGGCGGGGCAGGGCGCGTGGAATTATCCGTCATGGTCGCTCAGCACCGAATGGGCGGGCTATCTGCTTTTCCCCCTGCTGTGGTGCGCGCTCACCTATTGCCCTGCCATCGTCGCGGTGCAGGCGGCCGTCGCCGGGTTCACCGTGATGGGGCTGATCTTCGTCGCGCACCATTACAGCTTCAACCTCACCTACGCCTTCGGGCTGTTCCGGTTCTTCCCCGAGTTCATCGCTGGCGCGGCCACGGCGCGCTTTGTTTATCTTTGTGCCGATGAAGCCTGGCTGCGCCGGTTGTGCCTGTATGGCGGTGCCGCCTTCACCCTGGCCGGGGCGGCGCTGGGGCTCGATCTCGTCACCTTGGTGGGCATCTGGGCGGTGCTGTTCGCCTTCCTCATGCAGGCCGATGCCGGGTGGGCGCCTATGCTCGGCAACCGCAAGTTGCTGCGCCGGCTGGGCCTGCTCTCGTATTCGTTCTACATGAGCTTCTCGATCCCCGAGCTGGTGCTCTGCCAGCTTTTCCGCCGCGCCGGGTGGACTCCCGTCTCTCACGCGGCGCTTTTCGCCGCAGGCATGGTCGCGGGCACTTTTGTCCTGGCGATTCTGCTTTATACCGCCGTGGAAACCCCCTGCCGCCGCGCCGCCGACCGCTGGCTGGCGGAAAGGGTGCCAGTCCTGAAACCAGCCCACTCCTAGTTCGAAGGTCCTTTATGCGTCTGTCCCGCAGCCTGATCCCCACACTCAAGGAAACCCCCGCCGAGGCGCAGATCGCCTCGCACCGCCTGATGCTGCGCGCGGGCATGATCCGGCAGATGGCCTCGGGCATCTATGCCTGGCTGCCAACCGGCTACCGTGTGCTGTCCAAGATCGCGCAGATCGTGCGCGAGGAGCAGGACGCCGCCGGGGCGCAGGAAGTGCTGATGCCGACGATCCAGAGCGCGGATCTGTGGCGTGAATCCGGCCGCTACGATGCCTACGGCAAGGAGATGCTGCGCATCACCGACCGCCACGACCGCGAACTGCTCTACGGCCCGACCAACGAGGAGATGATCACCGCCATCGTGCGGGATTCCATCAAGAGCTACCGCGACCTGCCGCAGATGCCCTATCACATCCAGTGGAAGTTCCGCGACGAGGTGCGCCCCCGCTTTGGCGTGCTGCGCGGCCGCGAGTTCCTGATGAAGGACGCGTATAGCTTCGACCTGGATTATGAAGGCGCGGTGCACGCCTACCGCACCATGATGCTCGCCTATATGCGCACCTTCCAGCGCATCGGCATCACCGCCATCCCCATGCGCGCCGACACGGGCGCCATTGGCGGCGATCTCTCCCATGAATTCCACGTGCTGGCCCCCACGGGCGAGTCCGGCGTGTTCTACGACGCCGCGTTCGAGGCCGGTGACGCGATGAGCGCCACGGACGTGAACGCCTTCTACGAGCAGATGACGACGATCTACGCCGCCACGGACGAGAAGCACGATGTCACAGCCTGGGACAAGATCCCGCAGGAGCGCCGCCGCGAGGGGCGCGGCATTGAGGTCGGGCAGATCTTCTATTTCGGCACCAAGTATTCCGAGGCGATGGACTTCGCCGTCACCGGGCCGGACGGACAGAAATTCTTCCCCGAGATGGGCTCCTACGGCATCGGCGTCTCGCGTCTCGTCGGCGCCATCATCGAGGCCCGGCACGACGAAGCCGGGATCATCTGGCCCGACGCGATCGCTCCGTTCAAGGCCGCCATCCTCAACCTGCGCCAGGGCGACGCGGTCACCGACGCGCTGTGCGAGAAACTCTACGCCGCCCTGGGCGCCGACGCGCTGTACGACGACCGCGAGGAGCGCGCCGGGCATAAATTCGCCGAGGCCGATCTGATGGGCCATCCCTGGCAGATGATCGTCGGCCCGCGCGGCGCTGCCGCCGGCATGGTGGAGCTGAAGCGCCGCGCCACGGGCGAGCGCTTCGAGCTGCCGGTGGAAGAGGCTCTCGCCAAGGTGCGCGGCTGATGTTCATCGCCTTTGAGCGCAAGATCGCGGCGCGCTATTTGCGCGCCCGGCGCGGTGAGCGCTTCGTCTCCATCATCGCCATCTTCTCGCTCATCGGCATCGCGCTCGGCGTGGCCACGCTGATCATCGTGATGAGTGTGATGAACGGCTTCCGCCAGGAGCTGCTCTCGCAGATCCTCGGCCTGAACGGCGATATCGGCGTGTATGGCGCGACCACGGCGCTCACCGATTACGACGCCATGAGTGCCAAGATCCACGGCATCCCCGGCGTCACCGGCGCGTTCCCCATCGTGCAGGGCGAGGTGCTGATGTCCGGCCCGCAGGGCGGGGCGACGGGCGGCGTTGCCCGTGGCATCACGCCGGAGGGGCTGGAGCAGTTGCCCACCGTCTCCAGCCATGTGGTGGCGGGCAGCCTTGCCGACCTCACGGGGGACGACACCATCGCCATCGGCGGCAGCCTTGCCAGCCAGTTCGGCCTTTCCATCGGCTCGCAGCTCACGCTGATCCTGCCGCAGGGCAAGGCCACGGTCATCGGCACCATCCCCTCCATCCAGTCCTTCCGGGTGGTGGCGATCTTCCAGACCGGCATGCAGCAATACGATTCGAGCTTCGTGTTCCTGCCGCTGGGTGCTGCGCAGACGCTGTTCCAGCAGCCCAGCGTGGCGACGCAGATCCAGGTCTTCGTCGCCGACCCGGACCATGACGACGCGATCAAGCAGGCCATCGCCAACGCCTTCCCGGACCGCGCGCTCAACGTGCAGGACTGGCGCCAGAACAACGACTCCTTCCTTGCCGCGGTGACGGTGGAAGGCAACGTGATGTTCCTGATCCTGACGCTGATCATCCTCGTCGCCGCGTTCAACGTCATCTCCTCGCTGATCATGATGGTGAAGGACAAGGCCAGGGACATCGCCATTTTGCGCACCATGGGGGCCAGCTCCGGCGCGGTGATGCGCATCTTCCTCATGTGCGGCGCCTCGGTCGGCGTGCTTGGCACGCTTATCGGCTTCGGGCTCGGCGTCACCTTCTGCGCCTATATCGACCAGATCCGCCTGTTCGTGCAGCGCCTGCTGGGGGTGAAGCTGTTCGACCCGACCATCTATTACCTGGAAGCCCTGCCGGCGAAGCTGAACTGGCACCAGGTGACGGAGGTGCTGGTGATGTCCCTCATCCTCTCTTTGCTCGCCACCATCTATCCAAGCTGGCGGGCCTCGCATATCGACCCGGTGGAGACACTGCGCAGTGAGTGACGTTCTGCTCCGGCTGGAAGCCATCCAGCGTACCTACAGGACCGGCGCCGAGGCGCTCACCGTGCTCGACGGCGCGGAACTTTCCGTGCGCCGGGGCGAGATCGTCGCTCTGGTCGCGCCCTCGGGCTCGGGTAAATCCACCCTGCTGCACCTCGCCGGGCTGCTCGAAATGCCAGATGGCGGGCGGGTGCTCATCGACGGCACGGATGCGGGGGCGCTGTCCGACGATGCACGCACCGCCATCCGCCTGCGCAAGGTTGGCTTCGTTTATCAGTTCCACCATCTGCTGGCGGAGTTCACCGCGCTGGAGAACATCTCCATCCCGCAGATGATCGCCGGGGTGCCGGAGGCGGACGCCAACAGGCGCTCGCGGGAATTGCTGGAGAAATTCGGCCTCGCCGCGCGCGCCGAGCATCCGCCGGGCAAGCTCTCGGGCGGCGAGAAGCAGCGCGTGGCCATCGCCCGTGCGCTGGCCAACCGTCCCGCGCTGCTGCTGGCGGACGAGCCAACGGGCAATCTCGATGTCGCCACCGCCAACATCGTGTTCGAGGAGTTGCTCCATGTGGTGCGCTCGGAGAATGTCGCGGCGCTGATCGCCACGCATAACCCGGACCTTGCCGCGCGCATGGACCGGCAGGTAGTCCTGCGCGACGGCCGACTTATCTAGGCCTCGACGAATTTATCCGGCACGCGGAACCCGGCATGGCGTAGCGCCACCGCGGCGCCGGGGTGGAAGGTGATGCCCGCGTCGGTGATGCTGCTCACCGATGACGGGTTCGGGGGGGTGTCGATCACGGCGGCGAGCATCGCCATATGGTCAAGCGCGGCCTGGGTGACTGCCTGCGCCAGATCCTTGGGCAGGCTGGCGGCGCCGATGGCGATGTTCATTGTGCCGACACTGCCGATTCCCATGTGCTGGCCCGGGAACAGCCCGGCCTTCAGCACCATCGGGCTCATGCCCGGCACCACGCGTGCAACCTGCGCCGCCTCCGGCCCGGAAAAGCCGATCAGCGAGAGGCTATGCGTCATCGCCACTTGGGCGATGGCGGGCAAAGGCGGCGCGCCGATAAAGGCACAGGCCGCGATCTGCCCGGACAGCATGTCGTGGATCTGCTTGATGTAGCCGCCCGCCACCATGGCCTTGGGCTGTACGCCGATGCTGGCGAGGATATCCGGCATGGTGGTGGCGGCGCTACTGCCCGCGGGGCCGACGCCGATCACCTGCCCGGACAGCGCGTCGAGCGAAGTGATCCCCGTCGCCGCCGGTGAGACGATCTGCAGCACCGAGGGGAACATCGGGAACAGCGCGCGGAAGGCCAGGAACTTCACCCCGTCCGTCCAGGCTCCGGTGCCGAAACGGGCCTGTCTGGCCACCGCCACGGTGGTCAGGCCCAGCTCGGCAGCGCCTTCCTCGATCAGCAATATGTTCGCGGACGAACCGCCCGTGGCGCGATAGGCGATGCTTATGCCGGTCTGCGCGGCGGCGAGCTGGCCCCAGGCCGGGCCGTAGAGCGCGAAATCCCCGCCCGGAGAGCCGGTGCCCATCAGCAGCGCGGCGGGAGTGTCGGCATCCGCCAAGGCGGGCATCGCCGGCAGCGCAAGGCCAAGGCGCAGCAAGTTCCGGCGTGACAGGCTCACTTCGTTTCTCCGACCTGGAGGTAGGAGATCACCGCATCCGTGTGGCTCATGTCAAGGCGCGGCAGCGCTCCAGCGCGGCGATGAGGGCGAGGCGCACGCCCGGTTCCAGCGCGGAATGCCCGGCATCGGGCACGATGGTGAGCCGCGCCAAGGGCCAGCTCACCGCCAGTTCGAAGGCCGACTGCGCCGGGCAGATCATGTCGTAGCGGCCCTGGATGATCTCGGCGGGAATGCCCCGCAGTTGGTGCATATGCGCGAGCAGCCCGCCTTCCGGCAGGAACAGCCCGTGGTCGAAGTAATGCGCCTCGATCCGCGCCAGGCCGAGGGCCGAAGGGTCCTGCGCGTAGGCGGAGACGGCGTCGAAGCTCGGCAGCAGGGTCGAGCACGAGCCTTCGTAGATGCTCCAGGCCCGCGCCGCCGGGCCATGCACGGCGGGGTCCGGGTTGGTCAGGCGCTTGAAGTAGCCGGCCAGCAGGTCGTGGCGCTCATCCTCGGGCAGAAAATTGGCGAAGGCGGCGTGCACGTCGGGGAAGACGCGTTGCAGCCCGTAGAGGAACCAGTCCACCTCGATGGGCCGCCCCAGGAAGATGCCGCGCAGCACCGCGCCGGTTACGCGCTCCGGGTGCGCCTGGGCGTAGGCGAGGGCGAGGGTGGAGCCCCAGGAGCCGCCGAACAGCAGCATGCGCTTAATGCCGAGGAATTCGCGCAGCATCTCGATATCGGCGATGAGATGCGGCGTGGTGTTCGCGGTCAGGCCCGCGAGGGGGAGCGAACGTCCGGCGCCGCGTTGGTCGAAGATGATGGTGCGCCAGAAATTGGGGTCGAAGAAGCGACGGTGTACCGCCCCGGCTCCAGCCCCCGGGCCGCCGTGCAGGAACAATACCGGCCGCCCCTGCGGGTTGCCGGATTGCTCCCAATACATCGTGTGGCCGTTATCGAGCGGCAGATACCCGGTTTCGAACGGGGCGATATCCGGGAACAGATCGCCGCGCGGCATGGCTTAGCCGGTAACTGCCGCGCGCAGCGTGGCGGCGGTGCGCCGTGCGTGCTCGTCGGTGAGGTCGGGGTGGATAGGCAGCGCCAGGATGCGCGCACCCAGTGATTCCGCGACTGGCAGGGCCGTGCCGTCATGGCAGGCGGCATAGGCGGGCTGCTGGTGCAGCGCGCGAGGGTAGTACACGGCGTTGCCGATGCTGGCGGCCTGCAACGCGGCGCGGGCGGCATCGCGCTGGGCGGCATCGGGCAGCAGCACGGAATACACGGCCCAGGCGCTCCGCGCGTCGGGCACGCGGGCGGGTGTGTCGACCACCCCGCGGAGTTCGGCGTCGTAAATCCGCGCGATCTCCTCGCGCCGGGCGATCTCGCCCTCGAACACTTCCAGCTTGGCCAGCAGCACGGCGGCCTGCATGGTGTCCAGCCGCCCGTTCATGCCGATGCGCAGCACCTCGTAGCGGGTCGTGCCCTCGCCATGCGTGCGCAGCGAGCGGTACAGCGCCGCGCGCTCGTCGGACTCGGTGAACAGCGCGCCGCCATCGCCATAGGCGCCGAGCGGCTTGGAGGGGAAGAAGCTGGTGGCAGTGGCGTCTGCCGCCTTGCCCAGGCGCTCGCCACCCTGTGCCGCGCCGAAGCTCTGGGCGCAGTCATCCAGGGTGAACAGCCCTTCCGCCGCGGCGATGGCGCGCAACCCCGCCCAATCCGCCGGCTGGCCGAACAGATCCACGCCGATGATGGCGCGGCAGCGCAATTCGCCGCGCTGCTTCACCTGGGCGATGCGGGCTTTCAGGCTGTTGAGGTCGATCTGGAAGGTGCGGGGATCGACATCCACGAAGACCGGCGTGGCGCCGAGCAGCAGGGGCACTTCCGCCGTGGCGGTATAGGTGAAGGCGGGCAGGAACACCGCGTCCCCCCGGCCGATGCCCTCGGCCATCAGCGCGATCTGTAGCGCATCTGTGCCGGAGCTGACGGTGACGCAGTGCTTCGCGCCGCAGAACGCGGCGAGCTTCGCCTCCAGCTCGGCCACTTCCGGCCCCAGGATGTACTGGCCATGCGCCAGCACCGCATCCAGCCGCTGGCGCAGGTTGGGGCCGAGGCGTGCCTGCTGGGCTTTGAGGTCGAGGAAGGGAACTGGCGGAAAGTTAACTGCGTCCATGATCGCCGTGTTTACTCCGCGGCGGCGGAAACGGCGAGACCGGGCGGCGGTAAAAATTCGGGCACCAGTGTTTTCACCATGGCCAAGGCGGCGGCTTCATCCCCCGCGGCGGCGGCGTCTTCCATCCGGTCGAGCGCGGTCGTTATCGCCGTGAGGTCGGCCATGCGCGGGGTGATCATCATTAGCCCATCATGGCCGCTGGGCGCCGGGCGTTCGTTGCCATGGAACAGCTCCTCGAACAGTTTTTCCCCTGGCCGCATGCCGGTGAAGGCGATCTTGATGTCCACTTCCGGGCGCAGCCCGGCCAGGCGGATCATGTGCCGGGCAAGGTCCACGATCTTTACCGGCTCGCCCATGTCCAGGATGAAGATCCCGCCATCGGGGATGGCCTCCGCGCCGCTGCCGGAGACGGAGGCTTGCAGCACCAGCCCCACGGCCTCGCGCACGGTCATGAAGTAGCGGCGCATTTCGGGGTGGGTTACGGTCAGCGGCCCGCCATGGGCCAGCTGGCGGCGGAACAGCGGCACCACCGAGCCGGTGGAGCCGAGCACGTTGCCGAACCGCACCGTCACGCAGCGCATCCCATACCCGGCGTGGCGGGCCGCCACGTCCAGCGCCTGGGCGTACATCTCCGCCACGCGCTTGGAGGCGCCCATCACCGAGCCGGGGTTCACCGCCTTGTCGGTGGAGATCAGCACCATCAGCCCGGCGCCGCTGGCCACCGCGGCATCCGCCACGATGCGCGTGCCGAGTGCGTTGGTGCGCAACCCTTCCAGCCGGTTGGCTTCCACCATCGGCACATGCTTCAGCGCCGCGGCGTGGAACACCAGCTCGGGGTGGAATTCGTCCATCAGCGCCTGGATGCGCGGCGCATCCCGCACATCGGCGATCACGGCGCGGCGCGGCACGCTTGGGTGCAGTTCGGAGAGTTCGAGGTCGATCCGCCAGAGCGCGAACTCGCTGTTATCCAGGAGCAGCAGCTCGGAGGGAGCATGCGCCGCCAGCTGGCGCGCGAGTTCAGAGCCGATGCTGCCGCCAGCGCCTGTCACCAGCACCCGCCGCCCGGCGATCAGCCTAGTCATGCCGTCGTGGTCGAGCCGCACCTGCTGGCGGTTGAGGAGATCCTCCAGGGCGATCGGCCGCAGCTCGACCTGCTGCTCTGCCGGGGCCAGATGCGTCAGGCACGGCGCCCGCAGCACCCGCGCGCCATGCCGCGCCGCAATGGCGAGCAGATTCTGCACATCCGTGCCGGCGAGATTCGGCGCGGTGATGATCAGCACGTCAGGCTTGGACGCAAGCCGGGTCAGCGCGCCGTCGGCCGAGGTGATGGAGCCCAGAATATCCATCCCGTGCACCCGCCGCCCGACATGTTTTTCCGACAGCGCCAGCAGCCCGGTGAACCGGTAGGGCTGGGCCGGGCTGTGGGCATACGCGGCGAGGAACCGCTCGGTGCTGTCACCGCTGCCGACGAGGATCGCGCTCTGTGTCGCCTCGCGCCCGGCTGTGGGCTCGCGCAGCAGCCGGTAACAGAATTTGGGCGCGGTGAGGAATAGGGCCAGGACCAGCACCAGGATGACCGGGAAGGCGGGCGAGGGCAGGGCCTGCCCTGTGCCGATCATCAGTAGCACCAGCATGGTGGCGGTGACGATGGCGGCGGCGGTCAGCATGGCCAGGTCGCGGAAGGAGACGAAGCGCCAATGCAGGCGCGCCAGACCGAAGGGAATGCCGATGAGCCAGATGGCCGCCGCGCCGGCGAGCGGAAAGAAATGCGGCCAAGCCCAGGGGGCCTGCGGATTGGCCAGCCAGAAGCTCAGGGTCACGGCAAGCGCCGCCAGCCCCCCGTCGAGCGCGATATTTACCGCCATGCGGCGGGGCAGAGGCGAACGGGGCCAGCTCATGTTACTGCTTATAGCGTCCTGGCCGTGACGGAATCCACCCTTCGTTGTGCCGGCGGATTAGGCGAGCGAAAACATGCCCTCGACCTCGACAGCCGCATCGAGCGGCAGGGAGGGCACGCCGATGGTGGAGCGCGCATGCCGCCCGGCATCGCCGAACACGGCCACGGCGAGGTCGGAGGCGCCGTTCATCACCACCGCATGCTGGATGAACTCCGGCGTGGCGGCGATGAAGCCGCCCAGGCGGATCACCTTCTTGATGCTGGCGAGACCGCCCGGCAGGGCGGCGTTGAGCTGCGCCAGCACGTTGATCAGGCACAGCCGCGCGGCGTGCTGGCCCTCTTCCAGGGTCACCCCGGCGCCGAGCTTGCCGGTCACCGCCACCTTGCCGTCCACGGCGGGTAGCTGGCCGCTGACGACGACCAGATCCCCCGCGATGCTCACGGACACATAGGTGGCCACGGGCGGCATCGGGGTGGGCAGAGTGATGCCGAGATCGGCCAGGCGTTCGAGTGCAGTCATGTGTCAGCTCACCAGTTTGAGGGCCTTGCGCCGCTCGCGCGGGGCGGGGGCGGGCAGATCGAGCGGCAGAAGCGGCGCGCGCTCGGCCGCACCTTCGCCCACAGTGTCGGCGGATTCAAGGGTGGCCGGGGCGAGGCTGGTGCTGCCGAGGTAATTCACCGCCAGATTGCGGAACACATAGTCCAGCATCGAGGTGGCGGCGGGCACGGCCGGGTCGCCCTCGACCACGCCAGCGGGGCCGAAGCGGGTGAAGGTGAAGGCCTCGACATAATCCTCCAGCCCCACGCCATGCTGCAGGCCAATGCTGACGGCGATGGCGAAGGCGTCCATCAGCCCGCGGAAGGCCGAGCCTTCCTTGTGCAGGGCGACGAAGATCTCGCCAATCTTGCCGTTCTCGTACTCGCCGGTGGAGAGGAACAGCTTGTGGCCGCCGACGCTGACCTTCTGCGTGTAGCCGCTGCGGCGCGAGGGCAGGGCCTGGCGCGCGCTTGGCTGGCGGGCCGGCATGGGCTCCGCCGGGCGGGCGGGCATGGCGGCCACCAGCGGGGCCAGGGCATCGTGCATGGCCAGATGCGCGCCCGCGCGCGGGGCGGGGAACAGCACCTCGCCGGAAAGCTGCTTCGCGAGCGCCGTGCCGGGGCTGAACCCCAGCGCCGCCAGCTTCTCCTGCGCCCACAGGGTGAGGCTGCCCTCGGCGTTCACCGGGGAGAGGGCCGGGGCGAAATTGCAAACCTCGGCGCCGAGCAGCGCTTCCACCGCCGGGTCGGCGGCGAAACCCAGCAGCGCCTCATGCCGCGTAGCCAGGGCGCTGGCGGCGTCTTCCTGCGCGGCGGCGGTGGCGGCGAGCAGCCCCGGCAGGGCGCAATGCTCGGGCAGCTTCGGCGTGGCGATGGGGTAGCCCGGCGCGGCGCCATGCGCGCGCAGCGCGGCGGAGGCGATTTGCGCCTGCGCGCCGATGAAGGCGGTCAGCGTCACCGCCGTGTCGCGCGCCGCCTGGGTGCCGTAATCTAGCCCGAGGCGGGTGAGGAACAGGTTGAGATCGGTAAAGCCGATGGCGAGGCGGTGCGCGCCGGGTGCTGCCAGCGTGAGCGCCGTGACGGCGAGGCGGGTATCGGCGGCGAGGGCGCCTGCGTCGAACACACCGTCGGCAAGGTAGGCGGCGATGTTGAAGACGAAGCCGGGCGCGGTGCCGGGGCGGTTGCGCCAGATATCGGCGCTCGGGCTGCCGCGGCGCGCGGCCAGAAGCTCATGCAGCGCCGTGCCGGTCTCCGGGGAGAGGCCCGCCGCCGTGCCGCGCGCCGCGATCGGCGCAACCCAGCCTTGTGCCATTTCGGCAATGTCGATGCGCCGCGCCCCCGGCAGGATGGCCGCGAGCGCATCCGCCGCCGCCTGGCCCCAGGCCGCCGGCAGCTTCACGGTCACTTGCGGCGAGTCAGGGTCCGCCGCGGCCGCGAACACGGCCTGCTTGATTCCATGCCAGGGTTTTTCCGCTTTGATCTGTGCCATGCCCCGACATTATGCCGAGCCGGGCCGCAATTAAAGTGCATATTGTGGTCAAAAGCGGCGGCAACCACAAAATCCTGTGGATAGCTTTCTTGCGTCTAATGCAATGGACCATGTGAACTGCTGCAATGGACCAAGCGCACGGCATCTCCTATACAAAGAGTCATGAGCACATCCAGCGCCGACGCTTCCGTCACCAAAGGTCGTTCCCTCGGTCTGTGCGGATTGTTCCGCAATCCGGGGCTGTATTTCCTGACCCTGTTCCGCGG
>NZ_JBKQJR010000017.1:0-14022 GCF_052326845.1 Acidocella sp. | reverse complement strand
GCCATTTGGCGAGCTTGCCCTCGGTCATGGTCGGCGAAAGTGCCGGCATCAGAATATCAACCACGGCTCTCAGCCCTCCACCAGCACGTCAGTATAAAGTTCCGCCGGGTCCGGTTCCGGCGAGGCTTGAGCGAAATCCGCCGCCTCCTGCACCCGGGCCTTCACCGCGTCATCAATCGCCTTCAGTTCGGCCTCGCCCAGGCCCAGCGCCAGCAGCTTGGCCTTGGCGCTGTCCAGGCAGTCGTGCTCGGCGCGCATGCGCTGCACCTCCTCGCGGGTCCGGTACTTCGCCGGGTCGGACATCGAGTGCCCGCGATAGCGGTAGGTCTTCATCTCCAGCAGGAACGGCCCCTTGCCGGCGCGGCAATGCGCCACGGCTTCCAGCCCTGCTTCCTTCACGGCCAGCACGTCCATGCCGTCCACGGCGAGGCTCGGCATGCCCCAGGGCACGCCGTTCAGCGAGAGATCGCGCGAGGCGGAGGCACGCTCCACCGAGGTGCCCATGGCGTAGCGGTTGTTCTCGATAACGAACACCACCGGCAGTTTCAGCAGGTTGGCGAGGTTGAAGCTCTCATAAACCTGGCCCTGGTTGGCAGCACCCTCGCCGAAATAGGTGAGGGAGACGCGGTCGTTCTCGCGGTACCAGTTGGAGAAGCCGAGCCCGGTGCCGAGCGACACCTGCGCGCCGACGATGCCATGCCCGCCGAAGAAGCCTTTCTCCTTGCTGAACATGTGCATGGAGCCGCCCTTGCCCTTGGAATAGCCGCCGCTGCGGCCGGTGAGCTCGGCCATCACGCCTTTAGGGTCCATGTCGCAGGCCAGCATGTGGCCATGGTCGCGGTAGGAGGTGATGACCTCATCCCCCTCGCCGATACAATGCTGCAGGCCCACCACCACGGCCTCCTGGCCGATATAAAGATGGCAGAACCCGGCGATCAGCCCCATGCCGTAAAGCTGCCCGGCCTTCTCCTCGAAGCGGCGGATCAGCAGCATGGAACCATAGGCTTTCAGCAGTTCGTCGCGGTCCATCGACTCGGCGTTCTTGCGGGGTTTCCGGCTTTTTTCGGGGCTTGCGGCCATATCTTGGGGGCTCCCTTCGGCGCAGTTTCTCTATGGCCGCTATGCCAAGATTTTTATGCCGCGCAAAGAGCGGATTTGAAAACCATCCATGCTGCACTGCAAAAATTCAAATTAACCGGAATATGGTTAATTTGATCTTCTGACGTACGGGTGAAAAATCGTCACGTAACAAAATTGCGTACGAAGCTCTCGCCTCGCACGCATCATTCCGTTGTTCTGCGAAAATAAACTGATTATTCGGCGGTGCGGCCGGATATGAGATCAATGACGATATCGCCAGGATCGGCGAGATTCAGCACCTCGCGCGCCTGTTCGTCCAGCATGTCCGGGTGGATCGACTGGCCGGACAGATCGGTGATCTTCGTCTGCCAGGCCTGACGCTCGGCATGCACCGCCTGATACTGCGCCGTGGCCTGGGCCAGTTCGGCCTTCTGCACCTGCTGCGCCTCCAGCCCGCTTTTGCCATGCACCGCGTTCCACCCGAAATAATAGGTGATGCCCAGGAAGACAGCGGGGGTGATGATGGCGCGGAGACGGTATTTGATGAGGCGCTGCACGATAAACCCTTGGCCGCAATGGGAAGTTGGATGCCGATGAGTCTTGGCTGAACGTGAACTGTTTCGCAACAGGTTTTTTACATATCCGTATGATTTTAATAAATTTAATCTAAATTTTCGCCTGCCACGATTTAGCCCTGCTTCCGTCCTGATCTCGCCTCGGGCAATGAGTACCCCTGAAGCATCGAACTGGAAGGGTTCCACCCCATGACGCGTAAATCTCTGTTTGGCGCCGCGGCGCTTGCTGCTGTGCTGGGCTTTACCGCCGCGCCGGCCTTTGCCGATGGCTGGAACGGTCATGACGGCGGCGGTGGCGGCGGCGGCGACTGGCACGGCGGTGGTGGCGGCGGCGACTGGCACGGCGGCGGTGGTGGCGACGGTGACCATGGCCATTGGGATGGCCGCGATGCGTACCATGACTGGCACGACCATGGCTGGTTTGATGGTGGCCGGCATTGGCACTGGTATGCTGGCTGGGGGCCCGGCTATGGCTATTACGGCCCGCCGCCCGTGTATTACGCGGCGCCGCCGGTGGTTTATGCTCCGCCGCCGGGGATTTACGTGGCGCCGCCCGTCATCGCCATTACGCCGCCATCCGTCGTCATCACGCCGTAAAGGCTACGGCCACTTCACTTCCGGCGGCATGGACATGAGGATCGCCTCTGTGTTGCCGCCGGTTTTCAACCCGAACATCGTGCCGCGGTCGTAGAGCAGGTTGAACTCCACGTAGCGGCCGCGGCGGATGAGTTGCGCCTCGCGCTCCTCCGCCGTGTAGGGCTGGCCGAAGCGGCGCCGGGCAATGGGCGGATAGGCGGCGAGGAACGCCTCGCCAGCATCGCAGGTGAAGGCGAAATCCGCCTCCGCGTCGCCCGAATCCAGGTAGTCGTAGAATATTCCGCCTGCGCCGCGCGGCTCCTTGCGGTGCGGCAGGTAGAAATATTCGTCGCACCATTTCTTGTATTTTTCGTAGTAATCGGCGCCGTGGCGATCACAGGCGGCCTTGTACGTGGCGTGGAATTCCGCCGCGTCCTCCGCCGCGTCCGCCGTGCCGGGCTGCAGCGGCGTGAGGTCGCCGCCGCCGCCAAACCAGCCCTTGGCCGTCACGATCATGCGCGTGTTCATGTGCACGGCCGGCAGCTTCGGGCTGCGTGGGTGCGCGACGAGCGAGATCCCCGCCGCCCAGAATTTCGCTCCGGCCTCGGTGCCGGGGATGCGCCGGGCGAAATCCTCCGAGAACTCGCCCTCCACGACCGAGACGTTCACCCCGGCCTTCTCGAACACCTGGCCGCGGATCACGCTCATCACCCCGCCGCCGCCGCCCGGGCGGTTCCAGGCGGTGCGGGTGAAGCGCCCAGGGTTCGGCCCGGCCAGATCCTCGATGGCTTCGAATTCGGCGCAGATACGGTCGCGCAGCTGCGCGAACCAGGCGGCGGCGCGGGGTTTCAGCGCCTCATGCGGTGGGGGAATGCTCATGCGAGTCTCTTAAGATGTTCCCCTCTTGGCTTCTACTCTTGAAATTTTCCGGCGTTGCCGTCATGCCTGTGAGCAGGAGTTCATTTCGCTCCGGGAGATAAAAATGGCTGAAACTACAGCTACAGAGGCTTTGGGTCATGGGACTGAGTCCCGGCGCGGCTTTCTCACAATTCTCACAGGCGCGGCCAGCGCCGTGGCGGCCGGGGCGATCGTCTGGCCGCTGTTCGATGCGCTGAACCCGGACGCGCAGAGCGAGGCCAGCGCCCGCATGATCGTCGATGTCGCCGATATCGCCGAAAACACCGCGAAGACGGTGCAGTGGGCCGGGCTGCCGATCTATATCCGCAAGCTCACCGCCAAGCAGATCGCCGATGCCCAGGCCGTGATGACCAGCGCGCTGCCCGATCCGGCCGAATTTACCGAGCGCGTGCCGGCCGGGTATCAGAACTATGTCGTGGTGGTGGGCCTGAACACCGGCACGCCCTGCGCGCTGGAGGGCAACGATCCCGCCGACCCGCGCGGCGACTATGACGGCTGGCTCTGCCCCTGCGACGGCAGCCAGTACGACCCGCTGGGACGCGTGCGCTCCGGCCCGGCGAAAAAGAACCTCGCCATTCCCCGCTTCAAATTCATCAACGCCGTGCAACTCCAGTTCGGCTGAGGACAACGCATCATGACCATGGAATTGAAACACTCCTGGGCCGGTGAGCGCATGCCCTGGCTCGGCGGTTTATGCGCCTGCCTGTTCGCGCCGGTTTTCAGGCCCGGGAGCAAGTATCTCGACACGCTGCCGGGGCTGATCGCCATCATGCTCGCCTTCCTCACCTTCTCCGGCGTGGTGCTGGCGGTGTATTACGACCCGTGGCACGCCTTCGCCTCGGTGCAGTTTATCGGCCGCGACGTGCATAATGGCTGGCTGGTGCATGCCTACCACGCCACCGGCACCACAATGCTGTTCGGGCTGGTGTACCTGTATCTGTTCCGCGCCATGCTCACACGCGGCTACCGCGCGCCGGGCGAGCTGGTGTGGGCGCTGGGGGTGAAGCTGCTGGCGGTGCTGCTGCTGGTTGGCTGGCTTGGCTTCGTGCTCACTGGCGGGGCGGCCGCTTATTGGTCGCTGTTCAAGGCCTCAAACGGGGCGCTGGCGCTCTCCGGCGCGCCGGGGGCGATCGGCAACTGGTTCTTCGGCGGCACGGCGGGCGGCAACGCGCTGGCGCGGCTGGAGGTGTTCCATGCGCTGCTGGCACTGGCCGCGCTGGTGGTGGTGGGTGTGCTGTTCTCGGCGCGCGGGGCGGTTACGCCCAAGGCCGAGCCGGGCAAGGGCGTGGCCTTCTTCCCGTATTACCTATCGCAATACCTGGTGGCGCTGGCGGTGTTCGCTCTCATCTTCACGGTGCTGGCGTTCTTCGCGCCGCATTTCGGGCAGCCCAGGGTGAATGCCCTGCCGGCCGACCCGCTCACCTTGCTGGTGGGGGCGGCACTGCCCTGGTATCTGCTGCCGCTGGCCGGGGTGGCGGGCGCGCTGCCCGGCATCTGGGGCGGCATTCTCGGCGTGGTGGGGGCGCTGGCCGTGCTGGCGGCGCTGCCATGGCTGGACCGCTCCGGCCCCAGCGGCGCCAAGGGCGGGCTTTACGGCTTCCTCACCTGGGTGCTGGCGCTGGATGTGCTGGGGCTCGGCCTTTCCTGCTCGCCGCTGCTCACGGTGCTGTTCACGCTCTGGTATTTCTTTCACTTTCTGGTGCTCACCCCGGTGGTGACCGCGATGGAGGCCAAATAATGCGCCGGTTTTTCGCCCCGCTTTTGGTCATCGGCCTTGCCACCGCTGGCGCCGCCCAGGCCGAGGACACGCTCTCCCCGCTGCATTTCCAGAGCCAGGGGGCTTTCGGCAGCATCGACAAGGCGGCGGCCCAGCGCGGCTTTCTGGTGTACCAGACCGTCTGCGCCGCCTGCCACTCTGCCAATGCCCTGCATTACCGCGATCTTGAGGCCCTGGGCCTAACGCCGGACCAGGCGGCGGGCATAGCCGCAGGGGTGAAGCTGGCCGATGGCAGCACGGCGACGCTGGATTCCCCGTTCAAGGACCCAGCCATGCCAGCCTCGGCTTTCGGTGGCGCGCTGCCGCCGGACCTGTCCAGCATCGTGGCGCAGCGCAAGCACGGCACACGCTATGTGTATGAATTGCTCACCGGCTACGCCACGGCGCCGGACGGCGTGACCATGCTGCCCGGGCATTTCTACAACACCGCCTTTCCCGGCGGGCAGATCGCCATGCCGCCGGTGCTGCGCGACAATGCGGTGACCTACGCGGATGGCACCGCCGCCACACAGCAGCAGGAGGCCGCTGACGTGGCCGAGTTCCTCACCTGGGCGGCGGACCCGAACCTCTCCACCAGGCACCAGATCGGCCTGCGCGCGCTGATCTTCTTCGTCTTCCTCAGCATCGTTGCCCTGATCTCCAAGCGCCGCATCTGGCGCGAGAGCCGTTGAGCACGTTCGACGAGGTTACGGCGGCGGCGCGGGCTTGCACTGTCTGCGAGCCCTATCTGCCGCTGGGGCCGAGGCCGATATTCCAGATCTCGAAAACCACGCGGCTGATCATTATCGGCCAGGCGCCGGGCACCAAGGTGCATGAAACGGGGGTGCCGTTCAACGATGCCTCGGGCGAGCGGCTGCGGGACTGGATGGGGATCGGGCGGAACGTTTTCTACGATGCCGCGCGGGTGGCCATCATGCCCATGGGGTTCTGCTACCCCGGGCGGCTGCCCAAGGGTGGGGATGCCCCGCCGCGCCCGGAATGCGCGCCGCTCTGGCACGATAAGTTCCTGGCGCTGATGCCAAGGCTGGAGCTGTTTCTGCTCGTGGGCAGCTACGCGCAGAAGCGCTACCTTGGTAAAGGCAGCATGACCGAGCATGTCCGCGCCGGGACCAAGGGCAAGTACATGGCGTTGCCGCATCCCTCCTGGCGTACCAATTTCTGGGAGAAGAAGAACCCCTGGTTTGGTGAGGAGGTTCTGCCACGGCTGAAGAAAGAGGTGGCGCGCTTAACCGCGGAATGACGCGAGCGGGCGGATGGATGTGCCACCTGTGTCGAAATTCTCAGGGGACAGCCAGCCGAGGATGGCATCGCGCCGGGATGGCCATTCATCCTCGATGATCGAAAATATTGCGGTGTCCCGCCGCTGGCTCTTCACCACCATATGCGCGCGGAGCACGCCCTCGGGCGTGAAGCCCAGGCGCAGAGCGGCGCGCTTGGAAGCCTCGTTGCGGTTATTGCATTTCCATACCAAACGGCGGTAGCCGAGATCCTCGGCGGCGTGGCGCAGGAGGAGGAACATCGCCTCGGTGGCGGCGCGGGTGCGCTGCAGGCGAGGCGAGAACCAGATGGAGCCAAGCTCGATGGCGGCGTTGTTAGGCTCGATGTTCATGAGCGAAAGCCAGCCCGAGGCCCGGCCGGTCGCCGTGGGACGGATGGCCCAGTAGGCCATGAGAGGATCGGTGGAGGCGGGGGCGAGGAAGCCGTCCAGCGCCGCGCGATCCCGGAAGGGGCCGTAAGCCAGGTAGGTGAAGCTTTGCTCCGCCCCGCGCATGGACTCGAAAAGCTCCGCGCCATGGCGGCGGTGCAGCGGTTCCAGCACCACATGCGTGCCGGTAAAATTCTGCCGCGCGGGCAGGGGGCGGGGCCAGGGATCGATTTCGGGGAAGTGGGTCATGGGCGGACGTTCGGCGTCATTGCGAGCTGGCGCAGCCGGCGTGGCAATTCATCTTCCATGCCGTAGCGGGAAAAGATGGATCGCGTTGCAGCGCTCGCGATGACGGCATTCAGCCCCGCAGCCGCGCCAGCGTGGCCGTGGTGGAATGGCCGGGCAGGAGTTGCGCGAGCGCGACACTGCCGCCCCAGCTTTCCACGAGGTCCGCGCCGACCACGGTCTCGCGGGTGTAGTCCGCGCCCTTGATCAGCACATCCGGCTTGATCCGCTTGATCAGCTCGATCGGCGTGTCCTCCTCGAACAGGCAGACGAGATCGACGCTGGCCAGCGAGGCCAGCACGGCGGCGCGGGCGGCCTCGCCCTGGGCCGGGCGGGTGGGGCCTTTCAGGCGCTGCACGGAGGCGTCGGAATTGATGCCGACGATCAGCCGGTCGCACATGGCCCGGCACTGCTCCAGCAGATGCACGTGGCCGGGGTGCAGCAGGTCGAAGCAGCCATTGGTGAAGCCAACCTTGTAGCCGCGCAGGCGCCAGCGCTCGGCGGCCTCGGCCGCGGCGGAGGGGGTGACGACCTTACGCAGCGCGCCCGTGGCAGGTGCGATGGCGGTGAGGATATCGGCGGGGCGGGCCACGGCGGTGCCGACCTTGCCGACGACGATGCCGCCCGCGATGTTGGCGAGGCGCGCGGCGTCGGCCAGCGGCACCTCGGCGGCCAGCGCGGTGGCCAGCGTCGCCACCACGGTGTCCCCGGCGCCGGAGACATCGTACACCTCCTTGGCTTCGCCGGGGTAATGGCGGACCTCATCAGCGGTGATCAGGCTCATCCCGTCCTCGGCGCGGGTGACGAGCACGGCCCCGAAATTGAACTGGTGCACCAGGGTCTGCGCCGCATGGACGATCTCCGCCTCGGTCTCCACCGGCAGGCCGGTTGCCTCGTGCAACTCCCGGCGGTTGGGGGTGACGACATCGGCGCCGCGATAACGGGCGTAGTCCCGCCCCTTGGGGTCCACGATGATCTTGCGGCCAAGCTTCTTTGCGCCCTCGATGAGCTGCTGGGCCACGCCCTCGCTCAGCACGCCCTTGCGGTAGTCGGAGAGCACGGTGACGGAGGTGGCGGCCATGGCGTCCAGCGCGATGCGCACGAGGCGCTCGGCCAGCTTCTCCGGCAAGGCGATGGTTTCCTCGCGGTCGGCGCGGATCAGGTGCTGGCCTTGCGCGATGTAGCGGGTCTTCAGCGTGGTCGTGCGCCCGCCATGCACCAGCAGCCAGGGCTCCACGCGCTCCTGCCCGCCGACCAGGGTGGTGAGTTCGGACCCGGCCTGGTCATCCCCCACCACGGAGACGAAAGCGGCCGCCGCGTCCAGCGCCACCAGGTTGCGCACTACGTTGCCGGCGCCGCCGGGCATCGCCACCTCGCGCGTGACGGTAAGGATCGGCACAGGCGCTTCCGGGCTGACGCGGGAGACCGTGCCGTAAACGTAGCGGTCCAGCATCGCGTCACCCACCACGAGCACGCTCGCGCGGTGGAATTTTCTTACATAGGCGCCAAGATCAGCCGTCAGTTCTGCAGTCATGGCAAACCGCTAACCCGGCATCGGCATTATGGCAACGGCGCGAAAACGTGATTAACTGATAACGTGATGACAGACCTTCCTGCTTTCCTTGATTCCTCCCGGCCCGACGTGCCGGATTTGTCAGTACCCCGCGGGGTGCTTCCCTTTTACCTGCCCAACAAGCCGGTGCGCGGCCGGGTGGTGCGGCTGGGCCCGCTGGCGGCCACGCTGCTCTCCCGCCATGAGCACAAGACGCCGGTGAAGGCGCTGCTCGGCCAGGCCCTGGCGCTGGCGGCGGCGCTGTCCAGCGCGCTGAAATTCAAGGGGTCCTTCTCCGTGCAGGCGCGCGGGGACGGCCCGGTCTCCATGCTGGTGGCAGATTGCACCGAGGCGGGGGCGCTGCGCGGCTATGTGCGCGTGGACCATGAGGCCGAGATCCCCGAGGATACCGAAGCCGGGACGCTGCTCGGGCAGGGCTATCTCGCCTTCACCGTGGACCAGGGGATGGACCGCGATCCGCAGCAGGGCATCGTGGCGCTGGAGGGCGGGAGCCTGGCCAAGATGGCGGAATATTACTTCCAGCATTCCGAGCAGCTGCCCGCCCGGGTGTTTCTGGCCGCGGGGGAGACGCCCTCCGGCTGGCGGGCCTCGGCCCTGGTGCTGGAGCGCATCGCCGGGGCAGGGGGCATTGGCGAGGACATGAGCGAGGAGGACCAGGGCGAAGCCTGGCGCACCGCCTGCATCCTCGCTGATACGCTGACTTCGGAGGAGTTGCTGGACGACGCCCTGCCGCCCGAGCGGCTGCTGTACCGGCTGTTCCATGGTGAGGGCGTGGCCGTGGGCAAGCCCCGGCCCCTGAGCTTCGGCTGCCGCTGTTCGCGCCAGCGCCTGGGCGGCATCCTCGAAGGCTTCCCCACGGACGACCTCGACCACATGGCGGTTGACGGCGAAATCGTGATGACCTGTGAATTCTGCAACTTCGATTTCCGCTTCGCGCGGGATTCGGTAACCGGACGCCCTGGAGCCTGACGTAAATGAAAAGACTTCTCGCCGCTCTGCCCCTCTGTGCCCTTGCCGCCTGCAGTTCCTCCCCGGCGCCAAGCTTCGCGCCGCTGGATTACTCTTATCTGCGGCCGATCGTGCTGAAGGTGGCAAACCTGAACGTGGTGGACAATTACGTGCCGGGCCCCGACGAGGCGACGCTGGAGGGCAAGGACCCAGCACCCCCCGCTTCGACGCTGATGGGCATGCTGCAGCACCGCCTGCAGCCCTCCGGGGAGCCGGGCAACGGCACGGTGACGATCCAGGTGGCCTCGATCACCGAGGCCAATGGCAATCTGAACGGCGCGATGACGGTGGATGTGAACCTGACCAGTGCGGACGGGCACTCGACCGGGTTCGCGGAGGCGAATGTGTCGGCCAGCCAGACCGCGCCGGACTCGGACAATCCGGCCGATTTGCAGACGGCGCTGTACCAGATGACCAAGCGCCTGATGGACCAGATGAACGTGCAGCTGCCGTACCAGATCATGCATAATATCCCGAGCTGGGTGGTATCCACTGGCCCTGGCGGCGCGGCCATGGGGGCAGGTGCCGCGGCGGGGGCGGCGGGCGGCGTCATCCAGTCGACGCCGCTGACAGCGCCCGGCGGCACAGCACCGGCGCCTGTGCCTTCCGCCGCTCCGGCCACGGGCGCTATGCCCACTTATCTGCCCGGCGCCGGTCCGGCCGCCCTGGGAGCGCCGCAATGAGCGGGCTGAAGCGCCTGCCCCCGGCTGGCGGGGCGCCGTGGGAGGATATGCCGGCGGAGAAGGTGCTCTGCGGCACGCCCCGGACGCGGACCTGGGTCCTCTACGAGAACCTGCCAGATCGCCTCTATGCCGGGGAGTGGGAGGCCACCCCGGGCAAATGGCGCATCTCCTATGCTGAATGGGAGTATATGGAGGTGATCTCGGGCGCCTGCGTCATCGAGGGCGATGGCGGCGAGCGCATCGAGGCGGGGCCGGGGGATAGATTCGTCATCGAGCCCGGGTTCACCGGCACCTGGGAGGTGCTTTCGCCTATGCGGAAATCCTGGGTTATCCGCGAATAACGGGGGGTTTTTCCCGTCGCGGCTTGACGCGCGGCTCTGGCGGGGCTAGACCGCGCGCTCTGTTGAACACTCTTTGTTTTGGACACCATGGCCAATATCGCATCTGCTGAGAAACGCATTCGTCAGACCCTGAAGCGCACGGCGCGCAACAAGGCACGCAAGTCGCGCGTCCACACCGCCATTCGCAAGGTCGAGGAAGCTGTGGCCGCCGGGAACAAGGAGCTGGCGCTCGCCGCTTTCCGCTCCGCGCAGCCCGAGCTGCAGCGCGCTGCCGGAAAGGGCGTGCTGAAGGCCAACGCCGTGTCGCGCAAGATTTCCCGCCTCTCCGCCAGTGTGAAGGCTGTCGCCGCCTAACAAGGCTGCGTCCGGGGCGTTGAACGCCCCGTTTAAAAAACGACACAAATTAACAGCGCTGTCATCTCAATGAAATGATGAGGTGGCGGCGTTGTTCTTGTTGTCGTGGGCGCATATGTTTCGCTTTGGAAATGTAACCTGCGACTCGAGAAACTTTACTCTCTACAAGTGTCTGATTTTGCAGTATTAAAATGTAAGGTCAGAGGCTTGCTCGCAACGGCGAAAGAATTGAACCCTTGCGCCATTTTGTGATTTAGACCTAAACTTAGGTTCTTAAACTACCATCCATAACTGTCTCAATTCTGGGAGGATCGGCTTGTAGGCTGGAACCTTTCCGGAACGAGAGGGGTTGTGAGCTGGAATCGAGGCTGGAGCGGAATGTGGGTATGAGCCTGGAGATCAGTTCGATGCGTGACGGTGACGCTTTGTCGAGAATATCTCCGGCGCGGCACGACGAAGCTGGTTTGAATGAGCAGTGGACCCGGGTTCGGGCGCGGTTGCAGGCTGAAGTCGGCGAGGTGGAGTACCGCACCTGGCTGAAGCAGGTGGCGCTTGCCGGCGTGGCTGGCGACGAGGTGACGGTGATCCTGCCCACCCGCTTCCTGCGCGACTGGGTGAACAAGGAGTATGGCGAGCTGATCACCGCGTTCTGGCAGGCGGAGAACCCCGCCATCCGCAACGTGGAGATCCGCACCGGCACGCAGGTGCGCGGCACCGCCCCGAGCTTGGCCGAGGCGCCCGCGCCGGTGCAGGCGCAGCCGCCCGCCGCTGCCGCGCCCGCGGCGCCGCGCCCGGATTCCGCCGCACCGCTGGACCAGCGCTTCACGTTTGAAACCTTCGTCGTCGGCAAACCGAACGAGTTCGCCTATGCCTGCGCCCGCCGCGTGGCGGAGGCGCCGGCCACGCCGGGCTTCAACCCGCTGTTCCTGTACGGCGGCGTCGGCCTGGGCAAGACGCACCTGATGCACTCCATTGCGTGGGAACTGTCCAACCGCGGCAATGGCCGGGCCCCCGCGTCCGTCGCCTATATGTCGGCGGAAAAGTTCATGTACCGCTTCATCAACGCGCTGCGCTCGCAGTCCACGCTCGAGTTCAAGAACGAGCTGCGCTCGGTCGACGTGCTGATGATCGACGATCTGCAATTCCTCATCGGCAAGGACAACACGCAGGAAGAGTTCTTCCACACGTTCAACGCGCTTGTGGATGCGGGCAAACAGATCGTTATTTCGGCTGACAAGTCGCCCTCCGATCTTTCGGGCCTTGAGGACCGCTTGCGTACCCGTTTGGGTTGCGGAATGGTCGCGGATCTTCACGCAACCACCTTCGAACTTCGCTACTCCATTCTGGAGGCGAAGGCGCAGCGCGCGGGCGTGGAGGTGCCGGCCAAGGTGCTGGAATTCCTCGCGCGCAAAATCACCTCCAATAACCGCGAGTTGGAGGGCGCGCTCAACCGCCTGGTGGCGCACGCCAACCTGTTCAACCGGCCGTTGACCATGGAAACCGCGCACGAAGTGCTGCACGACGTGCTGAAGGCCCATGACCGGAAGATCTCCATCCAGGAGATCCAGAAGCGCGTGTCGGAGCATTACAATATCCGCGTGGCGGAAATGTCCTCCGCCCGGCGTGCGCGCAACATCGCCCGCCCTAGGCAGATTGCCATGTATCTGGCCAAGCAACTCACCTCGAAGAGCCTGCCCGATATTGGCCGCCATTTCGGCGACCGCGACCACACCACGGTGATGCACGCCGTGAACCGCGTGACCGAACTCATCGCCCAGGACGCCGCCTTCGCCGAGGACGTGGACCTGCTGCGCCGTACCCTCGAAAGTTAAGTTATAAAAAGTTTTTGGTGGCGCCCTTTTTATAAAAAGGGCGCAAAGAAAAAGCAGCCTTTTTTGTAAAAAAGGCTGCACCCAAAAAACTTTTGCTCCGTCAAATCTTGGGCATTGCCTGGGCGAGGCGTCCGCCGAGGCGCACCGGTTCGATGCGGATGGCAAGGCCGGTGGCGTCGTTGGTTTCGATGAAGGCGCCGCAGAGCGTGGCCGGGCCTTCAGCAGGGGTAAGCCTATCGCCGGGCATCTTGCGGATGATGCGGCCAATGGCACCCTCCTTCTGCATGCCGATCACGGAGTCATAATCGCCGCACATGCCGAGATCGGTGGCATAGGCCGTGCCGCCGGGGAGGATCTGGTGGTCCGCCGTGGGGATATGCGTATGCGTGCCGGTGACCGAGGACACCCGGCCGTCGAAGGCATGGGCGAAAGCCATCTTCTCGGAGCTGGCTTCGGCATGGATGTCCAGCAGGATGGCATGCGTGGTGACGCCGAGCTTGTGGCGGGAGAGCAATTCGTCGGTGGTGCGGAAGGGGCAGTCCATCGCGTCCATGAACAGCCGCCCCATGGCCTGGGCCACCAGCACCTTGCGGCCATCGGCCAGCGGGATGAGCGCGGAGCCCTGCCCGGGCGTGCCGGGCGGAAAGTTGATAGGCCGCAGCAGGCGTTTTTCCTGCGCGATATAGGGGATGATCTCGCGGCGGTCCCAGGCGTGGTTGCCGAGCGTGATGGCGTCCGCCCCGGCGGCGAACAGCGCCTGCGCCATGTCCGGCCCCAGGCCAAAGCCGTGGCTGGCGTTTTCCGCGTTCACCGCGACGAAATCGAGCTTGAGCGAGGCGCGCAGCTCGGGGATGTGTTTCAGCGCCGCTTCGCGGCCGGAACGGCCGAGCAGATCGCCCAGGAAAAGAAGTCTCATGCCGGTTCTATAGAGCCATCGCGGATGGCGTAACAGGCGGCATCCAGCCCGGCGAAGGTTTCGCGGTCCGTACCGGTGAGCCAGGCGGAAAGCGGCGCGGCATTCAGCGCGGCGAACAGGGCCTCGCGGCGGGTGGAGTCCAGATGCACCAGCGGCTCGTCGAGCAGCAGCAGCGGCGGGGTGCCGCGCGCGGTGGCGATGAGCGCGGCGTGGCCGAGGACGATGCCGATGAGCATGGCCTTCTGCTGCCCAGTGGAAGAGAATGCTGCGGGGCGGGCAGTGGCGGCGTCGCTGATCAGGAAATCTGTGCGTTGCGGGCCGATGGTCGTACTCCGCGCGGTGGTGTCCTGCGCGCGGGCATTGGCGTAGGCGGCGCGCAATGCGTCTTCCACCTCCAGCGCCGGGGTGCTGGCGAGGCGCGTGGCGATGGCGCAGTCCAGCCCCAAAGCGACGCGGGGG
>NZ_JBKQJR010000016.1:0-2537 GCF_052326845.1 Acidocella sp. | reverse complement strand
TATCGGACCCTGGCCTTGCGCGAGGCGGTCGGCCACGATCCGGCCATCGCTTACCTTGCCGTGCTGCACGCCCTGTGCCTGAAGCTGTTCTACCGCTACGGCCTGGAGTCCTGCCTGGAGATCGAGCCCAAGAGCGTGATGTTTGGCGCCCAAGCGCCGGGCCTCGCCGACACGCCACTGGCGGCGCGAGTCGACGCGCGACACAGGCGTTGGGCCGAGCAACTGCCAGAGGATTCCGGTGAACTCTGGGATGTCCTCGGCGGCTTTGACACGGATAGCCGCGACGCCCTGTTCGCCCACTGCGTCTCGCTCACGATCAATGCGGTGGTGGAACCCTATAACCGGCGCCCCAAGGCGATTGCCCATGCAGACCGGCTGGCCCAAGCCGTCTCGCTCGACTTGGCTGCGGCAGGGTGGGCGCCGAGTGTCGACAATTATCTCGGCCGGATTTCAAAGGCGCGCATCCTTGAAGCGGTGCGGGAGGCAAAGGGGCAGGCCGCCGCCGAACGTATCGCCCACCTCAAAAAGGGGGAGATGGCGGCGGAGGCCGAGGCCCTGCTCATCGGCACCGACTGGTTGCCGGAACCGCTCCGTATGTCCGGCGTGCAAACGGCGGTTGCGGCGGATGAAACGGCTATCGGCGATCTTTCGGCTGAGCCCGATAATGATCATCCGGCCGACGAGGCCGAGGCGGTCGCCGCCGAATAAATTTCTCGGGCGGCGGCATGGAGGGGCTCGCGGGCGATCGCGGGCCCCTCTTGCCGTGAAAGGCTGGCCATGGGCGACAATGCACCTGATCTGGCGCGGCGACTGGCACGCAATGCCGAAGCGGTGTGCCGGTATTATTTATCCAACGGCCGCCGATCCGGCCGGTACTGGATGGTTGGCGATATCATGAACACACCGGGACGCTCGATGTACGTCCGCCTTTCTGGTCCAGAGATCGGCAAGGGGGCGGTCGGAAAATGGACCGATGCCGCGACCGGCGAACATGGCGATTTGCTCGACATCATCGGCAGGCGCCACGGGCTCACCCGCTTCTCCGATATCGCCGCCGAAGCATGGCGTTTTCTCGGACCGCCACGAGATGGCTCGCACACGGCGCCGCGTGCCTATTCCGCTTTCGCTCAGCCCCCGGCAGGATCGCCAGAGTCGGCACGCCGCTTGTTCGCGATATCGCAGCCAATTGTCGGCACAATCGCAGAGACGTATCTGCACGGACGCGGCATTACGGCTTTGCACGAAGCCGCCAGCCTCCGTTTCCATCCAAGCTGCTACTATCGCCCGCACCCGGATGCATCCGCCGAAACCTGGCCGGCAATGATCGCCGCCGTCACCGATCTCGGCGGCACGATCACCGGCGTTCATCGCACCTGGATCGACCCGTCCGGACACGACAAAGCGCCCATCGACACGCCGCGGCGAGCGATGGGCCATCTCCTCGGCAAGGGCGTCCTCTTCGGCACTGCCTCCGATGTCGTGGCGGCAGGCGAAGGGATCGAAACCATGCTGTCACTACGTTGCGCGCTGCCGAGCCTGTCCATGGTCGCCGCACTCTCCGCCAATCACCTTTCCGCCCTTTTGTTCCCGGCAACGCTGCGCCGCCTCTATGTGGCGCGCGACAAGGATGCGGCTGGCAACGCGGCATTCGCGACCCTGGCCGAGCGGGCGCAGGCAGCTGGGATCGTTGCGCTCCCCCTGTCGCCGGCGCTGCAGGATTTCAACGACGACCTCCGGTACCTTGGCCTTGCCGAACTTCGGGCAGCACTTCGGGTGCAGCTCGCCCCTGACGATGTGCCGCGATTCATGGGTGCGGTGGGCGATTGCGGGCCGGGATAATGGTGGCAGGCCTCCTCTGCGTAAGCCGCGGGGTTGAGATGATGTCCGCGTGCCGGAGAGAGCCTGGCCCACGGCCTTCTAGAGGGCGATCGGACGGCAAGCTGCCCGGCCCCGCAACGGCTTCAGGCGGCTATTTTCCGCCGCGCCCCAAGAGGGGCGCTTTGCATCGCGAAACAAAATAGCCGCCTTGCGCCGTCCTCCGCTTCGCTCCGGCCGCCGACGCTTCGCTCGGCGGTGCAGGCCCGGTCCGCCCGCCGTCAGGTGATCGCCACGAAGGCCGCGATGGGCGCGGCCAATCCGAGACGAGGCATCATCATGGCAACGCACCGCGACAATCCCGTTTTCGAGCCAGCGCACGCATCATCCCCCACCGACCACCTCCTCACCGAACTCCAGCTCTACGGCCATCGCCCCTTCCAGGACGAGCCCGACCCCAGGCCGCTCCCCGAACCCGAGATCATCGGCGGTGCCGTCGCCGACATTTTTGACGCCCTGGTCGCCACGCTGGGTGACACGCGCCTGGAGCCCGACCTCGAAGATCTGCTCTGGTCCACGGTCAACCTCTTCCACCGTGCCGCCGACCGCGTGCAACGCGCCCTGGACGACAACGAGGACGCCCAGAAGCGTAGCCAGAAGGAACAGGATGGCTCGGAGATCCGATCGGTCGAACTCGAACGCCTCACCGCCGAAGGTCAGAC
>NZ_JBKQJR010000015.1:0-8542 GCF_052326845.1 Acidocella sp. | reverse complement strand
ACGGCACCGGCGTCGTCGAACTCCTGCACATGCTGCGGCGCGACACCGTCATCATCGGCGGCGGCGCCACCAACCGCGGCGTCGAGACCAGCGTCCGCGAGGCCTTCAACCGCGACCTGGCGTCTGTTGTGGTGCGCGAGTGCTGCTGGGGCAGCGACGAGGCCGCCCACGCCTACAGCCTCGACAAGGCGATGAAGATGTACGCGCGCATCCGGACCCTGGCGCAGGTCGCGGCGATGCTGCGGGACTGACGGGCACCGTCATGGGGACCCGGTCGCCAGCCGCCGCCCGCCTTGCCCCTGCGGTCCCCCCGGTCTAGAAGCCGGCACCGGAATCCCAGGCACGACGAGAGTATCCGATGAAGCAGCAGGCGAATCTTATCCGCGCCGGCCAGGTGATCGAGCATGAGGGCCGCCGCTGGACCGTGCTCAAGCAGCAGATCATCAGCCCCGGCAAGGGCGGCGCCTTCATCCAGGTGGAGATGCGTAACCTGAAGACCGGCAACAAGACCAATGAGCGCTGGCGCACCGCGGATACCGTCGAACGCCTGACCACCGAGGACCGGGACTACACCTACTCCTACACCGATGGCGACAACCTCGTGCTGATGGACCCCGAGACTTTCGAGCAGTTCATGGTCCCGGCCGCGATCCTGGGCGATTCCGCGCCCTTCCTGCAGGACAACATGCCCGTCATCGTCGCCCTCGTGGAAGGCGATCCGGTTGGCATCACCCTGCCGCCGCAGGTCACCCTGGAGATCGTGGAAGCCGACCCGGTGGTGAAGGGGCAGACCGCCTCCTCCTCCTACAAGCCCGCCAAGCTCTCCAACGGCGTGAAGACGCTGGTGCCGCCCTTCATCGAAGCCGGCGAACGCATCGTCGTGCGCACGGAAGACGGCAGCTACGTCGAACGCGCCAAGGGTTAATAGCACAGCCCCCAGGGGCGCGCTTTACAGCCTGAATATGAGGTCCAGGGGCTCCCGGCTCCTGGCAGAGGGTTCGGGGGGGCACTGTCCCCCCGAACCTCGTTAAAACGAGGAGCCTATTGCCATGATGCCACGTCTTTCCCCGCACATGACCGTGATGCACGCCGCGGCGAACAGGGCCGCGAAGCGCCTGCTGCGCGATTTCATGGAGGTCGAGAACCTGCAGGTTTCCGTTAAGGGGCCTGGGGATTTCGTCAGTCAGGCGGATCTGCGCGCGGAGCAGTCCCTGCGTGAGGACCTGGAGAAGGCGCGGCCGGGCTACGCGTTTCTCATGGAGGAATCCGGGGCTTCCGGGTCCGACAAATGGGCCTGGCGCTGGGTTGTTGACCCGCTGGACGGCACCACCAACTTCCTGCACGGCATCCCGCACTGGGCGATCTCGATCGCGCTGGAGAAGCGCCTGCCCGATGGCAACAGTGAGGTCCACGCCGCCGTGGTGTACAGCCCGGTGAATGGCGAAATGTTCTGGGCCGAGAAGGGCGTGGGCGCGTATCTCAACGACAAGCGCCTGCGCGTTTCCGCCCGGCGCGACCTGAAGGACGCGCTGTTCGCCACCGGCATTCCCTTCGCCTCCGGCTCCGGCGCTCAGCGCCTGGGCTTCGCCCGCACGCTAGGCACGCTGATGCCGCAGGTCGCCGGCATCCGCCGTTTCGGCTCCGCGGCGCTGGACCTCGCCTGGGTCGCGGCCGGGCGCTACGACGGCTACTGGGAAACCGGCATCCAGCCCTGGGACATCGCGGCGGGCATGCTGATCGTGCGCGAGGCGGGCGGCTACGCCACCGATGCCGAGGGCAAGGATGAGGTGGCCAGCACGATTGTGGCGGCCACCCCGCATCTTCATCCAAAACTGCTGGAAGTTGTGCAGGACGGTCTGGCGGCGGCCAAGGCTTGACGTTAAGGTTTCTGCCGTGAAGCACGTTTTGCTCCTGGCAGGTCTCGTTGTACTGGCTGCCCCCTGCGCCGACGCGCAGGTGGCAGTGAATCCGGCGGCGTTGCAACAGCTGGCCGGCATCGCCCCGGCGCCCGCTCCCGCTGCACCGCAAGCGGCGCCCCCCGCGCCGCATATCGTACATCATCACCACGCGGCCCCGCCGCCAGCGGCGGCAAAGCCGGCTCTGCCTGTGCCGGCGGTCGCCAAGGTCGCCGCTCCGCCCCCCGCGCCACCGGCAGCAGCTCCCGTGGCGCCAAAGCCCCTCGCCCCGGTGCGGCTCAGCTTCGCCCCCGGCAGCGTGGACCTTCCCCCGAATGCCGCCGATGCGCTGAAGCCCTTCTGCACCGCGGGCGGCATGATCAGCATCGACGCCCACGCCCCGGCCACCCCTTCCGATCCCTCGGTTGCGATGCGGCTTTCGCTCTCCCGGGCGCTGGCGGTGAAGAACGCGCTGGCCGCCTGCGGCGTACCGGCACAGAACATCGTGCCCCGCGCCATGGGCGCCACACCGGGGCAGGCTAACGACCAGACGATTGTGGCCGCAGGCGCAGGAGCAGCGAAATGACCAAGCCCACCAGCTACCTGATTCGCATGATCCTGTTCTGCGTGGTGGTTTACAGCGTCGCAGCACTGCTCGCCCCGCAGCTCGTGCGCTTCTACATGGCCAACCCGGTGATCAACTCCGTCATCGTGGCGGTGGAGGCGTTCGGCGTGTTCTGGAACCTCCGCCAAGTGCAGCGCCTGTACCCCGAGTTGGCATGGGTGGAGGATTTCCGCCGCAACCGCCAGCGCCTGGAACAGGCCACGCCGCCAGTGCTGCTCGCCCCCATGGCGCGCATGCTGCACGGCCGCGCCGATGGCGAACGGCGCATCACCCTTTCCGGCCAGGCCATGACCACGATCCTGGACGGCATCTCCTCCCGCCTGGACGAAAACCGCGAGCTCTCCCGCTACACCACCGGGGTGATGATCTTCCTAGGCCTGCTCGGCACGTTCTGGGGCCTTCTGCGTACGGTCAATTCCGTGGCCGAGGTCATCAACGGCATGAACCTCGCGGGCGGCGACGTGAACGCCATGTTCGCGCAGCTGAAGGGCGGGCTGGCCGGGCCGCTGGCCGGCATGGGCACGGCCTTCTCGTCCTCGATGTTCGGCCTTTCCGGCGCGCTTATCCTGGGCTTCCTTGACCTTACAGCGGGTCAGGCGATGAATCGCTTCTTCAACGAGCTGGAAGAATGGCTGGCCGGGCTCACGCGGCTTTCCACCGGCGCTCTGGCGGGCGATGGCGACGGCAGCATGCCGGTTTACGTGCAGGCGCTGCTGGAACAGACGGCGGAGAACATGGACGCACTGCAGCGCCTGCTGGCGCGCGGCGAGGAAGGCCGGGTGCAGGGCAACACCGCCGTGGTGGCGATGACCGAGCGGCTCGCGCATCTCTCCGACACGCTGCGCGTGAACCAGCAGCTGATGGAGAACATCGCCACCGCACAAACGGGGCTGACGCCTGTGCTCTCGCGCCTCGCCGAGCCCAAGCCCGCGGATGAGGTAGCGCGCGCGCATTTGCGCAATATCGAGCTACTGCTCTCCCGCCTGCTCACCGAGAGCGAACAGGGCCGGTCGCAGAGCCTCTCCGAACTGCGCAGCGATTTGAAGGTACTCACCCGCACCGTCGCCAGCATGGCGGATAGCGCCCGCACATGAGCCGGCGGCGCGGCACGGGCAACGGGCTGGAAGCTTGGCCGGGCTATGTGGACGCGCTCTCCACCCTGCTCATGGTCACCATCTTCGTGCTGCTCGTCTTCGTGCTGGCGGAGGCGTTCCTCTCCTCCGCGCTCACCGGCTCGAACAACACGATCGATGTGCTGAAGCAGCAGATCGCGGAGCTGACGCAGAGCCTGTCCATGGAAACCACCAAGGACGCGACGCTGAGCCAGGAGCTGGCGGCACTGAACGCACAGCTGGCGAGCGCGCAGACGGCCAATGCCGGCCTCACCCAGCAACTCTCGGCGGACACCGCCACCATCACCTCGCTGCAGGGCGGGCAGAAGACGCTGCAAGCCCAGCTCTCCGACGCGCAGGCGCAAGCCGCCGCCGCCACCGGGCGCATCTCGGCGCTGCAGGCGCAGATGGAAGAAGTGGCCGGCACGCCAGACATGCAGCAGAAACTCACGGACGCGCAGAAACTCTCGGCCCAGGACGAGGCGCAGATCGCGCTGCTCAACCAGCAGATGGCCGCACTTCGCGCGCAGCTGGCGGCGCTGCAAACGGCGCTCGATGCCTCCCAGGCCGCGGATGCGGCGGACAAGGTGCAGATCGTGGACCTCGGCAAGCAGCTCAACGAGGCGCTGGCCCGCAAGGTGGAAGAGTTGCAGCAATACCAGAGCGTGTTCTTCCGCACGCTGTCCGAAAGCCTGAAGGGCGAGAAGAACATCAAGGTGGTGGGCGACCGCTTCGTGTTCGAAAGCGATGTGCTGTTCCCCGTGGACGAGGCGACCATCACCCCCGAGGGTCAGGCGGAAATCGCCGAGGTTGCCTACGCGGTGAAGGAAATCGCCGCGAAGATCCCGCCGAACGTGAACTGGGTGCTCTCGGTGGATGGCTATGCCGACGTGCAGCCGATCAAGGGCGGGCCGTACAAGTCGAATTTCGACCTCTCCTCCGCCCGCGCGCTAGCGGTGCTGGACCTACTGATCGCCGATGGCGTGCCGGAGAACCGTCTGGTCACCTCGGGCATGGGCTCGAACAACCCGATCGCCCCCGGCGACACCCCGGCGGATTACGCGCAGAACCGGCGGATCGAATTCCGCCTGACAGCCCCTTAAGGAACCACCGTCATTGCGAGCGCAGCGAAGCAATCCATCTTTTTCGTCAACGGCACATAAGATGGATTGCCACGGCCGCTGCGCGGCCTCGCAATGACGGATTTGTTGGCCCGCAAAGCCGCCTTGCGGGCGGAGATTCTGGGCCTGCGCGTAGGCTGGGACCCAAGCGTGGGCGCGCAGCTTGCGGAACATGTGCTGGCCTCGGGCATCGTGCCGCCGGGCGCGGTGGTGGCCGGGTTCTGGCCGATGCCGCATGAGATCGACATCCGCCCGCTGCTGCATGGTTTGCATGAACGCGGACACTGCATCTGCCTGCCGGAGACACCGCCGCGCGGCCAGAAGCTGATCTTCCGCGCCTGGACGCCGGAGAGCGAACTGGTGCGCGGGCGCTTCGGCACGATGTTCCCCGTAGGCGCGGTGACTGTGCCGGATTCCGTGCTGGTGCCGCTGGTGGCGTTCGACGCCAACGGCCACCGGCTGGGCTATGGCGGCGGGTATTACGACCGCACGCTGGCGGAATTGCCAAACGCGTTCCGCCTGGGCTGCGCCTATGCCGCGCAGCAAGTGGCGCATGTGCCGGTGGAGGAAACGGATTTCCACCTGCACGCGGTGGCGACGGAAGCAGGTGTGAAAAACATCTAGTTGGCCGCCAATCGTTTGGCGGGCGCGGTATCCAATGCCGGGCCCGGCGCGCGCACGCTCATTCCCCTGGCACAAGACGTTCCGATCATGTAACGTTGATCCACTTCGATCACCAGGGAGGAGGATTGTCACATGAAAAGAATTAGCCAAATGGGCCTGATCGTCTGCGCCGCGATCGCGCTCATGAGTGCCGCCGCCAATGCCTGCACGCGGCTTATTTATGAGACGGGTAACAAGACCTTCCTGGTCGCGCGTTCCATGGACTGGATGGAAGACCCGAAAACCGATCTATGGGCCTTCCCGAAGGGCATGAAGCGCGACGGTGGCCTCGGGACAGGCTCCATAACGTGGACCGCGAAATATGGCTCGGTGGTCGCTTCCTTCTATGGCGTCGCAACTGTCGACGGCATGAATGATGCCGGACTCGTCGCCAATACACTTTATTTGGGCGAATCAGACTATGGCGACGCCAAAGCCTCCGGCAAGCCGCTCATTTCCGTCGGCGCCTGGACGCAATATGCGCTCGACAATTTCGCGACGGTGGACCAGGCGGTTGACGCTCTCTCCAAGGAGCCGTTCGCCATTGTGGCCCCGGCGCTGCCCGATGGCAACGCGGCCGGCGGACATCTCTCCTTGGCGGATGCCACCGGCGACAGCGCGATTTTTGAGTATCTGAACGGCAAACTCATGATCCACCACAGCCCGAAATATACGGTGATGACGAACTCACCGACCTTTGACGAGCAATTGGCGATTTCGGCCTATTGGAAGAACATCGACGGTCTCTCCTTCCTGCCTGGCACGATCAATTCGCCCGATCGCTTCGTGCGGATCAGTTGGAGCCTCAATGCCGCGCCGAAGGAGAAGGATGAAAGACTGGCTGTTGCCACGACCTTCTCGCTGATCCGAAGCATCTCGGTACCGCTTGGCCTCAGTGAGGCTGGGAAGCCGAATATCGCTGGCACGATCTGGCGCTCGGTCTCTGATATCTCCGCGAAGCGCTACTATTTCGAGTCTGCCTATAGCCCGTCGATCTTCTGGGTCGACATCTACAAGTTGAAGCTCGCGGCTGGAGACAAGCCGAGCCACCTCGACCTCAACGGCCACCCGATCTATTCTGGCGATGTATCGGGTAAGTTCCTGCCAGCCGAGCCATTCAAGTTCCTCTCCAACTGACGACAACGATGTGAGGCCGCCGATGCACTGGACGCGCATGGCAATCAGTGCATCGATGTTCTCCGGCGATGCTGCTGCGCGCACGGCACCCGCGCCGTGAGCCAGACGATGGCGATACCCGCGCCAATGCCGCACGCGACCTCCGACAGTCGCTCGGCCAGCATGGCCGCCTCTGCGCCGGTATGCGGCACGAGCAGGATGATGGTGGCGGTAACGCCGAAAAGCTGGCTGCGGGCATGAGGGCATGACGCGGGCGGACGCATAGCGCCTACCCCAAAACAAAAACAACCGGCCGCGATTAAACGGCCGGTTGCTCCAAAGACACAATGCTTATGGCTTATGCGCGAAACTTTACGCAGCCCGCGTCTTCTTCTGCTCGCCATATTGCGGGCGGCGGGGCTTGGCGGGTTTCACCTTGCGCACCACCATGTCCGGGTGGCGCTGCGGCTTCTTCGCCGGCATCGCCTGGGCCGGGCGGGTGCCGCTTGCCACTTCCATCTTGATGCCCGTCAGCTTCTCGATCTGGTTCAGGTACGGAAGTTCGGTGGCATCGCAGAAGGCCACGGCCATGCCCTCGGCGCCATTGCGCGCGGTGCGGCCGATGCGGTGCACATAGCTCTCCGGCTCATTCGGCAGCTCGTAATTCACCACATGGGAAACGCCGGAAACATCGATGCCGCGGGCGGCGATGTCGGTGGCCACAAGCACGCGCGCCTCGCCGGACTTGAAGGCGTCCAGCGCGCGCTGGCGGGCGTTCTGCCCAAGATTGCCGTGCAGCGCCACCGCCGTGATCTTCACTGCGTTCAGTTGCAGGGCCACACGGTCCGCCCCGCGCTTGGTGCGGGTGAAGACGATGGCACGGGTAAAGGCCGGGTCGCGCAGCAGGTCCACCAGCAGGTCGCGCTTCTGCGACCCCTCGACGAAATGCACGCTCTGGGCGATGCGCGCCGGGGTGGAGGACACCGCCGCCACCGTCACCCTCACCGGGTCACGCAGCAGCCCTTCCGCCAGCTTGGAGATTTCCGCCGGCATGGTGGCCGAGAACAAAGCCGATTGCCGGCGCGTGGGCAGATGCGTCACGATCTTGCGGATGTCAGGGAAGAAGCCAAGGTCCAGCATGCGGTCGGCCTCGTCGAGCACGAAGAACTCGCACTGGTCGATGATCAGCTCCTTGGTGTTCATCAGGTCCAGCACGCGGCCGGGGCAGCCGACGACAATGTCCGCCCCGCGCGACATGCGGGTAACCTGCCCGCTGCGGCCCACGCCGCCGACGATGAGCACCACGCGCAGGCCAAGCCCGGCGCCGAATTTTTTAAATTCCTGCTCGATCTGCACGGCCAGCTCGCGGGTCGGCGCCAGGATCAGCGCGCGGGTGGAGAAGCGGCGGTTATGCAGCTTGTGCCCGGCCATGACCTGCAGGATGGGCAGGGCGAAGGCAGCGGTCTTGCCGGTACCGGTCTGGGCCAGACCCAGCACGTCCTTGCGGGCGAGGCCATGCGGAATGGCGCCAGCCTGGATCGGGGTGGGTTTGATGAAGCCCGCATGCTTCAGCGCAGCGAGAATCGGGGTTGCGAAGCCAAACGCCTCAAAAGTTGTATCAGTCATAAACAAACGTCTCCGGCGCCATGAAACTGCTCCATGGCGATATTGTCCGGCTTCCACGCGCGATATTGGAAAAGGACGGGTATAAGAATGCCCGAGAAGGGACGTCCCCGCCCCCAAAAGACAAACCAGCCGCCAAGGCCAAGGCCATAAGGCCCTGGTCGCGCATTCGCGGTTGGTGGCGGCCTTATGCACGTGCCGCACCGCACAACGCAAGAATAATCGCACACCCCCGCGCCTGTGGGACCGGAAATCGGCATAGGGGGCGATCATCACTGATCGCTCCCCTGCCACACCACCCGGCATGCGGGTCCGCACCGGGCGGTTCGAGAGATTGAGGTTAGGCGAGTCTGGGCATTCCTAGCTGGTCTGCCCACGCGATTGTGA
>NZ_JBKQJR010000014.1:0-3743 GCF_052326845.1 Acidocella sp. | reverse complement strand
CCATGCTCAAGGTGCACCGTGCCTTGGGGACGGGCCTGCTGGAATCGACGTATCAGGCATGCCTGGCCCATGAATCAACTGGAACGTCCCTTTGATCAAGGACGGCATCAAGCGAATGGTCAATGGGTTATGAGCCGGTTGGTCGACTTTCTTAGCGCTCTTTGCGTCTTGGCGGTGAATCCCTCTCCGACGTCGAGCACGCCCACGGCGGCGGCTTCCTCCGCCTCGTCTGGTTCGGAGGGAGACTGGCTGGATACAGCCTGGTCTTTTAGGGTACAGAGGACCTGGCTTTCGGCCGGGACTTGGCCTCCAGGTCCGCCAGCAGCTTCTTGAAATCGTCCCGGCCGCGGACGGCGTCGAAGTCCGGCGCCTTCAGTTCGCTGGGAAGGCCCCAGCCGGTCTTGACGGCATCCGCGAGGGCGGCGACGGCCTGATCCGCGAAGGCGGCGGCCTCGGCGGCCGTCACGCCGGACATCGCTTCCCCGCCTAGCCCGGCAAGGAGCGCCAGCGCCCGCGAGCGCTCGAACCGTGTCTCGATGTCGAGGGCCTTGCTTCTGGCCCATAGCTCAACGGCCCGCCGCAGGTCCGCGGCGGCTCCCCCTGGCTGGCCGGCATGAGCCTTCGCCCAGCCGCGGTAGGCGAGGCTGTAGCCCAGCCCGTGCGCGAAATAGGCATTGTTGGGGTGGTCGTGGGTCAGTTTCTGACAGAGGGCAATCCCTTGATCGAGGGCCAGCAAGGCGTTGGCGTACCGCTTCTGGTGCGCGTGCAGCCAGCCAATGTTGTTATGCGTGGAGGCCAGGTGACGCCGGAAAACTGCGACTTCGGGATTGGCGTCAGCCAGCTTGAGCATGATGGCCCGCGCCTTCTCGTACGACCGCAGTGCCTCTTCCGGCTTCCCCATCTCCGCCAGAAGGGCGCCGATGCTGAAGTGGCTCTGCGCCAGCCCTTGCTGGAACGAAGTGACGGCGGGGTTGGCGTCGGCCAGCTTCTGACGTATGGCCAGGGCCTTCTCATAAGAATTCAGCACCTCTGCCGGCTTCCCTGTCTCCCTGAGCAGGACGGCACTGTTGTAATGAATCAAAGCCAGGTCGCTCTGGAACGAGGACACCGCAGGATTGGCGTCGGCCAGCTTCTGCCAGATGGCGAGTGCCTTCTGGTACGCTTCCAGCGCCTCCGCCGGCTTCCCTGTCTGCGACAGGAGCAGGCCAATCGCGTTATGGCTCGTAGCGAGGTCGTTCTGGAACGAGGTCACAGTGGGATTGGCATCGGCTAGCTTCTGCCGGATGCCCAGTGCGTTCTGGTACGCTTGCAGAGCCTCGGCCGGCTTCCCTGTATCCATCATGATTCCGCCGATGTTCATATGGCTCGAAGCCAGGTCGCTCTGGAACGAGGTGACGGTGGGATCGGCATCGGCCAGCTTCTGCCGGATGCCCAGTGCCGTCCGGTGTGATTCCAGAGCCTTCGACGGCTCTCCAGTTTGCGCGAGCAGCAATCCCCGGCGGGAGTGGTTCAAGGCGAGGACGGAACGGACAGCGTCCGTCGGCTCCTCCGTCAGCAACCGCTCGGCCAGATCTCGTCCCTCCTCCAACGCCGCCAGCGCTGCCCTGGTGTCCCCCATTGTGCTGAGCAATGCGCCCACACTGAGCAGGCCGCGGGCCACGTCCAGCCGGGTCTCCACGTCTGCGCCGGCCGCCGCCGCGAGTTCCCGCCGCACGGCGAGCGCCCGGCGATGCACCTGGAGCGCCTCCGTCTTGTCGCCGATCTTATCCGGAGGCGCGAACGCCGGGGTGCCCAGCATGCTCCCCGCCTCCGTGTGCGATCCCAGATCCGAAACCGGGCTGATCTGCGTCAACGCCGGCGACGAATCGGTTGGCGTTTCGGTCGAGCGCGCCGATGACGGGCCGATCTGTGTCAACGCCGGCGATGGATCGTTTTGCGTTTCGGTCGAGCGCGCCAATGACGGGCCGATCTGCGGCCATGCCCACGTCGCATCGCTTTGGGTCAGAGTCGGGCTCGCCGGCGATCGCTCCGCGCCCAGGATCTTGGCCAGGCCCCAGTCCATGACCTCGTCCGAGAAAAGTATCGGTGGCGCGGTAGATGATGCCCATGCCGCCACGGTCGATCTCCTTGCCGAGGGTGTAGCGCCCGGCGGCGGCCGCTTGTGGCATGTCGCTACCAAAGCCCGCGGCGTGCGCGTTCACGCCACTGATGGAGTGTGTTGGGTGGTCGGGGGCAGCCATCTGTTACCTCGTGATAACGCTTGAGCTCGGCTGCCATTATGCCATCTCACCCATGGCCTTCGGAAGCGCATCGCGGATTCGCTGCGACATGTGGTGCAGAGCTCAGACACCCGCGTTACAAATTCCGGAGTTGAGCACTCGCGCTGCGAGCCGCGCCTCAACGCGAGCCAACCGCCCGGGTCGTCAGTTTGATGACGACCTCCGGCGGGTTGGCTTTGATCCGGGGCTGCTGCTGCCGCCGCTGCCGCCCATCGCCTGGTTGCCGAGGAAGCTCACGTCGGTGAGGGTCGTGTCAGCAAAGATTTCCGCGGCGAGGCCGCCGCCCGCGGCCGGAGCTCCGGGGCCGACGGCGGAGTTGCCGCCGATGGCCTGGTTGCCGCTAAAGACCGTGTTGGTGATCGTGAGCGCGCTGGCAAAGTTGACCATGCCGCCGCCCCACGCCTCGCCGAGGACGGGGCTCGGGTCGAGGCCGCCGACGTTGTCGCCCTGGTCCCCGCCCCTGGCCACGTTGTCGGTAAACGTGCTGTTGCCGATGGTGAGCGGGCCGGCATTGGCGACGGCGCCGCCCAGAGCCTCGCCGCCGAACAGCGCGGCGGAGTTGTTGGCCCCGCTGGCCCCGACAGCCTCGTTGCCGGTGAACGTGCAGTTGCTGATGGCCAGCGATGGCGCGGCGAAGGTTTCGTTCTCGCCCGTGCTCAGGGCGCCGCCGTTGGTCGTTCTGCCGACCGCCTCGTTGCCGTTGAACGTGGAGCAGGTGATGGTCGCGGCGGAGCTGGTGTTGATGGCGCCGCCGTTACCTTCGCCGGTTCCCGTGGCGGGGCCAGCCGCCTGGTTGCACGTGAACGCCGTGGTGGTCACGGTCAGTGAAGGCCCCTGGCTGTCGATGGCTCCGCCGGCAGAGCCTTCGGTGATGGGGCCGGTGATGGGGGCGGCGTATGCGCCGCCGGAGGCCACGTTGTTCGTGAAGAGGGATTGCGTGACGGTGAGGCTGCCGTCATTCTCGACGCCGCCGCCGTTGCCGTAGTTGCCCGCGGAGTCGGCGCTGGCGCTGTTGTTGGACACGACGACCTGGTCAAGGTTCAGGGTAGCGCCCGCATCCACGAGAATGCCGCCTCCATTGGCCGCGATTTCATGGCCGTCGGTGACCGTCAGGCAGGACGTGGCGACCTGGCCCGCTTCGACCTCGAAGACGCGGCCCGAGTCGTTGCCGCTCACAGACAGCTCGTTCGCCCCGGGGCCGTCGATGGCCACGCTGTGGCTGATCAGCAATTCACTCTCCAGCGTGATGGTACCGTGCAGCCCCGGCGCGAATGTGATGGTCGCATCGCCGGACTGGATGCCGGCCCGTAGCGAGTGGGCGCCGCTGTCGTTCAAGCTGGTCACCATGAAGGTGCTGAGCAGCTTCCGGTCCTCCATCACTTCCAAGCGCGGCAGGACCGAGCGCCGCGAGAGGCTGCGTCTTGATCCAGGGCGCCGCGACCGAGTCGAAGAGCCCGTTGTCAA
>NZ_JBKQJR010000013.1:0-9856 GCF_052326845.1 Acidocella sp. | reverse complement strand
CCCTGTCTCAACCGTTGATTCTCAACATCATTCAGGCCTACCGCGCGCGTTATCCGGCGAAAGAGAGGTGTGCCCAATTCACGCTCAAGCTGCTGAATCTGCAGGCTAAGAGGCGGTTGCTGGATGCCAAGCCGCTCAGCCGCGCGCCGGAAATGCAACTCTTCGGCGACGGCCACGAAATAGCGCAAATGCCGGAGTTCCAAAGTTCTAGGCCCTGCGCCAATCAACCGGTGCAGCCGCACCGCCATGGCGGGAAGCCTGGCCGGACTTCAAACCGCCCCGGGGAGCGCTCCGCAGGTTCTTCCTAGAACAGACATACCGCACAGACATTAAAATCCATCACCCAGCTTACGGCCAAAAATTCCACTCAGCCCCCATCATCATACACAGATCAGCGGTCACCTACACCACCACAGGGGGCACGACCGGCATGTGTGGCTGATACGTCTCATACACGCGCCGAGCCTCCCATCTCAGCGCCTCGTCACGCCGGGCCCGCGCCGAGCGCCGGACCAGCCCCTAGATTTTGGATAGGCGAGAACCTATGAGGTCCCGAGAAAAACTAATCTGTGAAGGGAAAATGATGGCTAAGGCGGCGACAAAGCGAGAGGCAGATGCCTTGCCGCTCAACGGTGTGCGCGTGATCGATCTTGCGGCCGGACCTATGGCCGCGATCGGCCGTATCCTGGCGGAACTGGGCGCGGATGTTATCCGCGTCGAGCCGCCCGAAGGTGCCGTGGATCGGAGGGAAGGTCTGACGGCCGGTGGTGTAAGCCTTGGCTTCGTCGCCGCCAATCTCAGCAAGCGGGCGGTCGCGCTTGACCTTGGCACCGCCGAAGGCCGGGACAATTTTGTGGCCCTTGTCGGCACGGCCGATATTCTCATCGAAAATACCCGCCCCGGTTCGGCGGAGGCCAAACTCCTGGACGTGCCGGGCATTGGCAGCCGCCATCCCGCTTTGGTGATCCTCTCGGCCAGCGATTTCGGCCAGGAAGGTTCCTACAGAAGCTGGCAGGCGACCGGGCCAGTCTTCCACGCGCTTTCGAGCGAGCTTGCCCGCTCCGGCATTCCCGGCCGGGCTCCGCTCCTGCCGCCTGGCGATCTCCCTTACGAGTGCGCCGTGCCGCAAGCCGCGTTCGTGGTCCTCGCCGCCTATCTCAACCGTCTCAAGACCGGATACGGCGACCAGCTGGACTTCTCGGTGCTGGACGCTGTGAGTCAGACGCTCGACCCTGGTTACGGCATCTTCGGCAGCGGGACCGGCGGAATAACCGGCGCCATGTTGCCGCGCGGCCGCCCCGAGGCGCGCCATCAATATCCGATTTTTCCCTGTGCCGACGGCTATATACGCATTTGCATCCTCGCCGCGCGCCAATGGCGCGGCATGTTCGAGTGGATGGGCCAGCCCGAGGAATTCAGCGATCCCTCCTTCAACAGCATGCCAGTCCGCTATGCGTCGAAAACGCTGCTGCCGGCCATCGCACGGCTCTTCGCCAATAAAACCCGCGCCGAACTGGAGGCCGCCGGACAACACTATGGCGTACCCACAGCGGGCGTGCTGAGCCTTGAGGAAGCCCTGGCCACCGAGCAGGTCAAAGACCGGAAGGTGTTTGTTCCGGTGGACGTGGCCCCCGGCATCTCCGCCCCCTTCCCTGACGGCGTCATGGAGATCGACGGTCACCGCGCGGGCATCAGGGCCCCCGCCCCCGCGCTTGCCGACTGGCAGCCGCAGGATTTCGCGGCCTCGGCCAAGCCGCAAGCCCCCGAATCGCCTGCCATCCCTCAACGCCAGCGCCCCCTGGCCGGGCTGCGGGTGCTGTGCTTCGGCGTGATCGTGGTGGGCGCCGAACAGAGCCGGCTGCTGGCCGATCTGGGCGCCGAGGTCATCAAGATCGAGAATTCGGAATTCCCGGATGGCTCCCGCCAGGCCATGCAGAACCAAAACGCTCTGATGCTGAGCAGCTACGCGGCAGGCCACCGCAACAAGCGCTCCTTTGGCCTCAACCTCCGTACCCCCGAGGGCAAGGCGCTGTTGCACAAGCTGGTTGGCCAAGCCGACATCATCTTCTCCAATTTCAAGCCTGGTACGCTTGAATCGCTTGGCTTTGACTATGAAAGCCTGAGCGCGATCAATCCGCGCATCATCATGGTGGACAGTTCTGCTTTCGGGCCCACGGGCCCCTGGAGCCGCCGGATGGGCTACGGCCCCCTGGTCCGGGCGTCGGCGGGGTTCACCGCTCAGTGGTGCTACCCTGGCGAACCCGACAGCTTCAGCGATGCCCTTACCGTCTACCCCGACCATGTCGCGGCGCGGGTCGGCGTCATCGGCACGCTGGCGCTCCTCATCCGGCGGCAGCGCACCGGTTGCGGCGGCACGGTCAGCGTCGCGCAGTCCGAGGTAATGATGAGCCACATGGCGGCGAAGATTGCCGCGTCGGTCCTTGCCCATGAAGGTAAGCCCCTGGGCGGCAAGCCTGAATTCGACGCGCCATGGGGCGTTTTTGCCTGTGCCGGTGACGACGAATGGTGTGTCGTCACGGTTCGTGGAGACGCGGATTGGCAGGCGCTCTGCGGCGTGATCGATCGCCCCGACCTCGCGGCCGATCAAACGCTCGCGACCGCCGCCGGACGAGATGCGCAACGCGGCCGGATCGATCAGGCGGTTGGCGCCTGGCTTGCGGCGAGAAACCCGCAGGAGGCCATGACTCTGCTGCAAAGCGCCGGTGTTCCCGCCGGCGAGATGCTCCGCGTCACCGACCTGCCGGAGTTCGGCTACTTCAAGGAGCGTGAATTCTTCTGCAAGGTGACGCACCCATTGATCCCCGCGCCGTTCTATCTGGAGAATGCGCCGGTAAAATCGAAACATCTGGCAGACCCGCCGCAAAATCCAGCCCCGCTGATGGGTGAACATACGGTCGAGATCGCGCGCGATTTGTTGGGCCTCTCCCCGGATGAAATCGCACAGCTTATCGAGAAAAAAATCCTCGAGACTGCGCCCGCGGTCAGCCGGTAGCAAGATCAAAGGGGGGCATCTGCCCCCCTTTGCGCGGCCCAAAGGGGCTGCCTGTTCTTCACGAGTGATATAAACACGCCATATGCAGGTCACTTTCAGCTCAAGGATGAGCGCCGGAACATGAAGGCGACACCGTATGATCAAATACATCGCTGATTTCATTGCCGAGTTTCCAACCAATGCCGGGAGGCGGCTGTGGGCGGTGGGGAGGCGGAGATGACGCGAGAAACGCTCGCCCGTCACGCCGCTTTTGTGCTTCGCTGCTCGGGGGCCGCTTCGCTGTCCTATCTGTTGGGGGCTGCCGTCGGTTTGCAGCATCCGGTGTGGGCGTCGATCTCGAGCATTATCGTCTCACAGGAAAAATCACAGGAAAAACTGAATGAGACCAACAGCGCGACACTATGGCGGCTCGCAGGCACAATCATCGGCGTCGCCGTCACAGTAGCGGTGGGGAGCTTGCTTATTCCTTTCGGCGCTAACACCGCCGTCCAACTCACCTGCGCCGTTGCATTATGCGCGGCCATCGTCCGGCTTTTCCCCGCGCTCAAGGTCTCTATGTGGACGGCGCCGATCGTCCTGCTCTCGGGGGCGCCGGGCATCCCACTACTGGATACGGGAATCTACCGCGGCGCGGAAGTTCTCGTCGGCGGCCTGGTTGGCGCGGCACTTCATTGGCTCGCCGAAATCGCGGTAATGCGGTTCTTGGGCCATCCCATAACGGCTGCGGGTCCATCGCCGGTCCTTACCCGCAACAATTCTCATTTGTCCGAATAATGAGGCGGGAGCATTTGGCGGCGGCTGGACTGGTTTTGCTGTATGGCTGACCTGATTGTGAGGTCCAGCTTGCTGTCACGGCAGCTCCGGCGACGCAAGGGGGAACAGGCGCTCAAGCCGTTGCCGGAACAATGTGCTGGCTTGCGGGTTTCCGCCCAGGTGCTGCTGCAGGAAATAGCGGAACCAGCCGTCGAGGATCAGATAGACATCGAGCGCCACCGGGTTCTTGCGCATTTCAGGCTGGCCGCCCAGCGCCCGTATTTTGTCGAGAAGTTGTTGAACCACCCCGATCAGACGGGCCTCGTGGTCGTCCACCACCGGGTGGAAGGCGGCATCGAACAACGCCTGGGCGCGGATGTCATACCATAGGCGGTGGATATGCCCTTGTTCCTCCACCGAGTGCACCAACGCTGTGATGAACTGGCTTTTGAGCGCAGCGAGATTATCCGCCGAGGCGATCTGTTCTTCGAGATTCTGGATGAAGGCGTCTTTATAGAGGCCGACGCAATAGATCAGCAGTTCCTTTTTGTCTTTGAAGTAATAGTGGATGACGCCCAGCGCCACGCCTGAGCGGGTGGCGATCTCGCGCAGGTTCAGGCGGGCGAAACCAAGTTCGGCCAGAGCCAAGAGCGCATGCTGCGCCAATTCCTGCCTCTTGTCAGGCCGGTTTCGTCCTGGCGAAGCGCCCGCGTTTTTTCCTCCTTTGCGATGGTTCATGGACCGTCGTTTTCCTCCCAGCCTTAATCTCAGCCGACAAGGGCGGTGGCGAAGATGCGAACCAGCTTGGCAAGGCTGGGGCGGTACGCGAAGCGCGTCAGCAGGCGTCCCAGCACGTTGGCGCGGCGGTTGGTGATGAACCATGGTGGTCGCGGCAGCAAGGTGAATGACAGGCTCAGCAAATTCCGCGGGAACGGCGCGAACGGCGCCTCGACGACCGTGCGTTGCGGGCGGTCGAACAGCAATGTGTTATGGACGACACCGATGCCGCTTTGCACATCATCGAGCGTGTGGCCAGGGAAGGCCCCCCAGGTGGCCTGTGGCAACAGAAAGCCGAGACCGGTCCAGGCATTGATGGCGATCGTGCCGTAACGCAGCTTGGCGATGATCTCGTCGAAACGCCGCCGCCCGATCTGCCGCAGGGTTTGCGGGTGGATCAGGATATTGGCCCCCAAGGTTCCGGCGAGGGTCCGGTTGGCATAGTCGATGGCGCTGATGAGAAAGGCCTCGGCGTCATCGCCGGGCAGTTCGGTCACGGCGAGGGCGGGGGCGAACACTTCGAAGCGCTCGGCTGTGCGATTGGTTCCGGCATTAAAGGAGAAAACGCCGCATTGATTGGCTGTCGCCGGCTGCGAGACGGCCGGGCCGGTAATGCCATTTTGAAATTCGGCGAGGCGCGCCGCGGCACCGGGGTAGTAGAGCGGGCGCGGCGCGGAAGATGCAAGGGAGGTCTCGACCGCCTTGAGAAATGCAGTCTTTTGCTTCCAGTTCGCCGGCAGGACCAGCACCTGGCAGGCGATACAGTTGAAACCCGCATTGTGCAGTTTCTGCGTGGCCACATTCTCGGCCTGAAAGGCAAGGTCGGCCGAAGACCACGGGCCGGGTACGACGATCGTGGGCGATACCCCGCCCAGTTCGGAGGTGATCGGCCGCCTGTTCTTCGGCGCCCCCGCCGCCTTGTTGGCGGCGGCCTCGCTGCCCGTGCCCCAGACGATGGCGTCATGGGCGACGGCGGAGCCGGTGATGTGGATTGTCTCGACCAACGGGTGATTGCAGAGATACTGGCCGATTGTAGCGTCCCCGCTGACGATGCGAAGGAAGCCGGATTCGATCAATGGTGCCAGCGCAGTCTCCAGAAACGGCGCCAGATAGTCATTGACCGGGTTCATCTTGAGCAGCACGACCTCATTGTCCACAAACAGCTTCTGCAGGCAGTCCAGCGGGGCGATGGCGGCGATGTTGCCGGCGCCAAGCACCAGCGCAAGCTTGCCACCGGCGGGCTGGGAGGCACCGTATCCGTGGGCGGTATGCTGCGCCAAATTCGCGCGGGTAATGCCAGGCTCCATCCACACTTCGGCGCTCACACCGCTGAGCAGCAGACGGTCCCAGATGGAATGCGGTATGACTTTGACGGCAAGCTGGCCGTTGGGCAGCTCACGCATCGGCAGTCCGTTCAGATACGCCTTGCCCGCGATCTTCGAGAGCGTCTCCATCAGCGCATTGCAGTAGGTCATGAGCGCATAGGGACCGGAAATCCATTCCTCCCCAGCCAGAGGCGCGTTTGCATCGAGCCCCTTTTTGCGGGCGGCGGTTTCGGCCCAATTCTGCGCCACGTGGTTCACGCCATCCCTGATCCGGGCGAGGATGGCCAACCGCGCCTCCACCGGCGTTTGCGCCCATTGCTGCTTGTTCCGGTTGAGCAGATCCAGAGCGGCATCGAGTTCGGCGTGCATGGTGCCAAAATCCGGTTCGATGTTCATTTTGCACTCTCCAGTTCGGCGGTCCGGCGCTCGGCATTCCGGGCGTCTGCGCGCATCCATTCGGCGGCCCGTTCAGCGATCATGATGGTGGGGGCGTTAGTATTGCCGCCGATCAGGGTCGGCATCACCGAGGCGTCAACGACGCGCAAGCCGGCGATGCCATGCACGCGAAGCTGCGGGTCAACCACGGCCATCTGATCGGTTCCCATCCTGCATGTGCCTACAGGGTGATAGATCGTGTCCGCGCGGGCGCGGATGCTTTGCAGCAGGGCTTCATCGCTGGTGATGTCGGTGGCGTAGATCTCCTTGAGGCGGTACTTGCTCAGGGCCGGCGCGTTGAGGATTTTGTGCAATTGCCTTGCCCCTTTGAGAATGTCGGCGACATCGTCGGGGTGGGACAGGAATTTGGGGTCGATGCGCGGCGGAGACAACGGGTTGGCGTCGTTCAGCCCAACCTTCCCACGGCTCTTGGGGCGCAGCACGCAGACATGGCACGAGAAGCCGTAGCCCGGATGCAGCTTGCGGGCGTGATCATCGACGATGCCGATGACGAAGTGCAGTTGCAGATCCGGCCGGTCGAGTTCGGGCAGCGACTTGATAAAGGCGGCACCCTCGGCGAAAGGCGTAGCCACCATGCCCTTGCCGGTTTTGCGCCATTCGAGCATTGCCCGGACAAGGTTGACAGCCCCCACCGCCCCGAGGCCGAAAAGATCGGTCTCCCGGGACTTATAGCTGATGATGAAATCAAGATGGTCCTGCAGGTTCTTGCCAACGCCGGGCAAAGGATCTTGCACCGCGATGCCTTGAGCCGCCAGCTCAGTGGGATCGCCGATGCCGGAGAGCATCAGCAGCTGCGGTGAATTGAACGTCCCGCCGGCCAGCACGACTTCGCGCGCGGCGGCGATGATTTCGCGCTGCCCGTTGCGCAGAACCTCCACGCCCGTGGCGCGCCCGTTCTCCAGCACGATCCGCAGCGCCTGCGTGTGCGTCAGCACCTTCAGATTCGGGCGGTCAAGAAACGGATGCAGGTAGGCGGCAGCGGCGGAGCAGCGTTCGCCATTGCGTGGTCCACCGTGAAACTGGGTGACCTGATAGAGACCAACCCCTTCCTGCACGGGGCCGTTGAAGTCGTCGTTGCGCGGGACGCCTGACTCGACCGCCGCCTCGATGAAGGCCCGGGAGATCGGGCGCGGGCTCTGCTGCTCAGAAACCTGCAATGGACCATGGCCGCCATGGAGTGCGCTTTCCCCGCGCTGGTTGCCCTCCGAGCGTTTGAAGTACGGCAGAACCTCGTCGAATGACCATCCGGCGGCGCCCAGGCGGACCCAATCGTCATAATCGGAGCGATGGCCGCGAATATACAGCATCGCATTGATGGCGCTTGAGCCGCCCAGACATTTGCCCCGAGGTTGAAATCCTCGCCGTCCGTTCAGGCCCGGTTGGGGCACGGTTTCGTAAGCGTAGTTGTTGATTTTCGGCCGGCCGGAAATCATGGCAACAGTACCCATCGGCGCACGCACCAGAATGCTTTCTCCAGCACCCCCGGCCTCCAGCAGACAGACCCGCACGGCCGGATCCTCGCTCAGCCGCCCAGCCAAAGTGGCACCGCCCGAACCGCCGCCTACGATCACGTAGTCGAACATAACAGTTTCCCCCGTTTTTGCTTCAACGCGCTATTTTGGAAATAGCGTATATCCACTTTGGACAACCGTCCAGAGAAATCACACCCTTGGAGGATGGCGGGTTTTTGCGTTCAGCGGAGGGGATAATTCGGGTGGCTATCGGATCGCTCGGCTATGGCCGGGGGCGGTGGCGAACGTGCCCCGGGGATCTACGCACAATCCTTGGCAGTTCTCGGCCTCAGAAACTTGGTTTAAGAGCGCCGCAAACCACTCCGGCCACCGAGGACCCATGATTCGCCTGGACAACATCAGCAAGCAGAACGGCACCCGCCTGGTCTTTATCGAGGCGTCAGCCGCGCTGCAGAAGGGCGAGAAGATCGGCCTGGTCGGCCCCAATGGCGCTGGCAAGACCACGCTGTTCCGCATGATCACCGGGCAGGAGGAACCCGACGAGGGGCAAGTCCTGGTCGATCGCGGCGTCACCATCGGCTTCTTCAGCCAGGATGTGGGGGAGATGGCGGGCCGCAGCGCCGTGGCCGAGGTGATGGCCGGGGCCGGGCCGGTGAGCGAGGTGGGGGCCGAACTGGCACAGCTGGAAGCCGCGATGGCGGACCCGGAGCAATTCGACCAGCTCGATGCCATCATCGAACGCTTCGGCGAAGTGCAGGCCCGGTTCGAGGAACTGGGCGGCTACGCGCTGGAGGGCAAGGCGCGCGAGGTGCTGGACGGCCTTGGCTTCAGCCAGGAGATGATGGACGGCGATGTCGGCCGGCTCTCGGGCGGCTGGAAAATGCGTGTGGCGCTGGGGCGCATCCTGCTCATGCGCCCGGATGTGATGCTGCTGGACGAACCGAGCAACCATCTCGACCTTGAGAGCCTGATCTGGCTGGAGACCTTCCTGGGCGGCTTTGACGGCGCGCTGCTGATGACCTCGCATGACCGCGAATTCATGAACCGCGTCATCAATAAGGTCATCGAGATCGATGGCGGCAATCTCACGAGCTTTTCCGGCGACTATGAATTCTACGCCAGGCAGAGCGCCTTGAACGAGAAACAGCAGCAGGCGCAGTTCGAGCGGCAGCAGGCGATGCTGGCGAAGGAAGTCGCCTTCATCGAGCGCTTCAAGGCGCGCGCCTCCCACGCCGCCCAGGTGCAGAGCCGGGTGAAGAAGCTGGAGAAGATCGACCGCGTGGAGCCGCCCAAACGCCGCCAGACGGTGGCCTTCGATTTCCGCCCGGCGCCGCGCTCGGGCGACGATGTGGCCAACCTGCGCGGCGTGCACAAACGCTACGGCAACCGGGCGATCTATGAGGGGCTGGATTTGCTGGTGCGGCGCAAGGAACGCTGCTGCGTGCTGGGCGTGAATGGCGCCGGAAAGTCCACGCTGCTGAAGCTGGTGACGGGCACGACAGCGCCGGATGCGGGCACTGTGACGCTGGGTGGCAGCGTGAAAATGGGCTATTTCGCCCAGCATGCCATGGATTTGCTGGACGGCGACAGCACCGTGTTCGAGACGCTGGACGCTGCCTTCCCGCATGCGGGCCAAGGCTCCTTGCGCGCTTTGGCAGGGGCCTTCGGCTTCTCCGGCGACGAGGTTGAGAAACGCTGCCACGTGCTCTCGGGCGGCGAGAAGGCGCGGCTGGTGATGGCGCTGATGCTGTTCGACCCGCCGAATTTCCTGGTGCTGGACGAACCGACCAACCATCTGGACCTGGCAACGAAGGAGATGCTCATCACCGCGCTCTCCAACTACGAGGGCACCATGCTGTTTGTCTCGCATGACCGGCATTTCCTCGCCGCCCTCTCCAACCGGGTGCTGGAGCTGACGCCGGAGGGCATCCACTACTATGATGGCGGTTACACCGAATACGTGGCGCGCACGGGGCATGAGGCGCCGGGGCTGCACGCCTAGAGCAATATGTGTTTAGGTTGAACCGGGCGGTTCGACATAAACACATGAGATTGCTCGC
>NZ_JBKQJR010000012.1:0-20203 GCF_052326845.1 Acidocella sp. | reverse complement strand
TGGCGGCGTCGGCGTCGGCGTCGGTCTCGGACAGCTCCAGCTCGATGATCTTGCCCATGCGCACCTCGCCCACCTGGGGGAAGCCGAGATTGTGCAGTGCATGGCCGATGGCTTTGCCCTGAGGGTCCAGCACGCCGTTCTTCAGCATGACGGTGACGATGGCTTTCATGGCTTTCTTTCTAAAAGATGGATTTCTTCGCTGAGGCTCGCAATGACGCGCCGGGGGGCGCGTTACTGCATCGTCTCCGGGCCCTTCATGTCGCGCGCGCCGGCTTCGGGCAGGATGCCAAGGCGGCGGGCGACTTCCTGGTAGGCTTCCTCGATCTTGCCGAGGTCGCGGCGGAAGCGGTCCTTGTCCATCTTCTCGCTGGTCTTCACGTCCCAGAGGCGGCAATTATCCGGGCTGATCTCGTCGGCCAGGATGATGCGCATCTCCTCGTTCTCGTACAGACGGCCGAATTCCAGCTTGAAGTCCACCAGGGTGATGCCGACGCCCAGGAACAGGCCGGTGAGGAAGTCGTTGATCCGCAGGGTGAGGTGGACGATATCGTCCATGTCCGGCGGGGTGGCCCAGCCGAAGGCGGTGATGTGCTCTTCAGCCACCATCGGGTCGCCCAGCTGGTCGTTCTTGTAGTAATACTCCACGATCGAGCGCGGCAGGCGGGTGCCCTCGGGGATGCCCAGGCGCTGTGCGATGCTGCCGGCGGCGATGTTGCGGACCACCACCTCGATCGGGATGATCTCGACTTCCTTAATGAGCTGCTCGCGCATGTTCAGGCGGCGGATGAAGTGCGTGGGGATGTTGATCTCGCCCAGCTTCGTCATCAGGAACTCGCTGATGCGGTTGTTCAGCACGCCCTTCCCGGTGATCGTGCCCTTCTTCTGGGCATTGAACGCGGTTGCGTCATCCTTGAAGTACTGCACGAGGGTGCCGGGCTCGGGGCCCTCGAACAGGATTTTTGCTTTGCCTTCATAGAGCTGGCGACGCCGGGCCATGGATCGGGTACCTTCGGAAATTTAATGGAAGCGGTCTATACCAACCTAGGCGGCCAAGCGCCATGGCATGGCGTGCATGGAAGCGCCCCCAGACGCCATTCCGAGCGCCTGGGGGCTAAAAATTTTACCGAAAATGCTGTTCGGCCAGGGGGCTTCAGGCCTCCACGGCCTCCAGAGACGGATAGTCGATATAGCCCTTCGGGCCGGAGCCATACATGGTCGCGGTGTCCAGCTCGTTCAGCCGCGCCTTCTTGGCCAGGCGGGTGATCAGGTCCGGGTTGGCGATGAAGGCCTTGCCCCAGGCGACGGCATCCGCCTCGCCGGCATCCAGCACCTGCTGCGCCGATTCGAGGGTGAAGTTCTCGTTGGCGATGACAATCCCGCCGAACGCCTTCTTCAGCTGCGGGGTGATCCAGTCCTCGCTCTTGTGCTCGCGGGTGCAGATGAAGGCGATGCCGCGCTCGCCCAGCTCCCGCGCCACGTAGGAGAAGGTGGCGAGCGGGTTGGAATCGCCCATGGAGTGGGCATCCCCGCGTGGGGCGAGGTGCACGCCCACCAATTCCGGGCCCCAGACGGAGGCGGCGGCGTCCGTCACCTCCAGCAGCAGCCGGGCGCGGTTCTGGACCGGGCCGCCATACTCATCGGTGCGCTTGTTGGTGGAGTCCTGCAGGAACTGGTCGAGCAGGTAGCCATTGGCGGCGTGTATCTCCACACCGTCGAACCCGGCCATCTGCGCGTTCATCGCCGCCTTGCGATAGGCCTCGATGACGCCCGGAATCTCGGAGAGTTCCAGGGCGCGGGGGGTAACGAACTCCTGTTGCGGGCGAACCAGACTGACATGGCCCTGGGCGGCGATGGCGGAGGCGCTCACCGGCAGCTCGCCATTGAGATAAAGCGGGGCGGAGATGCGGCCGACATGCCAGAGCTGGGCGAAGATGCGTCCGCCAGCCTTGTGCACGGCGCTGGTGACGAGCTTCCAGCCGTCCACCTGTTCCTGGCTCCACAGGCCGGGGGTGTCGGGGTAGCCCACGCCCATGGGGGTGACGGCGGTGGCCTCCGAGATGATAAGCCCGGCCGCGGCGCGTTGCGCGTAATACTCGGCCATCATGGCGTTGGGCACGCGGCCGGCGCTGGCGCGGCAGCGGGTGAGGGGCGCCATGATGATGCGGTTTGGCAGGGTGAGGTCGCCGATCTGGATGGGGTCGAACAGGGTGGGCATGGAAAACTCCTAGAGGTTTTGACCTAGATAATTCAGAAAAGCGGCGATGGCCGCCTCGTCGCGCTGGTAGAACACCCACTGGCCGATCTTGTGGCTGGTCAGTAGCCCGGCCTGATGCAGCACGGCCAGATGCGCCGAGACGGTGGATTGCGACAGGCCGCAAACAGCCTCGATGCGCTGGGCGCAGACGCCGAACGCATAGGGGTGTTCCTGGCCGGGGAAATGCCGCGCCGGGTCCTTCAGCCCGGACAGAATTTTCCGCCGCACCGGGTTGGCGAGCGCTTTCAGCGCGTCGTCAACGTTAAGGGGAGGTGCTATTTGCATCGTTGATGCACGATATATAGATCGGCTTTTTTCGATTCAAGGGGCGGGATTACAATGGGGTCGCGCTTGGCGCTCCACGCTTCAGGTCCGCCATTATGCAACTATGCGTTTCGGCGGTGCGCAGCCTGAGGCGCTAGCTGACTTTCGGTGTGTTGCGGCTGGAGCGGGTGATCAACACCACCCCGTCGCCGGCTTCAATCACGGTGGATGGCTCGGGGCGCGTCAGGGTCTCGCCATTCTTGCGGTTGATGGCAATGACGAACATGGTGCCGTTGGTATCGCGTTCAGCGGCCTCGATTGTCGCCCCTACGAACCTGCTGTCCGGCGGCACCCCCACCACTTCCAGACTCAGCCCCAGCCCGTGCAACCCGGCGGCAAGGGCCTGCATGTGCTGCGTACCCTCGGTGATGCTCGAGGTGCGGGGGTACAGGATCAACTGGGCCATTCGCTCGGCGCCGATATGCGTGGGCATGACTACGGAACTCGCCCCGGCGTGCAGCAGTTTGGCCTTCGTACTGGGTGACACGCCGCGGGCGATGATTTCCAGCTGATTGTTCAGGCTCCGCGCGGTGAGGGTGATGAACACGTTCACGGCGTCGTTCGGCACCACGGTGGCCAAAGCCCGCGCCCGGTGCACACCGACTTCCTCCAACACCTCCTCGGTCGTCGCATCGCCCAGCCAGGTGGTGAAACCCTGTGCCGAAGCCTGCGCCAGCCGGGCCTCGTCGAGATCGACGATCACGACTTCGGCGCCACCGGCCTGCAGCGCCTCCGCCAGGGCTGCGCCGATCCGGCCATAGCCGCAGATGATCACATGTCCGGTCATCTTTTTGATTTGCGCTATCATCCGTTTGTGTCCCAGCATTTGCTGAATTTGCGTATAGGTGAAGAGCTGCACCATCGCACCGGTGAGGAAGATGACGCCGATGCAGCCGAGCACGATGGTGCCTATGGTCAGTGCCCGCATCTCCGGCGAGACGATGGGGTGCACCTCATCGTAGCCGACGGTGAAGACGGTGATGACGACGAAATAGAACGCGTCGCTCAGGTTCCAGCCGGTCAGCATATAGGCGCATGTGGCCAGCGCCATGATGATGATCATGTAGATCAGGCCGGCGATGAGATTGCGCCAGGGGCCGGGGGGCGGGGCTTTCATGCGCTGATGTAAAAACAAAAAGGGCCAGGGGGAAGCCCCCTGGCCCTGGCAGGTCTAGTTCCTGCGTATTAGCCGCGCTGCTCGAGCGGCACGTAGTCGCGGGTCGGCGCGCCGGTATAGATCTGGCGCGGACGGCTGATGCGGTTGGTGGGATCCTCGATCATTTCCTTCCACTGGCTGATCCAGCCGACGGTGCGGGCGAGCGCGAAGATCGGCGTGAACATCTGGGTGGGGAAGCCCATCGCCTTGAGGATGATGCCCGAATAGAAATCGACGTTCGGGTAGAGCTTGCGGGAGACGAAGTAGTCGTCCTCCAGCGCGATGCGCTCCAGTTCCATGGCGAGGTCGAGCATCGGCTCGTCCTTGATGCCAAGTTCGCCCAGCACCTCGTAGCAGGTCTTCTGCATGATCTTCGCGCGAGGGTCGAAGTTCTTGTACACGCGGTGGCCGAAGCCCATCAGCTTCACGTTGCTGTTCTTGTCCTTCACCTGCTCGATGAACTCGGGGATGTTATCCTTGTGGCCGATCTCGGCCAGCATTTTCAGCACGGCCTCGTTGGCGCCGCCATGCGCGGGGCCCCAGAGCGAGGCGATGCCGGCGGCGATGCAGGCGAACGGGTTGGCGCCGGTGGAGCCGGCCAGACGCACCGTGGAGGTGGAGGCGTTCTGCTCATGGTCCGCATGCAGGATGAAGATGCGGTCCATCGCGCGGGTGAGGATCGGGTTCGGCTTGTAATCCTCAGCCGGCACGGCGTGGAACATATACAGGAAGTTCTCCGCGTAGGAGAGGTCGTTACGCGGGTACACGAAGGGCTGGCCGATGTTGTACTTGTGCGCCCAGGCGGTGATCGTCGGGATCTTGGCGATCATGCGGAAGGCGGAAATCTCACGCTGCTTCGGATCGTGGATGTCGATGCTGTCCGGATAGAAGGCGGACATGGCGCCGACGACGGAGCAGAGCATCGCCATCGGGTGGGCGTCGCGGCGGAAGCCGTCCCAGAAGCGGCGGATCTGCTCATGCAGCATGGTGTGGCGCATCACGCCGTTGGAGAACTTCGTCAGTTCGTCCTGCTTCGGCAGCTCGCCGTTCAGGAGCAGGTAGGCGACTTCCAGGAAGCTCGACTGCTCGGCCAGTTGGTCGATCGGGTAACCGCGGTGCAGCAGAATGCCTTCATCGCCGTCGATATAGGTGATCGCGCTTTCACAGGAAGCAGTAGCGCCATAGCTCGGGTCGAACGTGAAGACGCCGAGCTCGCTCTGGAGCTTACGAACGTCAACGCAATCGGTGCCGAGCGAGCCACCGAGAACCGGCAGGGAGGCGGTCTTGTCGCCGAGGGTCAGCGTTGCCGTGCCGACCTGCTTGCTGGATGCGGTTTGAGCCATGCGGATTCACCTTCTGTTTGGGTAATCATATGCCAGGATTACTGCTTTCCTGGCCCGGGAGACACAAAGAGCGTTATTAAATCCTCCGCCCCCTGTAAAGCTGCGGGGAAGGCGCAAAGGGCGGCGCAGCCATGCGGAATGGCCTAGGCGAGGTCCTTTGGAACGATGAAGCGCTGCAATGCCGTGCCTCCGGGGGCGAGGCGCCGCCACGGCGTCGCAACAAGGAATTCAGCCATTGCCGATGTGGGGAAGCCGTCCTCGATGCGCTTCAGTTCCGGGCGGGAGCGCACCGGGCCGGCCAAGCTGAGGGCCAGTTCGTGCAGGCCTGGGTTGTGGCCGATGAGGAGCGCGCTGCGCACGCTCTCGGACAGGCCCTGAAGCACGTCCCGCAGTTGGCCGGAGGTAGCCATGTAAAGCTGGGGGAGGGAATCGATGTTCGGCCATTCATCCCAAACATTCGCTTCCTCCAGCGCCTCCAGCGTCTGCTGCGTGCGGGTGGCGGTGGAGACCAGCACAACGTCCGGCGCGAGCCCCGCCTTGCGCATGGCCCGGCCGATCTTGCCGGCGGCCTCGCGCCCGGCATCGGTGAGCTTGCGTTCATGGTCTGCGGCGCTGCCCTGCGGTTCGGCTTTGGCGTGACGGAGTAGAATCAGCTGGTGCATGCCATTATAGTGCCATGGCGCGCGGCGCGTGTCGCCCCTATCTGCGGCCACGAATGTAACGGAACAGGCGAAGGGAGGGCTTGGTGATGGACAGACGGCGATTTTTGGCCGGGGCCGGGGCAATGGCGCTGGCGAGCCCGGCTTGCGCGGATGATCTGCCTGTGCCGCCAAGTGGCGAGATCGCGTTCAAGGTCCTGCGCAACGGCTCTCCAATCGGCGAGCATCATGTCTCGTTCACCCGCAGCGGCGATGACTTGCGGGTGGAGATCAATGTTGCGCTGGCCGTTACACTGGCCGGGATCTCGGTGTTCAGCTACACGGCCCAGGCGGTGGAGTGCTGGGCCGGCGGTGCGTTCCAGACCCTGGACAGCCATGTCAACCACAACGGCACGCCGCTGGAGGTGCATGCACAGCCGATTCAGGGCGGCTACGCCATACAGAGCACCAAGGCCGGCAACTATAACTATACCGATCAGCCGCCGATGCTGCCGATGACCTATTGGAACAAGGCGATGCTGAACGCGATGATCCTGAACGTGGAGACCGGGCGGCATTACCCTGCCATCGTCAACTCGCCGGGTTGGAACTACCTGCCAACGGCCGAGGACGGGAAGCTGCTGGCGCAGCGCTTCGACATCACCGGCAAGCTGCACTTAAGCTTGTGGTATGACCAGTATAACCAGTGGGCCGGAATGGAATTCCACGTCGATGGTGACGAGATGTTCCAGAAATACGTGGCGAGCTGAACCGCTCAGCCGTACTGCCTTTCCGGGTGGCGCAGGTGCCACAGGCGCTCATGCGCCGCCACCAGGCTCTCGATGCTCTTGCGGCGGTTGGCGTCGGGCGGCACGGTCCGGCGGGTCAGCATGGTCTCCAGAATGCGCAGCAACTGCTCGGCGATTTCGTAATCGCCCTGGTCGCAGGCATGGTGGAAGGCAATCAGGATCTTGTCCGAAAGGCGGCGGCTATAACGTGGTGCAGCACTTTGTCCGCGGGCCGAGAGGTCTGAATCGTCTTCTGAGTCTGTCACGCCTGGCATTTCATCATACAGTCTAGTCTAAACCCGGAGCGGCGATAATCGCTTTCCGGTTGTATTGCATGGATTTGAAGGTAATGAACAGGTCGTTTGTCAACAAATAATGCAAAATTTTCTTAGCTAGGCCCGATATTAGGACCAACCCGCTGACACAGAAAAGCTCTACCATAGGTAGAGCTTTGCTGACGGGGCATCAGGCGGAGATGGAGGACAGAGGCTCGCCGTTATCGAAATCGGCGAAGGCTTCTTCCCAGCTGCCCGTTGTGGAGGCCTTGCTGTACTCGGTGGAGCGGTTCTCAAAGAAGTTCGCGTGCTCGACCGCATTCAGCATCTCGTCCAGCCAGGGAAGCGGATTCTTCTCGACATGGAAGAGCGCGTTCAGCCCAAGCTGGGCGAGGCGCCGGTCGGCGATGTAGCGGATGTAGCGCTTCACCTCATCGGCGGTGAGGCCTTCCACAGGGCCAAGCTCGAAGGCGAGGTTGATGAACGCGTCCTCGTGATCGACGATGGTGGCGCAGGTGAGGTAAATGTCGCGGCGGAGCTCTTCGGTCCAGATCTCCGGATTCTCGCCCACGAAGGTGCGGAACAGCTTGATGATCGACTCGCAGTGCAGGGACTCGTCGCGCACCGACCAAGTGATGATCTGGCCCATGCCCTTCATCTTGTTGAAGCGCGGGAAGTTCAGCAGGATGGCAAAGGAGGCGAAGAGCTGCAGCCCCTCGGTGAAGGCACCGAAGGCGGCGAGCGTCTTGGCGATCTCGTGCTTATTATCCATCGAGAACCCGTGCATGTAGTCGTATTTGTCCTTCATTTCCTTATACTTAAGGAAAGCGGTGTACTCCACCTCCGGCATGCCCACCGTGTCGAGCAGATGCGAGTAGGCAGCGATATGGACGGTCTCGATGTTCGAGAAGGCCGACAGCATCATCAGCACTTCAGTCGGTTTGAACACGCGGGAATACTGCTTCATGTAGCAGTTGTTCACCTCGACATCCGCCTGGGTGAAGAAGCGGAAGATCTGGGTGAGCAGGTTGTGCTCGGCCTCGGTCAGGTTCTTGTGCCAGTCCTTCACATCATCGGCCAGCGGCACTTCCTCGGGCAGCCAATGCACGCGCTGCTGGGTCAGCCACGCCTCGTATGCCCAGGGGTAGCGAAACGGCTTGTAGACCGGGTTCTCGGTCAGCAGGTCGAATTTCTGCTCCCCTGCGGTAGCGCCAGGGTTGGTGATTTGTCCACTCATGAGAAAGGCTTTCAAAGTCTGGGCCATGTTGTTGCCCCGATCTAAAACTAATGGGGGTCTGGGGCCTCAGGCCCCAGCGGATCCAGGGCGGAGCCCTGGTGGGGTGCAGGGGCGAAGCCCTGGCTTACTGGCCGTAGACTCTGGTCAGATGCCAAATAAACCTTTCGAACCGTGCTATTTTCAGCCGAACCCGTCCGATTAAAGCTAAGTCGTCAGAACGAGATATACGCTCTTCGTATTCCTCAATGTACGACTCAGTCAATTGAACGTGCTGTTCCCAAGTGTCGGGAGTAATCGGCACCGGCAAGCTCATTACTGACATGCCAGGCATTCTTCGTAATTGCTGCTGCTGGCCGCCATCGGCAGGGGGTTGTCCGCATCGTTTGCCACCGCGGGGGTGAGCATGGACGCCTTCTCCCTCTTCTCGGAGACGTTGTCCGCGCGCTGGATGGAGAGCGAACGGCAATAATACAGTGACTTCACGCCCTTCTTCCAGGCCTGATAGTGGATCTGGTGCAGGTCCCGCTTATTCACATTGGCCGGCAGGAAGAGGTTGATCGACTGGCTCTGGCAGATATAGGGCGCGCGGTCGGCCGCATGCTCGATGATCCAGCGCTGATCCAGCTCGAAGGCGGTCTTGTACACGTCCTTCTCGTGCTGGGTCAGGAAGTCCAGATGCTGCACCGAGCCCTTGGTGGTGGTGATGGAGGACCACGTCTCCTCGTCATCCTTGCCGTATTTCGCCAGCACTTTCTGCAGCGGCCGGTTGCGCACGGAGAAGCTGCCGGAGAGCGTCTTCTGCAGGAACACATTGGCCGCGATCGGCTCGATGCCCGGCGAGGTGTTGCCGGTGATGATGGAGATCGACGCCGTCTGGGCGATGGCGATCTTGTGGCTGAAGCGCTCCATGATGCCGTAATCGGCGGCATCGGGGCAGGCGCCGCGCTCTTGCGCCAGCTTCTTCGAAGCGGCGTCCGCCCCGGCCCGGATGTGCTTGAACATCTTGGTGTTCCACACCTTGGCCATCACGCTCTCGAGCGGCACATTCTGGTCCTGCAGGAAGGAATGGAAGCCCATCACGCCCAAGCCCACGGAACGCTCGCGATAGGCGGCGTATTTGGCGCGCTCCATGGAGTCCGGCGCCTTGTTGATGAAGTCCTGCAGCACGTTGTCGAGGAAGCGCATCACGTCCTCGATGAAATGTTCATCCTTGTGCCACTCGAACCAGGTCTCCAGGTTCAGCGAGGAGAGGCAGCACACCGCGGTGCGCTGCTTGCCGTACTGGTCGATACCGGTGGGCAGGGTGATCTCGGCGCAGAGATTGGAGGTCTTCACCTCCAGCCCGGCCAGCTTGTGCTGCTCGGGGCGGGCGTTGTTCACGTGGTCGGAGAAGATGAGGTACGGCTCGCCCTGCTCGATGCGGGTGGTGAGGATGCGGATCCACAGCGCGCGCGCTGAGACGGAACGCACATGGCTGCCGTCCTTGGGCGATTTCAGGACCCACATCTCGTCCGCTTCCACCGCGCGCATGAACTCGTCGGAGAGCAGCACGCCGTGGTGCAGGTTGAGCGCCTTGCGGTTGGGGTCGCCGCCGGTGGGGCGGCGCATGTCGACGAATTCCTCGATCTCGGGATGCCAGACCGGCAGGTACACCGCCGCCGAGCCGCGGCGTAGGCTGCCCTGGGAGATGGCGAGGGTGAGGCTGTCCATCACGCGGATGAAGGGGATGATGCCGGAGGTCTTGCCGTTTTGGCCGACCTTCTCGCCGATGGAACGCAGATTGCCCCAGTAGGAGCCGATGCCGCCACCCTTGGAGGCGAGCCAGACATTCTCGTTCCACAGCCCGACAATGCCGTCCAGGCTGTCGGTGGCCTCGTTCAGGAAGCAGGAGATGGGCAGGCCGCGATCCGTGCCGCCATTGGAGAGCACGGGCGTGGCCGGCATGAACCACATCTTGGAGATGTAATCGTACAGGCGCTGGGCGTGCGCGGCATCGTCGCCATAATAGGAGGCAACGCGGGCGAAGAGATCCTGGTAGCCCTCGCCGGGCAGCAGATAACGGTCGTCGAGCGTGGCGCGGCCAAAATCCGTCAGCAGCGCATCACGGGACCGGTCGACCTGCACCGGATGGCGGCCGCGCATCTGCACGATGTCTTCATTGAGCAGCGCAGCCTCTGGTTTAGTCATCATGTTCATCTGCTGGCTCCCAGTTTCTAAAGCGAGGGACATAACAACATATAGTCAGGGCGTCACGCAATCGCTACTACATCGAGGTTGTGAAGATTTTTTTTAACGCCGCGGCTTGCCTCGAGTCATCGCCAGGGGCGGAAATTATGTTCACTTTATGTTCACAAGATGGGGCGGGCCAGGCAGGGCGTCAAGCCGCCCCGACGGAGCGAATCGGTCTCAGACGGGAAGGCGGCGCAGCAGGCGCTGCAGGGGCTGGTCGATGAGAAACGCGGCGGCGGTGCAGATGGCGTAGATCGCCAGGGCGGCGCCGACCAGGATCGCATATTGTCCGGCAAGCCCGACACGGAAGCCGGCGGCGGCGAGTTTTGGTCCGGCCAGGGTGACGAACGCCAGCATGCAGCTACTGTGGATTATATATAAGGGGTAGGAGATGATCCCGAGCCGCCGCGCCACGGCGCCGAGCCGGAACGTCCCGGCCCGCTCCAGCGCGGCCAGGGCCAGGAGCACGGCGCCGAAGCCGAAGGCCAGACTCGGTGCGAGGGATGGGGTGAAGTAGTCATCGCCCCAACGCAGCCCGGGCAGGCAGGTCAGCAGCGTGGCCAGTCCGGCCAGCAGCAGTGCCCAGGCGGCGCGTGGTCCGGGCGGGCGGTTTTTGTATAGCCAGCCGGCCAGCAGCCCGCTGAAGAATTGCACATGAAAGAAGGTATAGTTGGTGCCGAAGATGAACAGCGCCGCATGGCTTTGCAACAGCATCGGCACGATTCCGCTCTGCAGCCCCGGCTCCCAGCACAGGGCCAGCACAGTCGCCACCCACAGCGCCAGCAGCGGCTTGCCAATCCAGGGCAGCAGGCAAAGGCCGAAAATCACGTAGAATGCTATTTCCACATGCAGAGACCAAGCCGGGAACACTGGATTCACTGTGTGAATGGGGGCCAGGGCGACCAGCTTGATGAGTGTGTGCGTGGCGGGCGGCGTTGCCAAGCATAGCAGCGTGGCCAGCAGCGACAGCCAGTACATGGGGTAGATGCGGCAGGCCCGCCGCCACCAGAAGCGCAGACAGACTTTCGCCTGGCCGAAATCCTGATGGTGCGCCGTGATCATGACGAAGCCGCTGAGCGTGAAGAAATACTGCACGGCGAAGGGACCAGGCAGTTCCCAGCCGCCAAACACCGCCTCCTTTGGGTTGGCTGCGAAGGCATGGGTAAGCCAGGGGAGATGCGAGAACATGACGAGGCTGGCGGCGAGGAAACGCCCCACTTCCAGCGATTCCAGCTTTGCCCGGGGAACGTCTTGGCTTGCGTGCATTGCGCGAAGCTATCGGGATAAAAGTGGGTATGGTCAAGCTGCGCGGCTTGCCCTGGAGAACGAAATGGTTCTGGTCTATAAATTAACCGGAATTAAGCCTTCAGGATGGGGTTCATGGGTATTTTTGATTCGATTTCGCGTTTGTTCAGCCGCCAGCAAAGTACCGCCACGCCCGTGCCGCCCGCCATACAGTATGCCGATTTCTCGGAAGTCCCGTCGGATGAGGACATCCCGTATATCGACCATCGTGTCGTCGACGAGTCGAAGCTGACACCCGCCCAGCGGGAGTGGCGCCGCGATGGTGTGGTGATGCTGCGGGGCTTCATCCCTGATGAGGTGACTGAAGCCTATATCCGCCGCCGCGAGGCGTTGGGCAAGCCGCCGGGCTGGCTGATCGCTACACCTTATATGCACATTCCGGAAATGCGCGATCTCGCACTCTACCCGCCCCTGATGGAAAAGTTGCAGGAGGTCATAGGTGAGCCAATGATGCTCCATCTTTGCCTCACCGGCTGGCTCAGTTCACAACGCGGCTGGCACCAGGATGATTACCTCAATCCGTCTTTCGTCAATTCGTGGTATGCTGCGGTCTGGATTGCCCTGGGTGACATTCATCCGGATTCTGGCCCATTTGAGTATGTTCCGGGCTCCCACCGCTGGCCGCTGATGCGCGGTGAGAAGGTCCGTAAGTTCCTTACCCCTGAAGAGTTGACGCGCCGTGAGCCCAAGACTGGATATAATCATTGGGAAAGATACGCGGAGCGGTTCGTGAACCCGGCGATTGATTATGAAGTCGCCACCTGGGACCGAAAGCCGGTGAAGTTCCTGGCCAAGCGCGGCGATGTACTCATCTGGCATGGGCGGCTGATCCATCGTGGTTCCGATCCGAACGTACCGGGTATGGAGCGCCGGTCGCTGATTGCCCATTATTCGGGGATCAATCACCGGCCCGACATGCCTGTGCGCGGGCAGGACCAGAATGGTCAGAACTACGCGGTCTTCGAGACGTCGCTGATCGACTAAACAAGCCCCACTCCGCCGCGCAGCACCGCCTCGGCCGCGGGGGTGATGCCGGTCTCGTCGTGCAGAATAAGGCCCGGGTGCACCGCATCCGGGCCTTTGCTGTGTTTTCGGGCGGTAAGGATGATCATCTTCGCCGCCATGCCGACGCGCGGCCAGAGCGGGATGAGGGTGATGCCGCCGCAATGCTGCGCTCTCAGCGAGGCGGCGGCCTCGGCGAAGCTGGAAGCAGGCAGGATCAGGCCGATACTGCCCCTGCCGCGCAGCACCCGCGCCAGCTCCGCGATCCAGCCTCGCAGCAGCCCGGCCTCGGCCCGGTGCGCCAAGGCCCGCCGGGAATCTGGCGAAGGCGTGTTGCGCGTCCCGAACCAGGGCGGGTTGGCCAGAACGTGGTGGAAACTATCCGGGGCGAAGGGCAGGGCGGTGGCATCCGCCTGGATTGCGGAGATTTGGTGAAACTTGTTCGCCACGAAATTCTCACTGGCGAGGCTGGCCAATGCCGGGTCGCGCTCCACGCCGATGCCGGTGACCCCTGGCACACGCGCACCCAAACATAGCAGGGCTGCGCCGGCGCCGGTTCCGGCCTCCAGCACACGCTCTCCGGGCCGCGCCGGCACGGTGGCGGCAAGCAGCACAGGCTCAAAGCCGCTGCGGTGCCCGCCGCGCAACTGACGGTAGACGAGGCGTCCGCCGAGCAACCCTCCTGTGCTGATTTCGTCCATACCTGTAAACTTGACCTCTCTTAAAACCGGCTGGATATGGTGGTATCTCAAATTCGCGATACAGTTTAGGGCGCTAAAAATTGGATGGTTCGACGCCGGTGACAAACGATGCTCTGGGACGGCTGACGGCGCTGCTGGCGCCAGAAATGCAAGCCACCAACCAGGCCATCCTGGCTCGGATGGAGAGTCCCGTGGCCCTGATCCCGCAGCTGGCGGCGCATCTCGTCGCGGCGGGCGGCAAGCGCCTGCGGCCGCTGCTTACCCTCGCCACGGCCAAGCTCTGCGGTTACGAGGGCGAGCGCCAGATCAGCCTCGCCGCCTGCGTTGAGTTCATCCACACCGCCACGCTGCTGCATGACGACGTGGTGGACGAATCCACGCTGCGCCGGGGGTTTGCCAGCGCCAACGCCGTGTTCGGCAACAAGGCCTCGGTGCTGGTGGGGGATTTCCTCTTTGCCCGCGCCTTCCAGCTGATGGTCGAGGACGGTTCGCTTGAGGTGCTGCGCATCCTGTGCAGCGCGTCCGCCACCATCGCCGAGGGCGAGGTGCTGCAGCTGACCACACAGAACGACCTCTCCACCACCGAGGAGAAGTATTTCGAGGTGATCCGCGGCAAGACCGCCGCGCTGTTCGCCGCCGCCTGCGAAGTGGGCGGGGTGATTGCCGACTGCCCCGCCGAGCAATGCGCGGCGCTGTACCGCTTCGGCATGGATCTGGGCATGGCCTTCCAACTGGTCGACGACGCACTGGACTACTCCGCCGTGCAGGCCGAACTGGGCAAGACGGTGGGCGACGATTTCCGCGAGGGCAAGCTGACCTATCCGGTGCTGGTGGCGATCGCCGCGGCGCAGGGCGAGGAACAGGCCTTCTGGATGCGGACCATCGAGCAGGGCGAGCAGACCGAGGCCGACCTGCCGGCGGCGCTGGAGCTGATCAGGAAGTACGACGCCACGGCGCGGACCATCGCCCGGGCTGAACAGTTCATCGACTCCGCCTGCGCCGCGCTGGACGGCTTCCCCGAGAGCGAGATGCGTACGGCGCTGATCGACGTGGCGCGCTACACCACCGCGCGGCGGTTCTAGAAAAAAGCGTCCACCGGACTGGTGGACGCTCATCAATTTGGTTCAGGCCTTGGCGGCGACGACGCTGCTGATGGTGGAGCGAACGATGCTCACCGTCACGTTCGGGGCGATTTCCACATCGATCTCCGCGGCGCCCTCGGCCGCCTTCTTCACCGTGCCGACGATGCCGCCGGAGGTGACCACCTTGTCCCCGCGCTTGAGCGTGGCGAGCTGGGCCTTGAGCTGCTTCTGCTGCTTTTGCTGTGGCATGATGAGCAGGAAGTAGAACACCGCCGCCATGAGGAGGATGGGCGCCCACTGCACGATGGTGACGAAGGTGGAGGCGCCGGCGGCGGCGGCGGTTTGCGCGTAGGCTGGGGTGATGAACATTTGGGCTCCGTGGTTGCCGGGAAGTGCGGCGGACCATAGGTTGCGCGGCGATGCAGTCAACAGGGGAAGCCTAGAATGGACGAGACTTTGCTCCGCCGGATCGCCGAGGCGCTGGAGCGCCTGGCACCAAGGCCGCCCGCCATGCCGGATCTGGCCGGGGCGGACGCCTTTGTGTGGCACCCGGAGCGCGGCGCGCTGGCGCCGGTGCTGCGCGTGGCGCGGGTGAACATCGGGCTGCTGCAGGGCATAGAGCAGCAGAAGGCGATATTGCTGGAGAACACCCGCCGCTTCGCCGCCGGGCTGCCAGCCAACAACGCCATGCTCTGGGGGGCGCGGGGCATGGGCAAGTCCTCGCTGGTGAAGGCGGCGCATGCCGAGGTGAACCGCGAATCGTCCGGCGCGCTGGCGCTGGTGGAGATCCACCGCGAGGATATCCGCACCTTGCCGGAGCTGCTGAACCTGCTGCGGGGCGGGCTGCGCCGCTGCGTGATTCTGTGCGACGACCTCTCCTTTGAGCGCGAGGATGCCGATTACAAGGCGCTGAAATCGGTGCTGGACGGCGGCATCGAGGGCCGGCCGGAAAACGTGCTGTTCTACGCGACCTCGAACCGCCGGCATCTGATGCCACGCGACATGATCGAGAACGAACGCTCCACCGCCATCAATCCGGGCGAGGCGATCGAGGAAAAGGTCTCGCTCTCCGACCGTTTTGGCCTCTGGCTAGGCTTTCACAACAGCGGGCAAGACGTGTTCTTCGCCATGGTCGAGGGCTATGCCCAGGCCTACAACCTGCCAATCGGCACGGAAGAGTTGCATGCCGCCGCGGTGGAGTGGTCGGTCACGCGCGGCGGGCGCTCGGGGCGCGTGGCGTGGCCGTTCATCCAGGACCTCGCCGGCCGGCTCGGCGTGCGCTTGACCTCGTAAGGCAGGTGCGGGAAAGGATACAGCCCACACGGAAGGGTGGCCGAGTGGTTTAAGGCAGCGGTCTTGAAAACCGCCGTGGGTTTACGCCCACCGTGGGTTCGAATCCCACCTCTTCCGCCAGCGGACCGTCCGCCGAGCTTGGCGCCTAAGCGCTTGATATCACGCTGGAATAAATCGTTACGATTCAGGCGACTCGTGGTTTGACCCATGGCGACCGCTCGGGCGCACCTATACCCCCGATTAGACGGCGGACACGGCTAGACGATTGATTGGTAACGCCGCCAGGCGGTTTTCCGGTATCGGGTGGAACGGGTACCGGCCCGGACCGTAGGCCGTCCTGGGCGTTACCAATCGGCGCGATAGGCCGCAGCATCAATGGTCACGATTACACTCCGTGCACTTTATCCCGAGCCAAGCAACGCATATCCCCAACAAAAAGATCTCCAAAAAGCTACCCATTGGGTCTCCTTATCAGGCGTAGCGATGAATGCGACGCCACACGCCAGATAAGCTGAAAATGGCTATGCGGGAGGATCAGGGAGCTAATTTAATGCTTTGGGAATGGTATCGAAATAATTTGAAAATGGTTATGCGTGAGGAGCGGGGAATATGCGACGGCGTCGGGTCATGCCGCGCAAAACTAGGGATTGAAACCTTGGAGCCTGGGTGGCAGCGCCTTTGCCGCAATCACTATCCGAACTCTATCGTTAATTGCGCATTAGCAAGGCCATGAACGGTTACGCCGCCTGCTATGGACCAGCCCTTTGGCGTGACCATTGTCTGGATAATAGTCCAAATCCAATTCACTAAGTGACCCAGCCAAGATTTGATTGTCTGCAACCAAGTGGATAGTGGTGTCGAGGTGCCTGATGCAGCCGCACACAATTCAAACTCAGCGATTTTCGCTGTCGCTAGAGCTCGTGCTGAAACCAGTGCCCCTATCGCATCGGTAATATCTTTATTTCTATCTCTGACAGTGGCGCTTGCCCTCCTCAATTCATTGACAATCACCGACATTGAGGAGAGGTCGCTACGTGCCAAGCGGACGGTCTCAGTAGCCACTTCTTCCCGAAGACGCGCTAGTTCGTCGGCGCTCCTCTTTAATTCGGTCTCAGTTAAACCGGCGACGGTCTCGATTGACTGTCCAATTTCCTGGAGCACCGCGTCAGTTAGGCTGGTGTTTGGATCCATTGGATATGCCCTCCTTGACTACCTGAATTTACTAAATTTACTGGGTTTTCTAAAATCCTTGGATTCTCTGGGGCTGGCCGACCGCGACTGTCCGGCATCTGCCCCTCTACCCACCTGATTCTTAATCGGCCACAGCATACTGCCGCGCATGACCGCCAACCAATTAAATTTCGGTCGCTAGTAGCGCCCTGGGTGATTCGCTCGAAATTGCCGGATATGCGGTCGCCCTGGTCGCGCTCAAGCCCACGGAATAGCTCACGTTCTCGTTTTTGCTTTGAGAGATAATTTAGGGGACTTGATCTTGGATTGCCAGAAAAACCGCAGAAAGCTTGGCATTGTGGAGGTCCGGGCGGGAATCGAACCCACATTCACGGATTTGCAGTCCGCTACATCACCACTCTGCCACCGGACCATCGGTGTATGGTGGGCCCTTATCTCCGGGGAGGCGCCGCTGGTCAAGCGCCGGGATGTCAGTTTAGCGATGGTGCAGTTGAGTTGTGCCGCGACGGCCAGCTATATAGGCCGCGTATAGCGAATGGAAGGCTAGCATGGCGGACCTGATTTCCCAGAACATTGCTCGCGAAAACATGGTGGATACCCAGATCCGCCCCAACCATGTGCAGGACAAGCGCGTGACCGGCGCCATGCGCGCCCTGCCGCGCGAGGCTTTTGCCCCGCAGGGCAGCTTTGCCTATGCGGATGCCGACATTCCTCTGGGTCAGGGCCGCTACTTGCTGAACCCGATGACCACCGCGCGGCTGGCGCAGCTCACCCTGGAGTCGAACCCGGGGCATGTCCTGGTCGTGGGCGCGGGCGCCGGCTATCTCGCAGCGATTCTTGGCGCTGCCGGGGTTGCGGTGGTGGCGCTGGAGGAAGAGGCCCGGCTGAACACCGGCGCGCTGGCGCAATACGGGGCCAATGTTGAGGCGGTGACCGGGCCGTTGCTGGCCGGCTGGCCGGCGGGCGGGCCGTACGATGCCATCGTCATCGAGGGCGCGGTGCCTGAGATACCCAAGGCGTTCGCCGCGCAGTTGGCGCCGGGCGGGCGCGTCATCGCCATTCTCGCCGATGCTGAAGGCCCGGGCGCGGTGGGACGTGCCGCGGTCGCGGAACCGTCCGGCGCGGGCTTCGCCGAGGTGGAAGTGTTTGATTGCACGCCCCGGCTGCTGCCGCAGTTTCGCCCCGCGCCGGTCTTCGCCTTTTGAGCATGCAAGGGCGGGGCATTTTGCCTAGGCGCGCGGCGCTGCTCGCCGGCGTGGCGCTGGCGGGCGCATTCATGCCGTCGCTCCGGCCGGCCTTCGCCGACTCGCCAGCGACCCTGACCGAAGCGCTGGTGGAGGCGTACAACAACAACGCCACGCTGCAGGAGCAGCGCGCGGCTTTGCGCCAGACCGACGAGCAGGTGCCCACCGCGCTCTCCGGCTGGCGGCCGACCGTGCAGGTTACCTCCACCGTTGGCCGGACCTCTGGAAATGAATGGGTCCAATACAATGCCCCGTACCAGGGAGGTGCGGGCGAGGGCTCCACTAAATACGCCGAAAGCCGCAACTCGCTCGACAGCCAGGTGACGCTGGACCAGCCCATCTACAAGGGCGGCAAGACCATTGCGTCTCTGCGCGAGGCGAAGAACCAGGTGTTCGCGGCGCGGGCGCAGCTTCTCGCGGCTGAGCAGACCGTGTTCCTCAATGTCGTGAACGCCTATGTCACCGTGATCACCGACACGCAGCTGCTGGCACTGCAGAAGAGCAACGAGCAGGTGCTGTTGCAGCAGTTGCGGGATACGCAGGCGCAGTTCAACGTCGGCGAGATCACGCTCACCTCGGTGGCGCAGGCCCAGGCCTCGCTGGCCCAGGCCAGCGAGCAGGTCGAGGTGGCGCAGGGCAACCTGCAGATCGCGCGGGAGAATTTCCGCCAGTTGGTGGGCGACTACCCGGCCGATAACCTGGCGCCGCCGCAGCCGTTGCTGCCGCCGGTGACATCCAAGGACGAGGCCGCCAAGGCCGCGCTGGCCAACAACCCCAACGTCATTGCCGCGGAATTCACCGATGCCGCGAACAAGGACGCGGTGGATGTGGCATTCTCGGCGTTGATGCCGCAGATCGATTTCCAGGCGACGGCCTATAACCAGCAGGGTTCGTCCGGCATCGGCGTCAAGGAGAATGGCGGCGAGGTGAGCGCACAGCTTACCGTGCCGCTGTACCAGGGTGGTCAGGAATATGCTGCCATCCGCGCCGCCCGTGCCAAGGAGCAGCAGAGCTTCGCCGCCATTTTGGACGCGCAGCGCACCGCCTACCAGCAGGCGGGGCAGGCCTGGGAGACGATCATCTCCACCCGCGCCGCCATCGTCTCGACCAATGTCGCGATCAAGGCCGATGCCATCGCCCTTGACGGCACGGAGCGCGAACAGCTGGTAGGCACGCGCACCACGCTCGACGTGCTGAACGCCCAACAATTGGTCTTGAACGCGCAGGTGCAACAGGTACAGAATATCGCTACGCTGGTGAACAATTCCTACGCCGTGGCCGCGGCTGCCGGCCGGCTCACGGCGCGCGACTTGAACCTGCCGGTGCAGGAATATGACGACCTGAAATATTATGACGCCGTGCACTATGCCGGTTTCGGTACTGGAGAGGCGGCTGATCAGGAGGCGGGCGTGACGCCCAACGGGGCTTTGCTGGCGGCCAGCCCGGCCCCGCCGATTACAGATGGGCCGGCCGGCTCGGCCGCGCCTTAAGGGGGCAATGTCAGCTTGTTCGAAGCGCGAGTTTCGGGCGAGCTGAGGAAATTGCTCACGAACCATAAATCAGAGTGGTTCCGCTTCCGGTGGAATCCCTCTAGAAGGATGAGACGATGAGCGAAGGTAACGGCATTTCCAATAATTCTGGCCCCGCCAGCGCGGCGGAACCATCCATGGAGGAAATTCTGGCCTCCATCCGCCGGATTCTGACCGAGGAGGAGAATGAACGCGCCTCCCAGCCTCGCGATGAGTTGGATGACGATATTCTGGTGCTCGATACGCCCCTGGCCGGCCCGCGCGCGGATGTCTCTACCGCCACGGAGGCCCCGCCTGGGGCCGCTCCGGCGGAGGAAGGGCGCGCTTCCTCCCATTTCACCTCGGAATCGACCCTGGACAGCCTGGGCGTGAGCGGGCAGGCTGGGAGCGAGCAATTCGTGCCGGCTACCCTGGTGGAAGGCGAATCCTCAGTCTACTCTCAAGTTCAGTCCTCGAAGGAAAACAGCATGGAAGATCAGGTTCAGTCTCCCCAAGGTCTGGTGAGCGATTCCGCGGCTCAGGAAATCGCCAGCAAGGTTGGCTCGCTGGTGCGCAGTGTCAGCGCCGAGCGCGCCGTGGGGATCGGCCGTCCGGGTGTGACGATCGAGGACC
>NZ_JBKQJR010000011.1:0-3675 GCF_052326845.1 Acidocella sp. | reverse complement strand
CTTGTCCAGCTTCTTGCGGCCGATGCGCTCCAGCTCCGCGCTGATGAAGGCGAAGTCGAACGGCGCGTTATGCGCGACGAGCGGTGAGTCGCCGAAGAATTCCAGCATCTGGTCGGCAACTTCCGCGAATTTCGGCTTGCCACGCATGCGGAATTTATCGCCAAGCTGAAGGAGCCGGTCTGGCTCAAGGAGTAGCCGGTATCGCGTTTGCTCCGGCTTTTTAAAATACTAGGAAATGCGGTGAAATTCCCTTAGCCTTTGCGTTGCGGCCAGCTGGCTTGCCTGCGCCGCGTCCGCGCAGCGCGGCATAACAAAAAGGGAAAACGCCATGGCCAACCATGTTTACAAGAAGATCGAGATTGTCGGTTCGTCGTCCGTCAGTGTGGATGACGCCATCAGCACCGCCGTCGCGCGCTCAAGCAAAAGCATCCGGAATCTTCGCTGGTTCGAGGTAACGAATGTCCGGGGCGAGATCGAGAACGGCAAGGTGGCCCATTTTCAGGTCACGATGAAGCTGGGCTTCACCCTGGAGAGCTGATACGGGACAAAATCGCGGCCTGCCCCGGCTGGACCAGGCCGCGCGTAACCGTTTACAGCACTTTCTGGCGGTGCACCGGGCGGACCCATTCGCGGACATGCGGCCAGAGGTCATGATCGGCGATCTTGGCGAGGTCCTTCTCCACCGTGCCCACGACCTTGGCGGCGGCCTGCTTGTTCAGGCGCTCGCGGATGATGTTCAGCGTGTGCGCCGGGGCCACCAGCACCAACTCGTCATAGCTGGCGGTGTTCTGGCTGAGCTGCTCGGCAACCCAGACGGCGAACTTGTCCTTGTCCTGCGCGTGGGTGTGGTCGGCGGAACCCACGTGGCCTTCCTCCGGGATCACCCGGCTCGAAGAGTGCAGCGTGTTGTCCTCCTCTGCCGGCCGTACGAAACGGGCGTGCTCCCCGTTGGCAATGGCGAACAGAACCTTGAGGTGAATCGGCATGTGAACAGGCTTCCTTTACGTTTTCATTAACTGAAGGAAACTCTGCACCCGGCCGGGCAGCGGCTCATTGATCCTCGTCAAGCGCCGTGCAGCACTTCAGCGATGCCGTCCAGCGCCAGGAAGCCCATGGCGTTGCGCGTTTCCACCGTGGCCGAGCCGATGTGAGGCAGCAGCACGGTGTTTTCCAAGGCGAGGTAGCCTGGGTGCAGCGCGGGCTCGTTATTGAAGACGTCCAGGCCCGCCGCGGCAACATGCCCGCTTTGCAGTGCCGCGATCAGCGCATCGTCATCCACAGTGCTGCCGCGCCCGGTATTCACCACGATGGCGCCGGGCTTGAGCAGCCCGATGCGCGCCGCGTTCAGCCAATGCCGCGTTTCCGCCCCGCCGGGGGCGTTGATGGAGAGGAAGTCGATGGCGCCGAGGAAACTTTCGTCATCCGCATGGTACACCGCCCCCGCTTCCAGTTCCGGCGGCAGGCGGTTGCGGTTACGGTAATGGATTTCCATGTCCAGCCCGCGCGCCATGCTGGCCAGCGCCCGGCCGATGCGCCCCATGCCGAAAATGCCCAGAACCTTGCCCGAGACGTTGCGGCCCAGATGGAAGGTGGGGACGAGGCCGGTCCATTTTCCCGCGCGCAGGAGGCGCTCACCCTCGCCGGCACGGCGCGCGGCCATCAGCATGAGCATCAGGGCGAGTTCGGCGGTGGCGGTGGTCAGCACGTCCGGGGTGCTGCGGATCTCGATGCCCCGCGCGGCGGCGGCTTCGAGATCGATATGCTCCACCCCGACGGAAAACGTGGCGATGACGCGCACGTTGGCGGGCAATGCCGTGATCAGCGCCGCGTCGAACCTGTCGGCGGGGGTGCAGAGAATGGCGTTCACGCCAGAAAGATTGTCCAGCACCGCCTTGGGGGTGAAGGGGCCCTGCAGGCGCAACTCGCGCACATCGTGCTCGCGCCGGGCACGGGCCATCACTTCAGGGGGAAGGTCTCGGGTGATTAGCAGCATGACCAAGACATCCCGCAAAACGGACGGGCCGGGAAGTCCCCGGCCCGTCCGATCGAGATATTCGTGAAACTCGCTCTGGTGAGTCAGTCAGCGTGGTGATTTAAGCACCGGAGCGCAGAAGAGCCGCGCTGAATGGCCGCCAGAGTAGAGTTTCAAACGACCCGGAAGTTCTTGAACTGCCAGGGGTCGGCGGCGTCCACATCCTCGGCGAACAGCTCGCCGCGCTTCACCAGCGGCGTCCAGTCCGAATACGCGCCGGCCATGGTGCCGAGATACGGGGTGGTGATCTCCAGCACGCGGGCATGGTCGATGCCATCGGCCTCGACGACGCCGCGGCGCGGGTTCTCCATCGCCCAGATCACCCCGGCCAGCACAGCCGCCGTCACCTGCAGGGAGGTGGCGTTGTTGTACGGGCAGAGTGCGCGGGCCTGCTCGATGGAGAGCTGCGAGCCGTACCAGTACGCGCCCTTGGCATGGCCCATCAGTAGAACGCCCAGTTCGTCGATACCGCTGACGATCTCATCTTCCATCAGCCGCTGGCGCTCCTGCATCTCCCAGTTCTTGCCGGCGAGTTCGTGCACGGAGAGCACGGCGTCGTCGCACGGGTGATAGGCGTAATGCACGGTCGGGCGGTACGCCGCAGCGCCATTCTCGATCAGGGTGAAATAATCGGCGATCGAGATGGCCTCGTTATGCGTGATCAGGAAGCCGTGGAACGGGCCTTCGTTCGGCGTCCAGGTGCGCACGCGGGTGGAGGCGCCGGGGCGGTTGAGGTAGATCGCAGCACCAGAGCCGAATTCATGCGTTGCGCCGTCCGGCGGCAATGCTTTCTCATGCGTGCCCCAGCCGAGCTCGGCGGGCTGGCAGCCCTCGCCGACGAAGCCGTCGATCGACCAGGTGTTGACGAACTCGCCCACCGCCTTGGGGCGATTGGCCACCTGGGTGTCGCGCTCGGCGATGTGGATCACCTTCACGCCGAGCGTCTGGGCGAGCTTGGCCCAGCCCGCCCGGTCAGCCGGCATGTCGGTGTCCAGGCCGGTAACGGCGGCGAGGTTGAGCAGCGCCTGCTTGACGAAATGAGAGACCAGTCCGGGATTCGCGCCGTGCGCGACCACGGCGGTCGGCGCGGTGTCGTCCGTCTGCAGGGCCAGCGCGCTCTCGCGCAGCGCGTAGTTGGAGCGCTGCGAGGGCGAGAGCGAGAGGTCGGTATAGCCGCCGGCCCAGGGCTCGACACAGGTGTCCAGATACAGCACGCCAAGCTCGCGGCAGAGCTGGATCAGCGCCACCGAGGAGACTTCCACCGAGAGGTTGAGCAGGAAGTCACCCTTGCCCAGGCGGGCGGTGAGCACCTCGCGGTAGTTCTCCTGCGTCAGGGGCAGGATCTCCTCACGCACGCCGAGCTTGGCGGCAACCTTGTTGCCGCGCTCATCGGCGGTGAGGATGGAGATGTTCTCCTTCGGCATGTCGATATGGCGCAGCAGCAAGGGCAGCACGCCCTGGCCGATGCTGCCGAAGCCGACGATCAGCAAGCGGCCGGAAAAACGCACGTGCTTGGTCGCGATGTCTTGTGGCATCGTCGTAAAACTCCTGGGTAAAAGGTAGAGACAGTTTTAGGCGACGGCGTCGGCAGGTTCGTAGCCGGCTGTCTCCAGCATAGCCCGGTCGGAGACTTCCACCAATGC
>NZ_JBKQJR010000010.1:0-14451 GCF_052326845.1 Acidocella sp. | reverse complement strand
GGGGAAGACACCCCCGGGGCCGCCATCGAGGCGATCGGCAACGAACTGGCGTTATTCGACGACTGGATGGACCGCTACGAGTTCATCATCGAGCTTGGCCGCAAGCTGCCCGCCTACCCCGCCGAATGGCAGAACGAGGCCCACCGCGTGCAGGGCTGCCAGTCGCAGGTCTGGCTGGCGGCGCATGAGGACAGCGGCAAGCTGTACTTCACCGGCGCGTCGGATGCCGCCATCGTCTCCGGGCTCGTGGCACTGGTGCTGCGGGTTTATTCCGGGCGGACGCGCGCGCAGATCCTCGCCACCTCGGCACAATTCCTGCGCAATCTCGGGCTGATCGGCGCGCTCTCCACCAATCGCGGCAACGGCGTCGCCGCGATGGTGGAGCGGATTCAGGACATGGCGCGCGCCAGTTAAGACATCAGACCCAGTGGCCGGGGACCCACACCCAGGCCCCGCCACGCACAGCCCAGTGGCCGTCCACCCAGCGGTGCCAATTCGGGCTGCGGCGCACGTAATGGCCAGGCACCCAGTGGTAGTTATAGCCGTTCCACGCCCAGTGCCCCGGGCGCCAGATATATGCAGCGCCCGGCGGCGGGGGCGGCGGGGGCTCGCTGCGCAGGGGGGGCGGCGCGATATAGCCCGGCGGATAAGGCGGTACCGGCTGGGCCTCTGCCGCGGCGGCGCCTGCCACCAGAGCGGCTGCGGCGCCAAAAACCAAGGTGGCGAGAGATCGGCGTGTCTTCATGGCAATCTTTCCCCAAAGTCTAGCAAAGTCTACGCCGCGAACCTGCCCCTGAAATGGGGCAAATTTTTGCCGCGCCTCAATCGCCGAACTTGTTGGAGCGCGGGAACCCGTTGGGCGGCATCTTGCCCACAGCGGCGCGGGCGCCCAGCCATTCGGCCAGCTTCTGCTCCACACGCAGCTTGTCGCCGATGCGCCAAGTGAGCCCCGCGGCAAGGCTGAAGGTCTTCACGTCCGCCAGCCCGCCATCCTTGTATTTCTGCAGCTGCACGCCGGTACCCTTCGGCATTTCCGGCAGTTGCTCCAGCGGGAACACCAGCAGCTTGCGGTTCTGGCCGATGACCGCCACATGGTCGCCCTTCACCGGCACGCAGGCCTGCCATTCCTCGCCGGGCTTCAGCACCAGAATCGTCTTGCCCGCGCGGCGCTCGGACGCCAGTTCCGAGCCGGGCAGGATGAAGCCGCGCCCGGTGGACGAGGCGACAAGGTATTTCTGCCCCGCATCCGGCACGAAAAGCGACAACACGCCGTCCTCGTTCGCCAGCTCGACCAACAGGCGGATCGCCTGCCCGTCGCCGCGCCCGCGCGGAATGTCTGCTCCCTTGAGCGTATAGACACGGCCATTCGTCGCCAGCAGTGCGATTTTATCGGTAGATTCGCAGCGCAGCAGATGCGCGAGCTTGTCGCCCTCCTTGAATTTCAGCTCCACGTCGTCGGCCAGATGGCCTTTCTGCGCGCGGATCCAGCCTTTCTCGGAAAGGATGACGGTGATCGGCTCGCGCTCCACCAGCGCCTCGGCGACAATCTCCACCACCGGGGCGGCCGCCGAAATCCTGGTCCGCCGCGCGCCAAGCGGGCCAGAGCCAAATTTCTCGCGCACCCCGGCGATCTCTTCGCCAATTTTCGCCCAGCGCTTGCCTTCGTCCTTCAGCAGGGCCTGGAGGGTTTTCTGCTCCGCCGAGAGCTTCTTGTGCTCGTTGCGGATTTCCATCTCCTCAAGCTTGCGCAGGGAGCGCAGGCGCATGTTGAGGATCGCCTCGGCCTGCACCTCGGTCAGCTCGAAGGTGCGGATCAGCACCGCCTTGGGCTCATCCTCGGTGCGGATGATGCGGATCACCTCGTCGAGATTAAGGAAGACCTTGATATAGCCTTCCAGGATCTCCAGCCGCCGCGCGATGGCATCCAAACGGTGCTGCGAGCGCCGCACCAGAACCTCGTGCCGGTGGTCGAGCCAGGCGCGCAGGATCGCCTTCAGCCCCATTACGCGCGGGGTGCGCCCGGCATCCAGCACGTTCATGTTCAGGGCGAAGCGGGATTCAAGCTGCGTGGCGCGGAACAGCGAGGCCATCAGCATCTCGGGGTCCACAATGCGGGTTTTCGGCTCCAGCACCAGGCGGATGGTCTCGGCGCTCTCGTCGCGGACGTCGCCCAGCAGCGGCAGCTTCTTCTCGGTCAGCAGGATGGCGATCTGCTCGACAAGGCGGGATTTCTGCACCTGATACGGGATCTCGGTAACGACGATGACCCAGGTGCCGTGCTTGCCCTCTTCCCTCGTCCATTTGGCGCGGGTGCGCAGGCTGCCCCTGCCCGTCTCATAGGCGTTCAGGATGGTCGCCTCATCCTCCACCAGCTCGCCGCCGGTAGGGAAATCCGGGCCGCGCATATGGGCTAGCAGCTCGGCGGTGGTGGCCTCGGGGTTGCCGATGAGGTGGATGGCGGCGGCGCAGACCTCGCCCGCATTGTGCGGCGGAATGGAGGTCGCCATGCCCACCGCGATGCCCGAGGCGCCATTGGCCAGCAGGTTCGGGAAGGCGCCGGGCAGCACCAGTGGCTCCTGTTCCTCGCCGTCATAGGTGGGGCGGAAATCCACGGCGTTCTCGTCGATACCGCGCAGCAGCAGCTCGGTGACCTCGGTGAGGCGCGACTCGGTGTAGCGCATCGCCGCGGCGTTATCGCCGTCGATATTGCCGAAATTGCCCTGGCCCTCGATCAGCGGGTAACGGGAGGAAAACTCCTGCGCCAAACGGACCAGCGCCTCGTAGATGGAGCTGTCACCATGCGGATGAAACTTACCCATCACGTCGCCCACCACGCGGGCGCATTTCTTGAAGCCCGAGCGCGGGTCCAGCTTGAGCTGGTGCATGGCGTAGATCAGCCGGCGGTGCACCGGCTTCAGCCCGTCGCGCACATCCGGCAGCGAACGGGACATGATGGTGGACAGCGCATAGGCGAGGTAACGCTCGGAGAGCGCATCGCTCAGCGCCAAATCCTGAACATCATCCGGCATTTCGCTCATCCTCCAGCCTGCGAGAGAGATGCTCATAAAGACCGGCCCGCGCCGGTGGAAGGGGGCGGTGCCGGGCCCCGAACACGTCCCGCTCCAGAAAATGCCCGGTAATGCGCAAGGCCGCCACGCAATCGGCAAGGCTGGCGGGCGCATCCGCGATCAGAAACTCCGGCAACGGGAACAGCCTGGGCGCCCAGTCGCCGGCCTCGGAAAGCGTCACCGCCCGGCCTGTGCGGGGCGAAACGTAAGCCAGCCGGTCATTCCCCCCGGCGGAGGCGGTGAAATCCAGCCCGAAGCCCAGTTCGCGCAGCAGTGCCATCTCCCAACGGGCGAGCTCGGGCAGCGGGAAGCCGGGAATGTCGATGCCCGCCAGCAACCGCATCAGCCCCGCGAAGGTCTCCGGCGCGGCCTCGCGCTCCGGCAGTGCGCAGGCCGCCAGGGCGCAGGCGGCGTTCAGGATCTCCAGCGTCTCGGACGCGCCCATGGCCAGCGCCGCCACCGGGCGCACCAGCTCACCCGTGAAGGCGCCGAGTTGCTCGGCCACCCGCGCCACCCAACGCACAGAGAGGATATTGCCCCGCTGCCAGATCGCCACCTGGCGCCGCGAGGCTCCGCCCTTGGCCAGCCCGCGCCACAGCCCCAGCGGGGTGAGGAGCGTGGCCACCAGATCGCCCTCGCCATGCACGGCGGTCTCAAGGACGATGCCTGGCTCCTGCCACTCCACCGCTTACACGAAGGTCGCGGAGATGAACTCGGCCCAAGCGCCCTCGTGGGATGCGCCCGGCTCGGCCATTTGCGTGGTGAAGACGATGCTGCACGGCCCCTGGTATTCCGGCAACTGCATTACTACGCCGCGCGCCGCGCCGCCCTTCACCACCTCTATCGCCGAGGCCAGGATCGTCCCGCTCTCGCCGCGCATCTCCACCTTGAAGCGCACCGGGGCGGAATCGTCCTGCACCACACGCATGGAGACCTGCAATTCGGCGTAGTCGAGATTGTGTTGGGTGATGGTCACTCGCGCCGAGGGCGTGCCGTACTGGTTGGGGTGCAGGCGGAAACCGTTGCGCCCCACCAGGAAGAAGCCCGGCGGATCGCCGCTCACGTTTTCCAGGGTGAGGTTCCGAGTCGGGCCGTCCGGCGCGAAGACAGGGATGGAGCGCGGCGGCTCGGGCGGGGCCTTCTTCAGGGCGCGGCGGTAGAACAGCACGTAATCGCCGGAGACCATGGCCAGGAACTCGGCCATCGGCAGCTTGGCCATGGTATCGGGCGGCAGCGGCGTGCCGCCGGTCTCCACCGCCAGCATACGCACCCGGCGCGGCAGCGGCTCGTCGAGAATCCCCGCCGAGGCGGCGTCCAGCGTCAGGACGATGGTATCCACGTCGCCCCATCGGCGGTGGTTGAGCAGATGCGGCAACGGCGTGGCGGTGATCTGCCCTGCCTCGTGGCGCATCAGCGCCGGGTAACCGGCATCGCCCTCACGGCCGAAGAAATCGTAGCGCGCGTTGTCCGTGCCGATGGCGACGTTAAGGACTGTGATGTTGCCATAGGGCACCGTGTTGAGCATGGCCACGCGCTGGAACGCGGCGTTGGGCTCTGTGGCGAGGACCTCCGCCCCCGGATAGGCATGCGCCAGCGCCACGCTGCGGTACCCTGCACCGGCCCCGATTTCCAGGATACGGCGCGGCTCGTGGAAGAATTTTAGCCCGTTTAGCTGCGGGTGGAACGAGGCGCTGGCCGCCTCGGCATCATCCGTCCCGGCGCGCAGCCAAATGGGAAACGGCCGCTGCGCCACCGGCACCACGACGAGGCCGGATTTGCCAGCGACAGCGGCGGCGAAGCGTTCCTCCAGCGGGTCCGGCAGCTCGGCTGGCCAGGCGGTGCGGGACGTCATGCCAGGGCCGCCTTGGCGACTGCGGCCAGATACCGGGCCGCGATGGGCAGGATCGCATCGTTGTAATCGTAGCCGGGGTTGTGCAGCGGTTTGGTGGCGCCGTTGCCGATCCAGGCATAGGCGCCGGGCAGAACTTCCAGGAAGCGGCCGAAATCCTCCGCGGCCATGGAGCCGCGCTGGGCATGCTCGACATTCAGCCCGGCCGCGGCCGCCGCGGCGCTGGCCAGCGCCACCTCCGCCTTGCTGTTGATGGTGGGCGGCAGGCTGCCGAAAATCTCGACATCCGCCGTGAGCTCATGCGCCTGCGCTGTATGCCGCGCGACATCCGCGAGGCGCGTTTTCAGCAATTGCATGGTCTGCGGCGTCAATGCCCGAACGGTGCCACCCAGGGTCGCGGCGCTGGGGATCTGGTTGTGCGCCTCCCCGGCGGCGAGAGTGCATGTCGAGATCACCCCGGCCTCTTGCGGGTCCTTGTTGCGGGCGGTGATGCTGTTAAGCGCGATGATAAGGTGGGCCAGGCCCTGCACCGGGTCGGCGCATTCATGCGGCATGGCGGCATGGCCTGCGCGGCCATTCAGGGTGATGGAGAAATTCGCCGCCCCGGCCATCACCGGCCCCTCGTGCAGCATCACCGTGCCCGCCTCCAGCCCCGGCCAGTTATGGTAGCCGAAGATCCTCTGCATCGGGAACTTCTGCAGCAGTCCGTCGGCCAGCATGGCCTCGGCGCCGCCGAAGCCTTCCTCGGCTGGCTGGAAGACAAGGTAAATCTTGCCGGACCAGCCCGGATCGTCGCGCAGCAGCAGCGCTGCCCCGAGCAACGAGGCCGTATGCCCGTCATGCCCGCAGGCATGCATCACGCCCGCATTGCGGGAGGCATAAGCCAGCCCGGTCGCCTCATGGATCGGCAGGGCATCCATATCCGCCCGCAGCCCCACCGCGCCGTTCCCGCCACCATGGGACAGCACGCCCACCACGCCATGCCCGCCCACACCGGCGGCATGGGGAATGCCGAGTTCGGTCAGCCGCGCGCAAACATAAGCCGCGGTTCCCGACTCTTTCAGCGAGAGTTCAGGAAGCGCATGTAGATGATGACGCCATATGGCCAGCTGCAAGGCGAAGTCGTCGGGCATAACGGCTCCCTTCCTTATCGACCGGAGAGAGCGATGATCTTCTTGCGCCCTTGTCGATAACGCCAATCACGAAAGCTTGAGCGCCTGGAGTGGGCACACCCCAATTTATTACGGAAAATCAATATTATAACCCTATCCCACACGAATCCCCTGGCCCGGAGGCCTTGGTTTAAGTCATATGGGCTGCCGCAAACCATTTCCACCCGTGATTGCAGCGCACCGTATTGCAGGGATCAGGTTAACAGTATGAATTTTAAGTAAATTATGCCTTGACCGAGGGCGATATGAATTATTGTTAATGTCGACGTCAGACCGCCCGGGCCAGGGCCAGATAATTCACCGACAAGTCACGGCTCACCTCGAAGCGCCGGCGCGCGGGGGAGAAGCTCAGCCCCGCCGTATCGGCAAGGCTGAGCCCCACCTCGCGGCAATAATGGCCTAGCTCCACCGGGGTGACGAATTTCTTCCAGTCATGCGTGCCCGCGGGCAGCAGGCGGAGAATGTATTCCGCGCCCAGCTTGGCCGTGAGGAAGGATTTGGGCGTGCGGTTGAGGGTGGAGAGGAACAGCAGCCCGCCCGGCTCCAGAAGTGCTGCGAGGCTACGCAGGAACTCCACCGGGTCGGCCACGTGCTCGATGATCTCCAGCGCGGTGACGACCGGGAATTTCAGCCCCTCCTGCACCAGCTCCTCGGCGGTGGCGTTGCGGTATTCCAGGTTCAGATCCTGCCCCTGCGCATGGCTGCGCGCCGCCTCGATCACCTCCGTCCCGGCATCGACGCCCAGAACGTCGAAGCCCTGTTTGGCCAGCGCCTCGGCCAGCAACCCGGCGCCGCAGCCCACGTCCAGTATCTCCACCCCCGGCCCGACGAGGTTGCGCACCCGCTCCGCCACCCAGGCGGCACGGGGTCCGTTCATCATGTGCAGGGGGCGCATCGGCCCGTTCTCATCCCACCAGCGCGCCGCCAGGGCGTTGAATTGGGCAATTTCTTGAGGGATTACGGAAGGGTGCTGCATTGCCGAAACTTTTCTCCGCCGCTATGTGACGCCCCCGGCGGTTTTCCACAAGGGTTATAGTATGGCGCGTATCGTTATGAAATTCGGCGGCACCTCGGTGGCCGATCTTGACCGCGTCCGCAATGTAGCCAAGCGGGTGAAGGCCGAGGTGGACAAGGGCAACGAGGTGGCCGTGGTCGTCTCCGCCATGGCGGGGCAGACGAATCAGCTGGTTACCTGGTGCCAGCAGCTCTCCCCGCTGTTCGACGCGCGGGAATACGATGCCGTGGTCGCCACGGGCGAGCAGGTGACCGCCGGGCTTGTCGCCATCGCCCTGCAGGAGCTGGGGCAGGACGCGCGCAGCTGGCAGGGCTGGCAGATTGCCGTGGAAACCGACGGCGCGCACGGCAAGGCGCGCATCGAGTCGATCGACGGCGAGGAGCTGATCGAGCGCATGAAGAGGGGCCAGGTACCCGTGGTCACCGGCTTCCAAGGTATCGGCCCGGATAACCGCATCACCACGCTGGGCCGCGGCGGGTCGGACACCTCGGCCGTGGCGCTGGCCGCCGGGCTGAAGGCCGACCAGTGCGATATCTATACGGACGTGGACGGAGTTTACACAACCGATCCGCGAATCGTGCCGAATGCGCGTAAACTGAATAAGATCACCTACGAGGAAATGCTGGAACTCGCTTCCGTGGGGGCGAAAGTGCTGCAGACCCGCTCGGTGGAGCTGGCTATGAAGGAGCATGTGCGCGTGCAGGTGCTCTCCAGCTTTACCGATATTCCGGGTACATTGGTTGTTGATGAGGAAGAAGTCGTGGAACAGGAAATCGTCGCCGGCATCGCCTATTCACGGGATGAAGCCAAAATCACCGTCCGCCGCGTGCCGGACCGTCCGGGCATCGCCGCCGCCGTGTTTGTACCGCTGGCCGATGCGGGCATCAACGTGGACATGATCGTGCAGAACGTCTCCGCCGACAGCACGACGGACGTAACCTTCACCGTGGGCAAGACCGACTTCCTGCGGGCCAAGGCAGCACTTGAGGCCGCGCAGAAGGAGATCGGCTTCGCCGAGCTGGTCACCGACCAGAACGTGGCGAAGATCTCGGTCGTCGGCGTGGGCATGCGCAGCCATGCGGGTGTCGCCGGCACGATGTTCAAGACACTGGCCGAGCGCGGCATCAACATCCAGGTCATCTCCACCTCCGAGATCAAGGTGAGCGTGCTGGTCGCCGCTGAATACACCGAGCTGGCGGTCCGCGCCCTACACACGGCGTACAAGCTCGATGCTTAATTTGAACAACGCCGCCGCCGCCGAGTTCGAGGCGCTGACGCGCCGGGGCCGGGAATTCCTTGGCACCGAATACGCGATCATGGCCGGCGCAATGAGCTGGGTGAGCGAGCGCCATCTGGTTTCCGCCATCTCCAATGCCGGCGGGTTCGGCGTGCTCGCCTGCGGGGCGATGCCGCCTGAGCTGCTGGAGAAGGAGATCGAGGCGACCAAGACGCTGACGAGCAAGCCCTTCGGCGTGAACCTGATCACCATGCACCCGCAGCTGGACGAGCTGATCCAGGTCTGCGTGCGGCAGAAGGTGAGCCATGTGGTGTTCGCTGGCGGCATCCCCTCCGCCGCGCATATCAAGGCCGCCAAGGAAGGCGGGGCCAAGGTCATCGCCTTCGCCCCTGCCCTGGTGCTGGCCAAGCGCCTGGTGAAGTCTGGCGTGGACGCGCTGGTGATCGAGGGCTCCGAGGCGGGCGGGCATATCGGCCCGGTCTCGCTGACCGTGCTGGCGCAGGAGATCCTGCCGCATATCCGTGATGTGCCGGTCTTCGTGGCCGGCGGCCTGGGGCGCGGCGAGGCGATCCTGGGCTACCTGGAGATGGGTGCCGCCGGGGCGCAGCTCGGCACGCTGTTCGCGGCCTCGAAGGAGAGCATCGCGCACGAGAACTTCAAGAAAGCCTTCCTCAGGGCCAATGCGCGCGACGCCCTGCCGAGCGTGCAGCTGGACGACCGCTTCCCCGTCATCCCCGTGCGCGGGCTGATGAACGAGGGCACCAGGCGCTTCATGCGCCACCAGGCGGAAGTCGTGCAGAAATTCCAGTCCGGCGAGTTGGACAAGACCGCCGCGCAGCTGGAGATCGAACATTTCTGGGCCGGGGCCCTGCGCCGCGCGGTGATCGATGGTGACGTGGAAACGGGCTCGGTCATGGCCGGGCAGTCAGTCGGCATGGTGACCGAGATTCTGCCGGTGGCGGAAATTCTGGCGGCGCTGAAGGCCCAGGCCATCGCCGCCCTGGCTGCGCGTGCCGCCCGAAGCTGAAAACACGCCCAAGCGGCGCAAACGCAAGCCGAAACTCGGCGATACGCGGCATCTTTTTGCCGCGCTGCGGGAGCATCTCGCCTCCGGCACCGCCAGCCTGGCCGATTTCGCCAAGCTGGTGGCCGAGGGGCTGGCGACCGATGCCAGCGTCATCTACGTCGCCCGCGCGGGCGAACAGCTGGAACTCGCGGCCACGCAGGGCCTGAACGTCCAGGCCGTCGGGCACACCCGCCTGCGGGTGGGGGAGGGCATTGTCGGCATGGTCGCCGCCTCCGGCGACATCATGAACCTCGCCGACGCGCAGAACCATCCGCTCTACGCCTACCGCGCCGAGATCGGCGAGGAGAACATGGCCTCCATGCTGGCCGTGCCGGTGAAGCGCGCGGGGCGCACCCTGGGCGTCATCGGCGCGATGTCCCGCGAGCCGCGCGTGTACGCGCCGCTGGAGGTGGAGGCGCTGGCCACCGTGGCCATGCTGCTGGCGGAGATCCTGGCCAAGGCCGGGGCCACCAATATGGGCGAGGAAGGCTTCTCCGAGACCCTGCCCCGGCGCTACCCCGGGCATGTGCTCTCCGCCGGCATCGCCCGCGGCAAGATATTGCCCTATGGCGCCACCGCGCCCATCGCCCGCCTGCTCACCGACGACCCGGAAACCGAGCTGAAGCGCCTCGATATAGCCGTGGAGGAGGCGAACAAGAGCCTGGACGGGCTGATGGCCGGCATCCTGCCCGGCGGCAACGCCCCGCGCGACGTGCTGGAGGCGTACCGCATGGTGGCGCAGTCCTCCGGCTGGCTGAGCCAGGTGCGCGATGCGATCAATGACGGCCTGACCGCCGAGACCGCCGTGGACAAGGTGGCGCGCAACCTGCGCGAACGCATGCGCCGCATCGCCGACCCGTATCTGCGCGAGCGCCTGGCCGATATCGAGGACATGGTCGGGCGGCTGATGGTCGCACTCGGCGGCATGGCGCCCAAGCCGGAGCGGGCGGATGGCTATATCCTGCTCGTCCGCCGCCTCGGCCCGGCCGATCTGCTGGACTGGCACTCGCGCGGCATCGCCGGTGTCGCCATCGAGGAAGCCAGCCCGTCGGGCCATGCTGCCATCCTGGCGCGGGCGCTGGGGCTGCCCGCCCTGCAGGTGGACCGCGGCGCGGTGGAAGCGGCGCAGGAAGATGACCCGGCGTTGCTGGATGCCGAGGGCGGCACGCTGATCCTGCGCCCAGAGCCGGAGGTGCTGCAAGTCTACGACCGCGCGCTGGAAGCCCGCTCGGTGCGCGCCGCAGCACTCGCTGCGTACCGCGACCTGCCGGCCGTGACCAAGGACGGCACGGAAATCTGCCTTATGCTGAACGTCGGCCTGGCGATGGAGCTGGACCAGCTGGAGAAGACCGGCGCGGACGGCATCGGCCTGTACCGCACCGAGATCGCGGCCCTGGCGGCGGGCGGCATCCCCGATGTCGCCGGGCAGGCCGCGGAATATGGCCGCGTGCTGGACCGCGCCAACGGCAAGAAGGTGCAGTTCCGCACGCTGGACCTCGGTGCTGACAAGCTGCTGCCCGGCGAAACCTCCATGGGCGAGGAAAACCCGGCCATGGGCTGGCGCAGCTTGCGCGTGGCGCTGGACCGCCCCGCGATCCTGCGCCGCCAGCTCCGCGCCCTGCTGCTGGGCGCGCAGGGGCGGCCGCTCTCCGTCATGTTCCCCATGGTGGCCACGGTGGAGGAGTTCCGCACCGCGCGCGACCTGCTGGAAGCCGAGGCGGCGCGCATCCGCCCCGCCCCGGAGCGGCTGGAGGCGGGCACGATGCTGGAAGTACCGTCGCTGCTGTTCCAGCTTCCCGGCCTGCTGGCCGAGGCGGACTTCATCTCGGTGGGCACCAACGACCTGATGCAGTTCCTGTTCGCCGCCGACCGCGGCACGCCGGCACTATCGGACCGCTACGACACGCTCTCCGCCCCGGTGCTGGAACTGCTGGAAAAGCTCGTCACCTGTTGCCAGGAGGCTGGGGTGCCGCTTTCCGTCTGCGGCGAGGCCGCCGGGCGGCCGCTCGACGCCCTGGCCTTCGCCGCCCTGGGCATCACCACGCTGTCGATGTCCGGCAATGCCATCCTGCCGGTGAAAGCCGTGCTGGTGGAGGCCGACCTCACCAAGCTGCGCCCTGTGCTGCGCGAGTTGCGCCGGGCGGGAGCGGCGGGCGGCAGCATCAGGGAACCGCTCGCGGTTTGGGCGCGCGAGCATAATCTGGCGATTTGAGCCTTACGACATTCAGGTATAGAAGCTGCACCGCATGGCGGATGATATGACCGGGACCGATGTGATGGACCATGACCCAAGCTCCGGCGTGGCGCGCGTGGGCGCCGGACTGCGCGAAGTGCGCGAACGTCTCGGCTGGAAACTGCCGGATGTGGCGGAGAGCCTGCGCATCCGCCTCGAATACCTGACCGCCATCGAACGCGGCGATCTCTCGCCCCTGCCCGGCCCCGCCTACCGTACGGGCTTCGTGCGCGCCTATGCGCAGATCCTCGGGCTGGACGGCGAGGAGATCCTGCGCCGCTTCCGCGAGGCAGGCGGACTGGGCGAGACGCAGAATGTGAGCCTGAAGGTGCTGGCCACGGTGCCGGACCGCGGCGTGCCGCGCGGCGCCCTGGCCCTGGTGGGCGTGGTGGCGGTGCTGGCAGGCTACGGGCTTTGGTATCATTTTACCGCCGACAACCGGCATTTGGCCTCCAACGTGCCGCCCGTGCCCGCCGAGCTTGCGCCGCTGGCCCTGCCGCCCGTGGTAAAGACCACGGCCGCCGATGCCACGGCACCCGCCGCCAAGCCAGACGGCCAGGCGGCGCCGCAGGTCGCAGCTGCCGCCGCCGCCAAGGCGCAGGCTCCCGCGCAAACGCCCGCTCCAGCACCCCAGGCCGCTGCCCCGGCAACGCCTGCCCCCCCGCCGGGCGCCGGCATGGTGATCACCGCCACGCAGGATGCCTGGATCCAGGTGCAGGATTCCACCGGCAACATCCTGTTCAGCAAGGTGCTGCACGCGGGCGACACTTGGCCCGTGCCGCAGGAGGCCGGGCTGACCATGACCACCGGCAATGCCGGTGGCACCGAGATCGTCACCAACGGCACCGCAGGCGCCCCGCTGGGCGCCGTGGGCGTGGTGCTGCACAATTACGCGCTGACACCGCCGGCCGCGCCTGCCAGCGCCGCGCCAGGCACAACAAAATGATGGAGTGTGCATGAACTACCGCGAATACCAGCAGATCGCCCGCCGCAAGTCGCGGCAGATCAGCGTTGGCAATGTGAAGGTCGGTGGCGATGCGCCGATTTCCGTGCAGACCATGACCAACACGCTGACCACCGATGTGGACGCGACCGTGGCGCAGATCCTGCGCGCGGAAGCCGCGGGCGTGGATATCGTGCGCGTCTCCTGCCCGGATGAGGAAAGCACGGCGGCGCTCAAGCACATCATCAAGCAGGTGAACGTGCCGGTGGTGGCGGATATCCACTTCCACTACAAGCGCGGCATCGAGGCCGCCGAGGCGGGCGCTGCCTGCCTGCGCATCAACCCCGGCAATATCGGCAGCCCGGACCGCGTGCGCGAGGTCATCAAGGCCGCACGCGACAATAACTGCTCCATGCGCATCGGCGTGAACGCGGGCAGCCTGGAGAAGCACCTGCTGGAGAAATACGGCGAGCCCAACCCCGATGCCCTGGTGGAATCCGCGCTGGAGCATGCCAAGATTTTGCAGGACCACGACTTCCACGAGTTCAAGATCTCGGTGAAGGCGTCCGACGTGTTCATGGCCGTGGCGGCGTATCAGCAGCTGGCGGAAGTGTGCGACCACCCGCTGCATATCGGCATCACCGAGGCAGGCAGCAAGCGCGCGGGCACGGTGAAATCCTCCATCGGCCTGGGCTCGCTGCTCTGGGCCGGGATTGGCGATACGATGCGCGTCTCCCTCTCTGCCGAGCCGGAAGAGGAAGTTCTGGTCGGCTGGGATATCCTGAAGTCGCTCGGCATCAGGCATCGCGGTGTTCGGATCATCTCCTGCCCCAGCTGCGCGCGGCAGGGCTTCAATGTCATCAAGACCGTGGAGACGCTGGAACAGCGCCTCGCGCATATCAAAACGCCGATCACGCTGTCCATTATCGGCTGCGTGGTGAATGGCCCCGGCGAGGCGCTGATGACCGATCTCGGCCTCACCGGCGGCGGCGGCGGCAAGCACATGATCTATGCCTCCGGCAAGACCGACCACACGATCTCCAGCGAGGAGATGGTGGAGCATCTGGTCGAGCTGGTGGAGACCAAGGCGGCGGCGGTCGAATCGGCGCTGGCGGCGGAGAAAGCCGCGGCCGAATAGCTGCGTTTTTTGCGTTTTTGTTCCTCCGGAGCGGGACGCCGCTCCGGATTTTTATTTTGATGGTGAACCTATGGCGAATGTTCTGCAACCAGTCCGTGGCACGCGCGACCTGATCGGTGACGATGCGGCGCGGCATTTTCATGTCGTGGAAACGGCTCGGCGGATCACGTCGCTGTATGGGTTCTCCGAATGGCAGACGCCGATCTTCGAGGACACCAAGGTGTTCTCCCGCACGCTGGGCGAGACCTCCGACGTCGTGACCAAGGAGATGTATACCTTCGAGGATCGAGGCGGTGATTCCGTCACGCTGCGGCCCGAGGGCACGGCGGGCGTGTGCCGCGCGCTCATCACCAACGGCCTCACGCAGACGCTGCCGCAGAAGGTCTTCTACACGGGCCCGATGTTCCGCTACGAACGCCCGCAGAAAGGCCGCTACCGCCAGTTCCACCAGATCGGCGTGGAGCTGCTCGGCCCGGCCACGCCGCTCGCCGATGCGGAGGTGATCGCCGCAGGCTGGCAGATTCTGAACGAGCTGGGCATCGCCGAGGATGTGGTGCTGCACATCAACACGCTGGGCGATGTTGCCTCCCGCGCCGCGTACCGTGCCAAACTCGTCGAATATTTCAGCAAGTTCGTGAATGAGCTCTCGGAAGACAGCAAGCTCCGGTTGGAGAAGAACCCGCTGCGCATCCTGGACTCCAAGGATGAAGGCGACAAGAAACTCGTCGCC
>NZ_JBKQJR010000009.1:0-9221 GCF_052326845.1 Acidocella sp. | reverse complement strand
GCGGCGCGGGCAGGGCGCCGGCGCGCAGCAGCAGCGCGAGGTCGGTGGCGGATTGGGCGGTGAAATTGCCGGAGATCTGCCCGGACCCGCCGGTGATGGGCTCGCGGATGACCGGGGCCTCGATGATCTTGCCGTCCAGCACGATGGCGAACAGCTTGCCGACATTGGCGGTGGTGACATCGGCGAACTGGCGCGCGCCGAGCGCGTTGAGGGAGAAGTTCACCACCCACTGGCCGCTTTGCGGGTCGGTGCTGGCCTGGGCATTCTCCAGGCTGGCGCCGTCCACGGCGACGTTGGCGTATACGTCCATCATCTGCTGCGGGTTATCGGCCATCGGCAGTTGCTCGTCGCCCAGCGGGGCCACGGGGCCGGGGGCGGCGGTGGCATCCACCATCTGGAAGGTCATGTGCGCGGTGGTGCCGATCAGCGTCTTCACGCGGTCCGGGTCGGAGATGCCGGGGAGTTGCACCACGATCTGGTCCGCGCCCTGGCGCTGGATGGAGGGGTTGAGCACGCCAGAGCCGTCGATACGGCGCTGGATGATGGTGATGGCCTGCTCAACCGCCTGGGAATTACGGGTGGCCTGGGTGGCGGGCGGAATGGCGATGGCGATGGAGCCATCCGGCATCTGGGACAGGGAGACGCTGGGGCTGGACGAGCCGGGGGCGTAGGAGATGAGCTTTTGCAGCGCCGTCATATCCTGCTGGCTCTGGCCCTCCAGCGGGTGCAGCACGACTTGGTTATTGGCGAGGTCCGCGTGCAGCCCGGTATAGCCGAGCTGGGCGTTGCGCAGGGTCTGGCGGGTCTCATCGACCAGGGCGTTCAGGTCCTGCTTCACGATCGCGCTGGTGTCGATCTGCAGCAGCAGGTAGGAGCCACCGCGCAAATCGAGTCCCATATGCACCTGGTTCCAGGGCAGGAAGCCCGGCCAGAAGCTGGGGCGGGCCGAAAGGTTCGGCAGGCTGAGCAGAATGCCCAGTCCGCAGAGCAGCAGAATGCCGAAAGTCTTGGCGCGGCTGAAGTAAAGCACGGTGGCTCCAAAATTTCCCTAAACCGGATGCGGTATGGCCGGGCGGGGCGTTGCGCGCAACCCCGGGGCGGAATACCACGGAGGCCATGAGCGAGCGATTGCAAGTGGGCTTGATCGGGGCGGGCCATTTTGGCCGCTACCACGCGTTGAAACTGGCTGGTGCGAAGCGGGCGAAGCTGATCGGCCTGGCGGACCCGAACCCCGAACGGGCCAAGACAGTGGCCTGGGAGGCCGGGTGCCCGGTGCGCCCGGTCGAAGACATTTTGCAGATGGCGCAGGCGGTGGTGATCGCCGCTCCGGCGGAATTCCATTACGATCTCGCCGCCCGCGCCCTAAAGGCCGGCAAGCATGTGCTGGTGGAAAAGCCGATCGCCGCGACGCTGGAGCAGGCGACTGATCTGGCGGCTTTGGCCAAGCAGACGGGGCTGGTGCTGCAGGTGGGGCATCTGGAGCGCTTCTCCGCCGCGCATGGCGCCGTGAGTGCCCGCATGGGCAAGCCGCTTTATATCGAGGCTGTGCGCATCGCTCCCTTCAAGCCGCGCGGCACGGATGTCTCGGTCATTCTTGATCTAATGATCCACGATCTCGATCTGATCCTGGCGCTGACCGACTCGGAGGTGGTGAGCGTGGACGCGGTGGGCGCGCCCGTGGCCAGCGCGCATGATGACATCGCCAATGCCCGAATCCGCTTCGCCAATGGCGCGGTGGCGACGATCACGGCCAGCCGCATTTCGCTGAAGACCGAACGCAAGATGCGCATCTTCTCGCAGACCGGCTACCTGACCGTGGATTTCTCGGCGCGCAAGCTCACTTTGGTCGGGCGCGGCACTGGCATGAAGCTGCCGGGCTTCGAAGAATTCGGCGTGGAGCAGGCGGGCTGGCAGGACCATGACGCGCTCTCAGCCGAGCATGAGGCGTTCTTCGCCTCGGTGCTGGATGGCGCGCCGGTGGCGGTGGATGCCGAGGCCGGCAAGCGCGCCTTGGCGGCGGCGCTGATGGTGAGCGAATCGATCGCGGCCAGCCGGGCGGTGGCCGAAGCGAGCGGGCTGATACCCAAGCTCGCCTAACGCATCTTCGACTTCACCTTGATCATCTCCCCATCCACGGCGAAATGCCCGAAGCCGTGGTGGTGGAGCGTCTTGGCGTCTTTCAGCTTGGGGTTTTCCCAGGCGTGCACGCATTCCAGGATGAACAGGTTGTAGGCGTTCACCATCTTGGTGTCCTTCACCTTGCACTCCAGGTTGACGATGGCTTCGCCGACCAGCGGCGCGACAACGTGCTTGGCGGGCAAGGGGGTGAGGCTGTACACGCCGAACTTGTCGGTATCGTTGCCGGTGCAGTTGCCGACTCCGGCAACGGTCTCCGCCAGCTCGGCGGGCGGCACGGCGAGAACGCATTCCTTGGTCTTGCGCAGCGCCGCGAAGCTGTGGTTGGCGGCGCTGACCACGCAGGCGATCAGCGGCGGCTCGAACTCGACCATCATGTGCCAGGACATGGCCATGATGTTCGGCTTGCCTTTCGGCGCCTGGGTGGTGAGCAGCACCACCGGGCCAGGCTCGATGAACTGATAGACTTTTTCGAGGGGCAGGTCTTGCATCATGCGCGGAAATCTATCCGCGCCGGCGGGCTCCTTGCTTGATCAGGATCAATCCTGGCTCCGCATTTCAGCCGGGCAGGTATCCCAGAAGCTCATCGCTGCTCATCACGGCGCAATAGATCATGTTGATGATCTCCAGCTCCTTCAGGTGCAGCTCTTGGCTCCCGGCGGCGCAGCCATCCTCGACCACGATCACGTCGAAGCTCTCATCGGCCAGAGAGCGGACGGTGGAGGCGACGCACTGGTCGGTGAAGATGCCGGCGCAGACGACATGGGTAATGCCGAGGTTGGTCAGCATGAGGCGCAGATTTGTGCCGGTCAGGGCCGAATCGGTGGTTTTGGTGACCACGATCTCGTCGCCCCGGGGCGCCAACTCCGGCACGATCTGCGAGGCAAGCTTGTCCTTGGGCAGGAGCAGATTGTTCCAGCCGGGCTTCTTCTGGCTCAGCGAGCGGTCCCGCCCGTTTTGCGTCTGGCAGGCGATGCGGGCGAAGAGCACCTCATGCCCGCCATCGCGGAAAGCCGTGAGCAGCTTGGTGATGGTGGGGATCACCGTGCCGTGCATGCGCTCGTGGAAGGGCGTCCAGGCATCGAACCGCGCCTGATCCTCGGGGCTGAGGGCGGCGCGGTCCGGGCGTTCGAGGTAGGTGTTCTGCACGTCGATGACGAGCAGGGCTGTCTTGCCGCGTTCCAGCACCGGGTCTTCGGGTTCCGGCGCGCCCTGGTAGTAGAGGGAACGGAACGCGGTCTTCCAGCTCATCGTCTTATCCCAACTGTTTTTTGACCGCCTCGTTGACCAGCGCCGGGTTGCCCTTGCCCTGCATGGCCTTCATCACTTGGCCGACGAAGAAGCCGAACAGCTTGTCCTTGCCGGACTTGTACTCGGCCACCTTGTCCTGGTTGTCGGCCAGCACCTTGGTCACGGCGTCGTCGATGGCGCCTGTGTCGGTCACCTGGCGCAGGCCTTTTTCCTCGACGATGGCGGCGGGCGCCTTGCCGGTTTCAACCATCTCCTCGAACACATCCTTGGCGATGCGGCCATTGATGGTCTTGTCGGTGATGAGGTCGAGCAGCGCGCCGAGATCCGCCGCCGAGACGGGCGGGTTCTCGATGCTCTTGCCGGTGCGGTTCATCGCGGCAAAGAAATCGCCGGACATCCAGTTGGCGGTGAGCTTGCCGTCGCGGCCCTTGGCTACGGTCTCGTAGAAATCGGCGGTTGCTTGATCGGCCACCAGCACGCCTGCGTCGTAGAACGGAATGCCGTACTGCTCGCAGAAGCGTGCGCGCTTCTCGTCCGGCAGTTCGGGGAGGCCGGCCTTCAACCTGTCCACGAATTCCTGCTCCAGAATCAGCGGCAGCAGGTCCGGCTCTGGGAAGTAGCGATAGTCATGCGCATCCTCCTTGGAGCGCATGGAGCGGGTCTCGCCCTTGGAGGGATCGTACAGGCGGGTTTCCTGCACCACCTCGCCGCCGGATTCCCACACCTCGATCTGGCGCATCGCTTCCGCCTCTACGGCGTGCATGACAAAGCGCACCGAGTTGACGTTCTTGATCTCGCAGCGCGTGCGGAAACCCTCGCCCGGCTTGCGGACGGACACGTTCACGTCCGCGCGCATGGAGCCTTCCTCCATGTTGCCGTCGCAGGTGCCGAGATAGCGCACGATCTGGCGGATCTTGCGCAAATACGCACCGGCTTCCTCGGGCGAGCGGATATCCGGCTCGGAGACGATCTCCATCAGCGCCACACCGGCGCGGTTGAGGTCGATGACCGACTTGCTGGCGTGCTGGTCGTGCATGGATTTACCTGCATCCTGCTCCAGATGCAGGCGGGTGATGCCGATATGCTTGATCGTGCCGTCCTGCAGCTCGATCTCGACATCGCCGGTGCCGACGATGGGATGCTCGAACTGGCTGATCTGGTAGCCGTTCGGCAGGTCGGCGTAGAAATAGTTCTTGCGGTCGAAGCGCGAGAACATGTTGATCTGCGCCTTCAGCCCCAGCCCGGTGCGCACGGCCTGGGCCACGCATTCCTTGTTGATGACCGGGAGCATGCCGGGGAAACCGGCATCCACGAAGGACACATGAGCGTTGGGCGCGCCACCATAGGTGGCGGAGGCGCCGGAGAAGAGTTTGGATTCGGAAATCACCTGGGCGTGGATCTCAAGCCCGACGACAACTTCCCAAATGCCGGTGCGGCCTTCCAGCGTATAAGCCATTATTTTGCTCGCAGTTCAGGCAGGGCTGAGAAGCCCGCCGCGTTCTCGATCGCGGCGGAGACCGCGAAAACTGTTTCTTCGTCAAAATGTTTGCCGATGACCTGCAGGCCCAGCGGCAGCCCCTCGGCGTTCAGCCCGGCAGGGATGCTCATGGCGGGAACCCCGGCGAGCGAAGCAGGCACGGTGAACACGTCGTTGAGATACATGGTCACCGGGTCGTCCATCTTCTCGCCCAGGCCGAACGCCGCGGAGGGCGCGGTGGGGGTGAGGATGGCGTCAACCTTGGCAAAAGCGTTGGTGAAATCGCGCAGGATCAGGTTCCGCACCTTCTGCGCCTTGAGGTAATAGGCGTCGTAATAGCCATGGCTGAGCACATAGGTGCCGATCATGATGCGGCGCTTCACCTCGGCGCCGAAGCCGGCGGCGCGGGTGCGCTCGTACATGTCGATCAGGTCAACGCCATCCACGCGCTTGCCGTACCGCACGCCGTCATAGCGCGCGAGGTTAGAGGAGGCTTCGGCCGGGGCAACGATGTAATACACCGCGAGGCCGTACTTGGTGTGGGGCAGGGAGATGTCGACGATCTCGGCACCTTGCTCGCGCAGCCAGGTGATGCCCTTCTCCCACAGCCCCAGGATTTCCGGGTTGGTGCCTTCGAGGCGGTATTCGGCGGGGATGCCGATGCGCAGCCCCTTCACGCCCCGGTTCAGCGCGGCGGTGAAATCGGGCACCTCGCGCTGGGCGGAGGTGGAGTCCTTCTCGTCGAATCCGGCCATGGCGTTGAGCAGGATGGCGCAGTCTTCGACATTGCGCGCCATCGGGCCCGCCTGGTCGAGCGAGGAGGCGAAGGCGACGATGCCCCAGCGCGAGCAGCGGCCATAGGTGGGCTTGATGCCCGCGAGGCCGGTGAAGGCGGCGGGCTGGCGGATGGAGCCGCCCGTGTCGGTACCCGTGGCGGCGAGCGCGATTCGCGCGGCCACGGCGGTGGCGGAACCCCCCGAGGAGCCGCCGGGGACCAGCTTGGCATCCGGGTCGCTCACGCGCTTCCAGGGGTTTTCCACAGGCCCGTAGCCGGAGGTGATGTTGGAGGAGCCCATGGCGAACTCGTCCAGATTCGCCTTGCCCAGCATCACCGCGCCAGCCGCTTTCAGCTTGGCGGAGACGGTGCTCTCATAAGGCGGCACGAAGGGCTCCAGGATCTTGCTGGCCGCCGTGGTGCGCACACCCTCGGTGCAGAACAGGTCCTTCATGGCGATGGGAATGCCGGTCAGCGCCGTTGCCTCGCCCGCGGCGATGCGCGCATCGGCGGCCTTGGCCTGCTCCAGCGCCAGCTCCGGCGTCGTGGTGATATAGGCGTTCAGGCGCGGGTTCAGCGCGGCGACGGCCCCGTTATAGGCCGTGGTCAGCTCCACGGCGGAAATCTCTTTTGCCGCGAGCTTCTTGGCCGCGCCGGCAATTGTCAGGTCAAAAATGCTCATTCCACCACTTTCGGCACGGCAAAGAAGTTCTGCACCCGGTCCGGGGCATTGGCGAGAATCCGCTCGGCGACCTCGCCGTCGGAGACGAAGTCCTCCCGCTGGCGCAGCGCCATCTGCGCGCCGCCCGACAGCGGCTCGACGCCATCCACGTTCACCTCGCCCAGCTGCTCGACATAGCCGAGAATGGCGTTGAGCTCGGATTTCAGGGTCTCGACCTCGGTATCATCGACCCGTATCCGGGCCAGTCTCGCAATACGGCGTACCGTTGCGGCATCCAGCGACATTTTTGCCTCATATATCTATTGGCTTGAAATTCCGGGCGGACCATACAGGCCGCCATGCCCATCTACAACCTCGGGGATTTTTCCGCCCATCTCGCCCCCGGCGCGCGGCTGTTGGGGGTGGACCCCGGCTCCAAGCGCATCGGCATCGCACTCTCGGACGTGGACCGGCAGATCGCCAGCCCCTACGCCACGCTGGCCCGGGGCAAGCTGAAGCAGAACGCCGCCGAGATCTCGGCCATCGCCGCGCGGGAAGGGGTAGGGGGGCTGATCGTCGGCCTGCCGCTGGACGCGGAGCAGAAGCTCGGCCCCCGGGCCCAGGCGGCGCGGGACTGGGCGCACGGTTTGAGCGCCGCGACGGGCCTGCCCGTGGCCATGGTGGATGAAAGCTACACCACGGCCGAGACGCATGAACGGCTGATCGAGGCCGGGGTGAGCCGGGCGCGGCGGGACGAGATCATCGACAAGCTCGCCGCCCAAGCCATCCTGCAAAAGGCGCTGGATGCCTTGCGCGGCTAGAGCATCCCCTTCATCCGAAAACCCTGTTCCAGTTCCGCCGCAGTGCCGCGTCCACCTCGTCCATGCTCACTTTCACGTCCAGCGCGTGCAGGCTTGTCACCCCGTGCTCGCGGATGCCGCAGGGTACGATGCCGGTGAAATGCCCCAGGTCCGGGTTCACGTTCAACGCCAGCCCGTGCCAACTCACCCAGCGCGTCACCCGCACGCCGATGGCGCCTATTTTCTGCTCCTCGCCATTGGGGCGCACCACCCATATGCCAACGCGTCCGTCTCGTATTTCCCCTTTCACCCCGAATTCCTTCAGCGTCTCGATCACCCAGCGCTCCAGCCCGGCCACGTAGCAGCGCACATCCCGCGCCGGGATGGTGCCGTGCGGGCGGGTGAGGTCGAGCATCACGTAAGCCACGCGCTGGCCGGGGCCGTGATACGTCCACTGCCCGCCGCGCCCGGCCGTGTAGGTGGGGAAGCGGCTGGCATCCTGCAGATCCTCGGCCTTGGCGGAAGTTCCGGCGGTATAAAGTGGCTTGTGTTCCACAAGCCAGACCAGCTCTTCCGCCGTTCCTTCGCGGATGGCGGCGGCCCGTTCCCGCATGCGCTGGAGGGCTGCGTCATAATCAGTGTGCCCGGGAGTGGTTTCCCAGGTTGCAGGACTAAAATTCATCGTCTATAGGCTCCCGGCGCCGTGCTCTCGCATGGCAGTTTCCTACGTGCGGTCGTGGCGAAATGGTAGACGCGCAAGCTTGAGGTGCTTGTGGGGGAAACCCCTTGGAAGTTCGAGTCTTCTCGACCGCACCAAATTTCTCCTCTTCAGATTTTTTTCATGACGGGACAGGTTGTCCCGCCTTGTCCATTGGTTCATGAATCCCTTGAGACTAAGGGAGTACTTGAATATGGATGATGATTTACGCAAGGCGGCGCTTGAATACCATCACGCCCCCCGCCCCGGAAAACTCGCCATCGTCGCGACGAAGCGGATGGAGACCTCGCGGGACCTCTCGCTGGCCTATTCCCCTGGTGTGGCTGCCGCCTGCGATGCCATCGTCGCCGACCCGGATGCCTCGTTCGACTTGACCTCGCGCGCGAATCTCGTCGCCGTCATCACCAACGGCACGGCGGTGCTGGGCCTGGGCAATATCGGCGCGCTCGCCGGCAAGCCGGTGATGGAGGGCAAGGCCGTCCTGTTCAAGAAGTTCTCAGGCATCGATTCGTTCGACATCGAGGTGAACGAGCAGGACCCGGACAAGTTCATCGAGATCGTCGCCAGCCTGGAACCGAGCTTCGGCGGCATCAACCTCGAGGACATCAAAGCGCCGGAATGCTTCAAGATCGAGCAGACGCTGCGCAGCCGGATGAAAATTCCGGTTTTCCATGACGACCAGCACGGCACGGCGATCATCGTCGGCGCCGCGGTGCTGAATGCCATGATGGTGCAGGGCAAGAAGATCGAGGAGGTGAAGATCGTCACCTCCGGCGCCGGGGCGGCAGCGCTTTCCTGCGTGAAAATCCTCAAGGCGCTCGGTGCCTCCCCTGAGAACATCACCATGACCGACAAGGAAGGCGTGGTGTATGCCGGGCGGCCAAACCTGGACCCGACGCTGGCGGATGTGGCCCGCGTGACCGATGCCCGCACCCTGCCGGATGTGCTGCCGGGTGCGGATATCTTCCTCGGCCTTTCCGCCCCGCGTGTGATGAAGGAGGAGTGGCTCTCCCTGCTGGGGCCGAATCCGCTGATCCTGGCGCTGGCGAATCCGGAGCCGGAGATCATGCCGGAGATCGTCCGCCGCGCCCGGCCGGATGCGATCGTGGCGACGGGCCGGTCGGACTTCCCGAACCAGGTGAACAACGTCCTGTGCTTCCCCTTCATCTTCCGCGGCGCTTTGGATGTACGCGCCACCGCCATCACCGAGAGCATGAAGCTCGCCGCGGTGAAGGCGATTGCCGACCTGACGCGGGTGGAAGCCTCCGAGGTCGTGGCCGCTGCCTATGGCGGGCATGCCCCACCTTCGGCGCCGAGTACATCATTCCCAAGCCGTTCGACCCGCGGCTGATCATGCATATCGCCCCGGCCGTGGCGCAGGCGGCGATGGATGCGGGCGTTGC
>NZ_JBKQJR010000008.1:0-16188 GCF_052326845.1 Acidocella sp. | reverse complement strand
CGCGTCGTTGCTTTCTCGCAGGCAGCGTGGCCGCGGGCATCGCCATTCGGATCGACTTCCTGCCGAAGGCGGCGCAGGCAACACTGATCGACAACCCGCATGACACGAACCCGCCCTGGATCGGCCCTAGCGGCAGACCGCGCTTCCGCATGGAGGCCGTCGCCAAAGTCACCGGTGATAAGACCTTCACGCGGGATTTTCGGGCGCGGGACATGCCGGGCTGGCCCGGCACCCAAAGCCACGCACTGCTGATCCCCGCAACCCGCGCCGACGCGGCCTTCGAAAGCCTCGACCTCTCTCTGCTTGGATCGACGTTTCAGCCGGATCGCGTGGTGCTGGGTGATGATCTGGTGAAAGACGGTTTGGCACCGCCGGGCGGCTCCGTCGTGGTGGCGCCAGGCTTTTATGGTGACATGCTTCTCGTGCCAAAGGGTCGCACACCACGGATGCTTGGCCAACCCGTGGCACTCCTGATCTACCATGATTTTCCGCGTTATGCCGCCGCCCGCAGGCGCCTGCGCTTCGCTGACGGCGTCACCCGCTGGGGTGCCGTAACGGGCTACGATCCGCCACCGAACTACGGTGCCAGCCGCATCGTGCGTATCGGCGGCGCAACCCCCGCCGATCCTGACGTCTATGCACCACTGACAGGCACAATCGTCTCCGGCGGCTTCAACGCCGAGGGCGTGGTCTGGCCTTCTTCCGATGCTCAAGGCGATCCCGGAGAACAGGCCATGGCAGCCGCGGATATGATCGCGGCGGCCATCGCCGAGGCCGGCAGCACGTCACTGGTCCTGCGGCGCAGCTACCGCTCCCAGTCCGTCGATGCCTCGGCGATGGAGCCTGATAATGGACTGGTTTGGTATGAGGCTGCCACTGGCACCTTGCATGCGATGATTGCGACGCAATCACCCTATGAAGTGGCGACAGCCACCGCCGGCATGGTCGCGGCCGCGCAATTCGCCCTCTCCAACATCGATTTGACGATTGGTTATACGGTTGGCTACGGCACCAAGGATCACTCGATCTTTCCCTACTACTGCATGATAGCCGGCCTCTACGGAGAGGGCCGGCCCGTCCGGCTCGCTAATGACCGATTCGAACAGTTCCAGATGGGGATGAAGCGCCACGCCTTCTGGATGGATAATACCTTAGTCGTGGACCGGCCGACGCAGGCTTTCCAGATCATTAAGGGCGTTTTTCACTGCGATGGCGGCGGCCGGCGGAACTTCTCGCCCGAGGTGGGATTTGTCGGCGCGACTGCCGCCCAAGGCATCTACTATCTGCCGAAAAGCGATTTCTCAGTAGAAGCCTGCGCGTCTCGCGCCGTCGATGCCGGTTCGACACGCGGTTACGGCACGCTGCAAACAATGATGGCGGTCGAGATGATGGTCGACGAAGCGGCCGAGCTATTAGGCATTGACCCGATCTCGCTCCGCCTCAAGAACGTGCTCCGCACCGGCATGAAGAATTCCCAAGGCGCCGTGGCTGCTGGGGCGTTGCGCGACGACGAGATCCTCGCCCAGATGGAGACCCACCCCCTGTGGCGCGATCGCGTCTCGCGGAAAGCGGCCTACGAGGTCGCCAACCCCGGGAAACGCTACGGTGTCGGGTTCGCCCAGGTTCACAAGGATTTCGGCGACGGCGCTGAGTGCGCGATCACCACGCTGATGCTCCACCCCTCCGGCACAATCAGCATGCGCCAGAACGGCAACGATATGGGCACGGGTATGACGACATCCCAAGCCATGATCGTGGCCGAGATTCTGGGTAAAGTGCCGGATGCCTTCACCTTCGGCGTCGTGGACTGGCCCGAGATGCCGCTCTCGGATGCGCTGGCGGCGAATACGCAGGAACAGCAGGACACGCTGTCACAAGACCCGCGCTGGACGCCCGGCTACCTGGCCTCGATGAGTTCCTCCAACAGCGCCTTCTTCGTCGGCCACGCGACGCGCGAGGCCGCACGCGCCTTGCTGCGGCTCTGCCTGTGGCCGGCCGCCGTCTCAATCTGGTCGCAGGGTCCCGGCGGCGGCCAGCTTAGCCCGCTCGCGGTCGATGTCACGCAGGCACGCTTCGTGGCGGGGCAGCTGACCGCTGGCGGCCTGGAACCACTGAGTTTCGCGCGGCTTGCAGCGGCGGCGCATGCGCTCGGGCTGATTACCGGCGTCAGCGTGCATAGCTTCAACCGTTGGCAATGGGCGGAGGCGGTCTTCGATGTGCCGGAGGTGGGCAGCCTGCGTCTGCCCGTGGATGGGCTGGCGATCCGCTACGGCGATGGCGCACCGGCCGACCGCAAGGCGCTGATGACGGCGGGCGGATTTCAGTTCCTAGAGCGGCAGGCCGTATTCTACCCACCCATCGCACGGATGAATGCCGGCGTCACTTATTATTCCGGCATGGCGACAATCGTCGAGCTATCGATTGATACCGCGACCGGCAAGGTGGATCTTCTGTCCCATCACTCGGTTCTGGAATGCGGCAACCAAATCGTGCCGGAGCTGGTCTCAGGCCAAATCCAGGGCGGCCTCGCCATGGGTATTGGCCACGCGCTGCATGAGGAGCTCCCGCTTTACGAAGACGGCCCCGGCAACGGCACCTGGAACTGGAATCGCTACCGCCTGCCCCATGCAGGTGATGTCGCCGTCTGGACACAGAGTGCCACCGTCCTGCCGCCGCTTTCCGAGACCGATCCGCCAAAGGGCATGGCCGAGGTCGCCATGATCCCCGTCGTGCCGGCCATTGCGAATGCCGTGGCCCATGCGATCGGCAAGCGCTTCTACCACACGCCCATTACCGCCGATCAGATCCTTGAGGCGCTGTCATGACACTTGACCTGAGGCCGCTGTCGATGACGGTCAATGGTAAGGTGGTTGGTCCCATCGAGGTGCCCGACGACCTGATGATGATCGACTTCCTGCACGAATATCTGAACCTCACCGGCTCTCGCTTCGGCTGTGGCCAAGGTATCTGCTACGCTTGCGCGATCATCCTCGACGATCCAGTCCAGGGCGCGGTTGAAATACGAACCTGCATCACTGGCGCGCATTTCTTCGCGGGAAAGAGCGTGCGCACCATCGAAGGCCATGCCGAACGCGATGCCGCCGGGAACGTCGTGCAGCTGACGAATGTGCAGCAGGCCTTCATCGAGCATTTCGCCTTTCAGTGTGGCTATTGCACGCCGGGTTTCGTCACCGGCACGACTGTCCTCATCGAGCGTTTGCGTAAATCGCCCGTTCCGCGTGCCGATCTGCAAACGATGATCGAGACGACCCTGGCGCCACATATTTGCCGCTGCACTGGCTACGTGCGCTATTATCAAGCGGTACAGGCATTGATCCTGAACACCCCCGGCCTGGTGAGCGATTGAGATGAGGCCGGTCTCCCTTGGCATGAAGCGCATGCTCATCGCCTTCGTGGTGATCTGCGTCATCGGCATTGCCGGCGCACTCGCGATCCTGTCCGGTGCTTTCGAGCATAGTGTGGTCACATCTGCCGTCGACCAACCGCTGACCTCGGCCGAGATGGCGGCGTTGGTGCCGCGTGGGCGCTATTTAACCCAGGCGGCCGATTGTGCCGCCTGCCATACGGCGCCCGGTGGCGCGCCGTATGCGGGCGGTCTTGCCTTTCCTCTACCGTTCGGCACGCTGTATGCGACCAATATCTCGCCCGACCCGCAAACCGGCATCGGCAAATGGACCCGGGCCGATTTCCAGTATGCAGTTCGGGATGGCATCGGCCGCGGCGGTGTGCATCTGTTCCCGGCCATGCCCTACGTATCCTATCGGCAGCTCTCCGAAGGCGACGTCGATGCCATCTACGCCTATCTGATGGCGCGGCAACCGATACATCAGCCGACGCATACCGACAGCTTTCCCCTGCCCTATATCCGACAGACCATGACCTTCTGGAATCTGATCAACCTGCCGGATCACGGCTTTGTCACCAATAGTGCGCGAACGCCGGCGTGGAACCATGGCCGATACTTGGTCGATGCCCTCGGGCATTGCGGCGAATGCCACACGCCGCGTGACATCACCATGGGCATGATCCCAAGCCGTTACCTGCAGGGCGCCATGGTCGAGACTATCGACGCGCCCAATATCACAGCGCCCGGCCTCGCCCGGCTCGGCTTCGATCCCACCGCACTCGCACAATTCATGCGCGCCGGGCTCGGGCCGCAAGGCGTGATGACCTTCTCGATGTACGAGGTGGTTGAGCATTCCACGCGCTACCTCACATCGGCAGACGCCACCGACATGGCGTCCTACCTCATGGCCGACGCCCCAGCGTCGACCGCCGTGATCATGACCGGCGCGACTGGGGACACGGCGGCTGGAAGAACAAGCTACATCGCCGTCTGCGCCGGGTGCCACGGCGTCAATGGAGAGGGCGTGCCGCACGTCGCCCCCGCGATGCGGACGGACGCCACCGTGCGGCTGCCGAGCGCACACAACCTGGTGCTCGTGCTCACACAGGGGCTGCCGGAGCACGACTTCCCCAACGGCGAGTATATGCAGGCGATGCCCGGCTTCGGCCATCTTCTTACTAGTCAACAGATCACCGGCATCGCCGACTATCTGTGCGCGACCTGGGGCAGACAATAAAACGCTGCCTTGATGATTTTGAATTGACAACAACCAACGTGAGCAGAGACTTCTGCGACGCCGTGTTCAAATTTAACTCGTTATAATCAACGCAATCCGGTCACGCTACGCAGAGGTTCCCTAACTCTCAAGGCGGACCGCAAAAACGGAGCGCCTCACCAGACGATTGATAAGGCAGGATACATGCTAAACATTGCATATCTTACGTTTGAAGTACAATCGTGGGATGAAGGTCATGCGGCGCTCCGTTTTGCTGCGGTTTCAGATGCCGCCCTTTGCACCATAGTCGGTATCGAAGGCCGTTTTTCGCGTAGGCTTGGCGCCCAACGGGCTATTGGTCCAAACAATAAAATGGTGGGCAGTTTGGCCGATGGCTGCTTGGAGAAGGAGCTGGCACATCATGCGGCCAACGCCGGTAAGTTAGGCGAGCGGCCGGTGTTGCGCTTTGGCCGGGGATCACGTTATCTCGATTTCCGTCTCCCCTGTGGCTCCGGCATCGATATCCTGGTTGACCCCCAGCCAAACCGCAACGAGCTTGCAAGAGCGGTCGCCGCGCTGGATACGCGAAAACCCTCGGCGTTGTCTCTGCCTGTGCAGGGGCCTAACATGCTTGAGCACAGGCGCTACTTGCCTCCTTGCAGATACTCCTGTTTGGCCGCGGGCCGGAAGCCGATGCTCTCGTTCGCCTGGTTGGCACGTTCGGGTTACGTGTCCGGCACGTTCTGCCCGGCAGTGGAATTTCTCTGGGACGGAAGCCGGCTGACCTTTCCGCCGACAATTGGACCGCTATTGTTATCATGCTTCATGACCATGAATGGGAGTTTGGCACCTGCCCAGTGAGGTCATTAGAGAGCTTGCCAGGTTTTCGACCGGCACCTCAACAGCGTGCTCTTAAAACAGTTAACTCTCGGTGGTTTCGTGCCCCCGCAGTATCCCTCCGATAGCGGCCACCTTCTGGGATTTCGACATTTGGGTGAGGATCCTGGCATCGTAACTTGTTGGGGTGGAAAGTGTCCACAACCGAGATAATGGACATAAGTTTGCGGGCGAAGCGGCGGCACAAAGTGTGGCCTGAGGCGCTGAAGCGCGAGATTGTGGCGGCGTGCGCGGTGCCTGGCGCGTCGGTGTCGATGGTTGCGCGGCAATATGATGTGAACACCAACCAGGTTTTCACCTGGCGCAAGCTCTATGCTGAGCCACCGGCCCCGGCGGCACCGCAGCTTTTGCCGGTGGTTGTGACGCCAGAGCAGCCTGCGGCACTCTCGCCTTCGCCCCCGCCAGTGCCCCCGGCCGACATCATAGAGATTGAGCTGCCGCGCGGCTATCGCGTGCGGATCGGCGGCAACATCCAAGTGGCGGCGCTGCGCGTTGTGCTGGATGCGTTGGAACGGCGATGATCGCCTTTCCGCCGAGTGTGCGCGTATGGCTGGCGGTGGGGCGGACGGATATGCGGCGCGGCATGAACGGTCTGGCGTTGCAGGTCCAGCAATCGCTTGGCCGGGACCCGCATGCGGGCGACCTTTATGTTTTCAAAGGCGCCCGTGGCGATCTGATAAAAATCCTTTGGCATGACGGCATCGGCATGTCGCTTTATGCCAAGCGGCTGGAGAAGGGGCGCTTCACCTGGCCCTCACCGAACGACGGGGTGCTGGCCATTTCCGCCGCGCAGCTGGGCTATATGCTCGACGGAATCGATTGGCGGAACCCGCGCCATAGCTGGCGCCCGGCGAGTGCCGGATAATGTTGCGCGGGGCGATTTTATAGAAGCCAACGGCCAGGATTTATGATTCTATCCTGGTCATGGACGCCGATCTTGCCGCTCTGCCGGACGACATTGCTGCGCTGAAGGCGACGCTTCTGGCCGAGCGCAGCAAGATGCAGGAGGTGGCCGCAGAGCTCGCGGTAGCGCGCGCCAAGGCGTCCGAGGATCTGGCCTTGATCGCGCATCAAAAGCTGCGGATCGCCAAGCTTGAGCGCCAGATATACGGCCCGCGGTCAGAGCGGTCGTCGTTGCTGATCGAGCAGATGGCGCTGCAGTTCGAGGAGCTGGAGGCGACCGCCACTGAAGATGAATTGGCTGCCGAGATCGCCGTCGCCAAGGTCACGTCGGTCGCGGGGTTTACCCGCCAGCGCCCTGAGCGCAACAGCTTCCCCGAACATCTCCCGCGCGAGCGCGTTGTCATCGCCCCGCCCGCGTCTTGCACCTGTTGCGGCGGTACGCGGCTGCGCAAGATGGGCGAGGATGTCACTAAAACCCTGGAATCGATCCCCCGCCAATGGAAGGTGATCGAGACCGTGCGGGAGAAATTCACCTGCCGGGATTGCGAGAAGATCAGCCAGTCACCGGCCCCCTTCCATGTGATCCCGCGAGGCTGGGCTGGGCCAAGCCTGCTGGCGATGATCCTGTTTGAGAAATTCGGCCAGCATCAGCCCCTGAACCGCCAAGCGGAGCGCTACGCGCGCGAGGGCGTGTCGATCAGCCTCTCGACCATGGCCGACGCCGTGGGGGCGGCGTGCGCGGCGCTGGCACCATTGAGCCGGCTGCTTGAGACCCATGTCCTGGCCGCTGAGCGCCTGCATGGCGACGACACCACCGTGCCGGTTCTGGCCAAGGGCAAGACCGACACTGGCCGATGTTGGGTCTATGTGCGCGATGACCGGCCCTTCGGGGGCGCGGCACCGCCGGCAGCGATGTTTTATTACTCCCGCGACCGCAAGGGCGAGCACCCCCAGCGCCATCTGGCTGGATATAGCGGGATCTTCCAGGCCGACGCTTTTGACGGGTATCGCCAGCTCTATGCGCCGGACCGAAGTCCCGGACGCATCATCGAGGCGGGATGCTGGGTTCATGCCAGGCGTCCATTCTTCGCCATGGCCGATCTCGATGAAAACGCGCGGCGAAAGGCCGCCGGCAAAAAGGAAATCCCGCTCTCGCCCATTGCGCTCGAGATCGTGCGCCGCATCGATGCGCTGTTCGAGATTGAGCGGACAATCAACGGTAAAATGCCTGATGAGCGTAGGGCTGTTCGCCAATCTCTAAGCAAGCCGCTTACCAACGAGTTGCTGCTCTACATGCGCGAGCAGCGCGCCAAACTCAGCCGTGGCCATGACCTCGCCAAGGCCATTGATTATATCCTCAAGCGTTGGGACGCCTTCACCCTGTTCCTCGATGATGGCCGCGTGTGCCTCTCGAACAACGCCGCCGAGCGGGCGTTGCGCGGCATCGCATTGGGCCGAAAATCATGGATGTTCTGCGGCTCAGACCGGGGCGGGCAGCGTGCCGCCGCCATGTACAGTCTTATCGTCACGGCCAAGATGAACGGCGTCGACCCGCAGGCTTGGCTGGCGGACATCCTGGCCCGGATCGCCGCCCACCCCGCGCATCGCCTTGATGAGCTATTACCCTGGAATTGGACGCCGGCGGCATCCACGGTTGCCGACGTCGCGGCCTGACCATGGCGCCGGTCAACAAGGTCCACCACGTCTATACCATCACCCGCGTCGCCGAGATGCTCGGTGAGGACGTGGACTGGCTGAGCGACATTGTCGACGAAATGGACCAGGAGGATGGTCTGATCTGGGTTTACGGCCCCGGTGACGAGGAGCTCATGGCCTTCACCGACTACGGGATCGAGACGCTACAGGGCCTAATCGAAATCCATAAGGCCAACCCGGACCTCCTCAGACGATCAACCAAGCCGGAATAGACGCACTGCGGCCCACGCCGGATGCTTACCCCCCGCAACCACTTTTGTCATAACTCACTCACCGTCCTAGTCTGACAGACGGGGGACAGGGCGGCGCTGTTATTAGTTGATCATCCATAAGATGATGTGAGAGGCGCTAGATTAGAACAGAAGCCTTTGGAAAATCTGATATCCTCGCGGCATGGGCCGTAGCTGATACCTGCAAGTTGCAAGCGCATATGATCATGCGCGGCCTCAAGCAGCTCGTTGCCGCTGCCAATTTCCTTGATATTTTTTCGCCACCAGACCGCTTGATGGCTGACCTGATCCAGGCAAGTCATCGCTAAATATTTATCGATCCGCACTGGTGCCCGTGCCTCATCCTCGTGGATGGTTTCTGCCAGTAGATCGAGGTCGAGCACTCCGAAGCGCAGCGTGCCCTGCCACATATTTGGTATATTCGTTTCGTCCGGGCAGGCCATTTCCCGCACCTCGCGTGGAAACGGCCCTACGCCATGCCGCGTGGCATAAGCGCGCGTCATATAGATCGCCCTGATCTCCTTCACCCCCCACTCCGCGGCAAGCACGGACGGGTTGGCAAGGCCGGTCTTCGAGGGGGTGACGTGTGGGAAGAACGCATGATCCTGATCCAGCAATAATCCTTGTGCGCCCTCGAAAATGAGCCTGTCGGCACGGGCAGCCGCTGCGGCGATTGCGCCGTCATTCACCGCCACGAGGCGGCACATATCTTCAACATCCTGCGCGAAATGTTCGGCAATAATAGGAGATGCAAGCCGTGCCTGCCAGGTTTTGTCCGGCAGGACACCAAGTGCCGCCAACCTCGATGGTACCCAGTCATGCAGGATCCGCGCTCCGATTTCTGTCACTTTGGCTTGGTCAGCCAAATCCCGGAACCGCAGCGCGAACCCCTCCCGCTCACTACGCCTGATGGTCTCATTGATCCCGAGTCCGCAGGAGCCATGCCTGCCGCCGCTGCGCGCCTCCTCAGCGATCTGGTTGATCATCATGTCCCAGGGCGTCGTCACTAGCCCGTCCGGATCGGCAAACAATACGGGGCTGATGCCGATTTCAGCGAGTTCGGACAGCTCACGCAGCAGCATCATCGGGTTATGGACGAAGAACCGCGAGAGGAAGGTCGCGGCGCCGCGAAAGGCGCCGCTGCCCACATGGTGGAACACATGGCGTGTGCCGTCCGGGCGCTGGACCGTATGGCCGGCCTGGGAGCCGCCATTGGCCCGGACGACGACACTTTCGGCACCGGCAAGGGCATCGGTCATCAGCCCCTTGCCCTCGTCTCCCCAGCCAGCGCCGATAATTGCAGAGGCTGTGCTCATCTCCCGCCGCCGAACCAGCGCAGCCCCGTGCTCTTGGTCACAGGCACGAGCCCCTTCGTGGCCTTCTGCACGACCAGCGCCGTATCGCCGCTCCAGCTGGCGGCCACATCCGCCGCATGCACACCCTCGACGATCTGAATCGCCGAGACAACGACTTCCGAAAGCTTTGTATAGTCCGAGAGCATGAGCACATGCTGGCCCAGTATATTCTGCCAGCTGTTGCGGACTTGGTCGGGATAGCTGCGATAATGCGAGCCCTGCTCCACTACGACGTGGAAAACATGATACTGGCGGCTCACGAGGTCCAGAAGCTGCTCCGCCGTATAGTCGATTTGCGGCCTGACACCGATCACCCGTTCGACCTCCTGAGCCTTCAGAACTGCGGGCACCTCTTCATCGCCGACCGTGAACAGATACCCTTTTTTGCCGCGCTTCTCATGCGCATCGGTCAAGGTATGCATGGCGGCGAAATACCAGGGCAAAGTGTAGGACTCGCAGTTGTTCCCGCCACCGCCGCCTTCCAGAAACAGATCCTTCAGCTGCTCGGCGATACGGATGTCGGCCTCAAACTGAGAGACCTGGAGCGGCGCCCTGTCGCAGACGACATCACCAATGCCCATGAACATGACATGCGGATCGGCTACCGGCTTGCGGTCATAGATGTTGGTGAAGAACGCCGGCAATCCCTCGCGCACCATATAATCGGGTATTTTTCCCATGGAACCGGTCACGTCCAGCCCGAGGATAATTGGGGTGGAGTTCGGGTTGTCGGCGCTGTCGCGGGATTCGCGAACAAGCCCCTTGGCCTTGGCCGGATCCAGGCTATCCTTCAGGCTGCGGCTGGAGAATACCGCATCCCGTGTCTTGCCGGCAGTGGTCCTGGCGGTGAAGCTGTCCCAGTCGGTGGTTGAAAAACGTCCGCTACCCATTTTGTGCATCCTTTCCATACAGGTCGCTTGCTTTGACAGGCAGTTCGGTGAAGCGACGGGAGCCGAAGCTGTTTTCGAGAGTTTCTGGCCAAGCTTTGTATTCTTCGATGGCATTCATGCCGCTGGGCAGGCGCAGCCAGTCGCGCAGGGGGGCTGGAATACCGGTATCGTGCGCGAGGCGCGTGCCAGAAAGATCGCCGAGCATTTCCCGGCCAATGCCCCGGACCAGCTCCAGATCGATCGAGCCGATGGCGCGCTCGGTGTTCCGGGCGACGGCGGGCAAAAGCTGGTCGGTCCGCTCAGGGATCGCAACCAGAGGCTCATCCAGAGCGGCGGTATAGAACCATCCGCCGAGAATGGCCGCGACATGTTTCGTCGGGGAGATGAAGACGGTCTCGGCCGACAAACCCATATGCGCGATCTGCCGGTATGCGCCGAGATAGCAGACCGCGTTCAGAAGATCGCTCATCACCCAGGCAACATGCCGTGGATCTACCTTGCCACCAAAATGCGCGATCAGGTCGCTCAGCCGGATAAGTCCGGCGGGCTTTCCCAGCACCAGGACACGCTGTCCCCGTTCCGTATCAAAGGCTGCCTTGAGCTGCGGCAGACGTGGCTGCATCTCGGCCGCCATCCTGTCATTTGCGAAAGTCAGGCCCTTGATGGCCACCTCCGCCCGATGGGCCAGAGGAGCAAAATCCTTTTCAACCACATAGGCGATGACACTGTTGCCCAGATAGACCGTGCCCAGCTCGAAGGGATAAGTTTTGAAATAGCGTATTTTCCGCCCTGCCAATTCCAGCAGCCCAGGCACTTGCCAGCGGCCTTGCCGGATATGCAGCTCCGCCTCTTTCTTCAGTGCCGCCAGATGCTCAAATACCTCACGCCGGCCTCCAGCTCTATCCGGATGCCACAACATAGCGAGCCTATGGTACAATATAGCAACCTGATCTGGCGCCTGAAACAGACATTCAGGCTCGCTCGCCGGTATCGCCAAGATCTCTTCAGCCGTGTCCATGATGGAAACACCCCTTAGACCAAATATCCGTCTAAGGCCGTTATGCTCTTTCTAGACTTAGACGTCAATGCCGTCTAAGTAGGTTTTGCCAAATATTTCGCAGTCGGTGGGCAATGGGGGCAGTTTTGAAGATCGAGCGGGTCGCGCATGATGCCGAGGGCTATCCGGTCCCACTGGTGATGGTGGATTGTGCCATTTTCGCCCTCAAGGACCAGGCGCTGCACCTGCTTCTTCCGGTGCGCACCAAGAATCTTGAGGTCGGCAAGCGTGCTCTGGTTGGTGGCCGTTTGCATCTGGATGTTGATCATTCGCCGATGGATGGGGCACGCCGGGTCGCGCGGGAAAAACTTGGAATCGATGTGCGCTATCTTGAACAGCTGCATAGTTTCGGCGGGCCGAACCGCGACGAGGGCTGGACGGTGACGATCGCCTATATCGCCATCGTGCAGCTCGATCAGATTCCCGCCGCGCTGCGCGCTGACCTTTTCCCAGTGGACCAGATCCCTAAACTGGCATTCGACCATAATGAAATCGCGGCCATGGCGGTAGCACGCATGAGGAGTAAATCTTCCTACTCGTCCCTGCCAGCATTCCTTCTGCCTCCGGAATTCACGATCGATGATCTCAGACATGTCTATCAGCAGGTCACAGGTGCGACGCTGGTAAAAACCACCTTCCGGGACCAGGTCTTGCGCCAGGGTTTTGTTGAGAGAACCGGAAAGATGAGCGCCGGGCGTACTTACCGGCCGGCTGAACTTTGGAGACTAACTGATCAAACGGTCGCGAATTTTAACCGTGTCGTGTCCCGCGCGCAAACTATAAGCCGAAACTGAGTAATTCTCCGCGGAAGACTAAGTGCAAAAGAACTGCCTCGCCATCACCAACTGAATTTTCATGATATGTCATCTTCTTGGGCATCGACCGGTCATCTGGATGGTGGGGATGATGCTCAAGGTGGACATTCGGCGAACCTGCCCATCACACACTCATCGTCTCTTGATTGCAGAAAGTGGGCGCAGCGACAGCAAATCGGCAGCACACATGTGCGGGCTTTCTTGCCATGGATTTAGCCGCGAAATCGCATAACGCCCGGGCTGAAAATGGGCGTCAGGGCTGAAAATCGCGGAAAAAAGCGATTGCAAGATAAAAACACCGCCGTCGGACGGGGCGCATGTGGCTGGTTTAACAGGGTTTTTACCGCCGCTCGAAATCTGCCAAGACGGCGCTGCCATGAAAAATGTCAATCAATTCAACGATGAATGTGCCGTCGGCTGTGGAAAATTGGCGCTGGGGCAGTAAATCGGCGGCGCGGATTTGCCAGTTTTATTCGGGCGGTTGTGGCCGCAAGATCGCATAATGCCAGGGCAGAAAATGAGCCTCAGGGGTAGAAATCAGGCGGAGGAAACGATTGCCAGATAAAAGGACCGCCGTCGGCTGGGGTGCATGTGGTTGGTTTGATTTGGTTTTTAGCGCCGCTCAAAATTGTGCCAAGACGGCGCTGCCGCCAAAAATACAAACCAGTTCAGGGATAAATGCGCCGTCGCCTGGGGGCAGCGGGAGAAATCCTGCGGCGAGTAGCGTGACCTGGATAAAATGTCTGGCCAAATGCCCCTAACGGGAGTAGGTTACATGTAACTCTCTTGGAGGGATCATCATGGCTTCGCCATCTCGACCTAAGTCCACCCGCGTGAAGGTTCAGGAGCATCGCGACCGGCTGCGCGGGCAGGGGCTGCGGCCCATCCAGATTTGGGTGCCGGATGTGCGTGCGCCGGCTTTCCGCTCCGAGGCCCATCGCCAGTCGCTTGCCGTCGCCGCCAGCGCCCATGCGCATGAGGATCAGGCGTTCATCGACGCGGTGTCGGATTGGGGCGTTGAATGAGGCGGGGAGATATCTGGACCGTTGCGGGGGGGAAGGATTATGCGGGCAAGCCGCGCCCTGTTGTGATCGTTCAGGATGATAGTTTTGACGGGACGGACTCGATTACCATCTGCGCCTTCACCACGGATGAGACCGAAGCGCCTCTGTTCCGCTTGGCCGTGGAGCCGAATGAGCACAACGGCCTGCGCGCGGTGTGCCGCCTGATGGTGGACAAGATTACGACTGTCCCGAAATCGAAGGTTGGCGCACGCGTGGGGCGTTTGGACGACGAGGATATTTTGCGTCTTAATCAGGCCGTGCTGGTGTTCTTGGGATTGGCGGTGTCGCCTAAAACCAAGCAGGTTGCGTGACGAAGTAGGGTTGCGCATTTTTCGCTCGGCTCGATTTTTTGGGTTTTGCCGCGCGCAAGTTTTTCTACGCTATGATGCTGCGCTTTGATATTCTGACTTTTCTGCGCTGTCCCCTTGTTGCTTTCTGCCCGATCGACCTCGGCGAGGGAGCATTTGGATGGCGGAGGATGAGGAACGCAAACGCCTGCGCCCGGCGAATGAAAACGGCGTAGAGACGAGCGGGGATGGCGTCGAAACGCAGCGGCGGGACGACGCACTGGTTCTGGTGATTGCCCGTGCGCTTGGCCGGCAGATGGCGCGGGAAGAATTTGCCAAGCTTCGATATGGGGCCGCCAATGACAATAGGCGGCCCGTAGAGGATGAAGATGGATAGGAGATAACCCATGACCCGTGTCGCGCTTTATGCCCGTTACTCCTCCGACAACCAGCGCGAGGCGTCGATAGAAGATCAGTTCCGTATCTGCCGGGAGCGGGTTGCGCGCGAGTGTTGGCAGATGGCGGGAAGTTACTATGATGCTGCCATCTCCGGCGCAAGCCTGATCCAGCGGCCAGGCATTCAGGCTCTCCTACGCGATGCCCAGGAGAAGAGGTTTGAGGTGGTGCTGGCCGAGGCTCTAGACCGGATCAGCCGTGACCAGGCCGATGTGGCAACGCTGTTCAAGCATCTGCGCTTTGCCGGTGTGACCATCGTCACCTTGGCGGAGGGAGAAATCTCAGAACTTCACGTCGGGCTTAAGGGCACGATGAACGCGCTGTTTCTGAAGGACCTCGCGGCCAAGACGCATCGCGGCCTGCGCGGGCGGGTGGAGAAGGGCAAGGCCGGTGGCGGGCTCTGCTTTGGCTATCGGGTGGTGAAGAAATTGGATGGCAATGGCGAGCCGCTTCGCGGGGAGCGTGAGATTGTCGCGAGTGAGGCCATAACGATCCGGCGTATTTTTGGCGAATTCGCTGCCGGTAAAAGTCCCAGGGCGATTGCCGTCGATTTGAACCGGGAGGGCATTCCCGGTCCGCTCGGGCGGGCTTGGGGGGATACCAGTATCCGAGGCCATGTCAGCCGTGGCACCGGCATTATCAACAATGAGTTGTACGTTGGCAGGCTTGTTTGGAACCGCCAGCGTTTTGTGAAAGACCCCTCGACCGGCAATCGCGTGTCCCGGCCCAACCCGGAATCGGAGTGGATTAGGACCGAAGTGCCGGAACTTCGCATCGTCCCGGATGAGCTTTGGCAGGCCGCCAGGGCGCGCCAAAGTGAGATCGCAACACTGTTTGAATCGACCACCACCGGCATCCGCGAGGCGCGGGCCAAGAGGCTGCACGCGGCGCGCCGGCCTGTGTCGCTCCTTTCCGGGCTACTTACCTGCGGCTGCTGCGGGGGCAAGTTCGGGCTGATCCTGCGGGACCGCTATGGCTGCCTCAACCACCATCGGCGGGGAGTCTGTGAAAATGGCCGTACCATCCGTCGCGGGGTGATCGAACAGCGTGTGCTCTCCGGCCTGACGGAACGCATGGCGTCACCGGATGCGGTGGCAGCGGCGGTCCGGGCGTATCACGAGGAGAGCAACCGTTTGAACCACGAGCGCCGCGCGCAGGCGCATGCCGATCAAAAAGCGTTGGAGAAGATCGGCCGCGCTGTTGCGGGCATCATGGCGGCAATCGAAGACGGCATGTACCAGCCCGAGATGAAGGTGCGCATGAACGAGTTGGAGCGCCAGCGCGCCGAGATTATAGCCCGTATGGCGCAGACTCCGGCCGACCTGCCGGATATGCATCCGAATGTCTCCAACCTTTACCGCGCCAAGGTCGCCAAACTGGCGGAGGCGCTCGATGAACCAGAGACCAACCGGGACGCCGCCGAGGCGATCCGGGCGTTGATTGGCGAGGTGGTGCTCACGCCGGGCGAACAGCGCGGTGAGGTCCATGCCAGCCTACGCGGCGAGTTGATGGCTATTCTCGAGACGGCCGGGAAGGGAGGAAAACCGCCAGTTCCGGCTGTTAGGACAAGCGCGGCTGCAGGCCCCCGCAACCAACTTGATTTGCTGTTCAAGAACAGACACAGAACCGTCCGGACAAACCCGGACGGTTCTGTTGTTTTGGGCAGACAAGGCCAGGATCCCAGCCAGGGCGCCGCGGATCTCAACCCGCAGCTTGGCAAGCCCCCGAACGGTAATCCAGGTCCAATGTAGTTACTCACCAGTTGGCAATATAGTCGACACTTGGGGCTCTGAAGAATGAGCGGATGAGGTCTGGAGCCATATGAAGCGTACCGGAGTTGCCCGAAATCCACTGCGCAAGGGCGAAAAGTTGCTCGATAAAATCGAAGCGCAGCTCGCCGAGATTCGCGCGGCACCAGACCTCATCCGCTCATTC
>NZ_JBKQJR010000007.1:0-2609 GCF_052326845.1 Acidocella sp. | reverse complement strand
TAAACACACTGCCGGTTCCGTGGGAGGGTCCGACAGCACCTTAATCGCATTGAAGTCGCCAGAATACAGGAAAACGAGACGGGATTCAGGGGGATGCAGCTACATCGACAGCGGGCAAATATGCGATTGTGTTTACTGCGTATGAATTGCCATGGGTTTTGCTGGGGCAATGACGTGGGAGATGGATGGGTTCCGGGTAGTCCGGACCAGGCCCAGAACTGGAGCGGTGGCTCCGGCGCCACGTCCAGTGTCTCAGGGCGGGCCGGAGCCGTGCCGCGAAGGGATCCCGGGGGCAGAGGTTGCAGCAGGATACCGGGCCGGACAGTCAGGCTCCGGTCCGGGGCAATGGCTCGGCACAGGATATGTGCAGGCTGGCGCGGCTGGCAGTCCTGGGAATCCGGCAGCGCTACGGGGAGCAGAGAGGGTATTGGAAGCCGACTGGCAGATCGTAGTTCAGCGATGCCTCGATGGCGACTCGGTCGCGTGGGCGGAGCTCGTCAAGGCTCACCACCGCCGCATTTATTCGCTGTGCTATCGCTTCACCGGCTCTCCGCACGATGCCGAAGACCTGACGCAGGACGTTTTCATCAAGGTCTACGGTAACCTCACCACCTTCGACCTGACGCGAGGCAGCTTCCAGACTTGGATTACCACTCTCGCTCGTAATCTGCTCGTCGATCATTTTCGTAGAACAAAGCAGCAGCGCGTGACAGACTCTATGGACGCTGGCTGGGACGAATCGGAGGAGCTTCCGATGGCGGACCGGCTGGCGGCCCCGGGCCCGAGCCAGCACGACCGTGCAGCGCAGAAGGAGATTGCGCGCATGGTGCAGGAGGCTCTGACAAAGATTTCACCTGAATTAAGAGAAGCAGTTATTCTTCGTGACTTGCAGGACATGGACTACAAAGAAATCGCGCAGGTTTTGCGCATTCCCGAGGGTACGGTGAAGTCGCGTATCAGCCGGGGGCGGGCGGAACTGGCGCGGTTATTAGAACGTAATAAAGGACAGGTGGTTTAGATGTCGGAGCGCAATCCATTTGAACAGCATCCGAAGGGTCCGGAACGCACGTCCGGGCGAGAGCTTCGCTGCGAAGAGTGGGAAGCCCTTCTGGCCGACGCCCTCGACGGCGTGATGCCCGCGGCCGATAACGCCAGCTTTGAATCGCACAGCCATACATGCGCCGCATGCGCCGGCCTGCTGGCGCAATCGCGCCAGGGCCAGGAGTGGATGCGCTTCCTCCACTTCGAGCCCGAAGCTACTCCCGACCTCATGGAGCGCATCCTCGCCCGCACCAGCGGCGCCGTGGCTGAGCGGCCGCTGGCGGTCTATGGAGCGCCGATCGCCGCCGGCCCCGGTGTTATGCCGCTTCCCCGCCGCCGGTTCGTATGGGATACCCGGCTGATGATGACCGCGGCCATGGCCTTCTTCTCAATTGCACTGACGCTGAACCTCGCCGGGGTGCAGCTGACTCATCTCAAGCTCTCCGATCTGACACCGGCCAGCATCGAGAGCAACCTCACGCGGCAGTTCTATGGCGCCAAGAGCGAGGTGGTGCGCTACTACGACAATCTCCGCTTCGTATATGAGGTCGAGTCAAAGATGCGCGAACTGCGCCGCGACGAAGACACGCAGCGGCCGGCCCTCCAGCCGCAAGGCGGACAGCCTGAGCAGAAAACGCCAGCTCCGCAGAACACTCCAACAAGCAGCAACGGGCACAAGACAGGTGGCAAGGTCGAATCTTCCCCCGCCGTTGCCCAGCCGAATGTGATTTTTGGTCCCAAGGCGCTGGCCCGCGCAGGCTCGCCCGATACGAATTCGTCTGGTTCGCTGACGGCTGCCGCAACACAGGCGCGCCACCAAGGAGTTGACAGGGCCGGTAACAAAGAGCAGGAAGAGGTATACACTTTGTTCGCTTCTCTCGAAGACCAGGCAGAAAGAGGCTTGGTATGAACTGCATCAACCATCCCGATCTTCCGGTAACAGCCTACTGCCAGAATTGCGGAAAGGCGCTCTGCAGCCAATGCGTGCGCTCTGTATCCGGTGTGATTTATTGCGAGCAATGCCTCGCGGCCAAGTTGGGCTACGGAGGCGCCGGATATGGCGCTCCCGGGAGTGCGCCCTACGCTGGAAACGCGCCTGGCGCGGCTTACGCGGTGTCCGGAGTGGTCACAAGCGGCGGCCCGAATCCCGGAACCGCGGCAGTCCTCGGATTCATTCCCGGCGTGGGCGCGATGTACAACGGCCAGTTCATCAAGGGCCTGGTGCATGTGCTGGTCTTCGTGATCCTGGTTGGAATCTCAGGCAATCACGGCATCTTCGGAATCTTTATCGCGGCGTGGGTCTTCTATCAAGTCTTCGACGCCTATCAAACAGCCAAGGCTCGGCGGGATGGACTGCCGTTGCCCGATCCCTTTGGGCTGAACGAGCTGGGAGCCAGAATCGGGATTCCCAATTCTGCGGTGCCGCCGCCGTTTACGCAGACATATACTGCGGCTCCGCCCCCGCCGGGTTCGGCATACACACCACCTGCTCCAGGCTTCACTCCGCCCGCCGACTATGGTGCGCAATATCCGGGCCGGCCCGGCCAGGGCCGCCGCGATAGCCGCGG
>NZ_JBKQJR010000006.1:0-10608 GCF_052326845.1 Acidocella sp. | reverse complement strand
TTAACATCAAGCTCGACAAAACAGGCGGCCTTACTGCGGCGCTGGAGCTCGCGAAGGCAGCGCGGGGGCAAGGCCTGGCGACAATGGCGGGGTGCATGGTCGGTACCTCTCTCGCCATGGCTCCTGCCCTTTTGATCGCAGCTGGCGCCGATTTCGTGGACCTTGATGGCCCCTTGCTACTTGCCCGCGACCGCGAACCCGGACTTGTCTTCGAGGGCAGCGTAATCCATCCTTTCGGTGCGGATCTTTGGGGTTGAAAAGGTATCGTTGTCTAAGGCGATGGGCTGCAGCAGGTCTCTCACGGGTTGCTTGAAGATCCCGGATTTGTTATCACTGGCCGCAATGTGCGCTCATCCGCACCTTGCTTGCCGGCTTAGCACAGTGGTAGTGCAGCGGTTTTGTAAACCGAAGGCCGGGGGTTCAAATCCCTCACCCGGCACCAGTATTGTCTCCCCATGATCATCTCAGCCCCACGCCTGTTTCTGGGCGATTCCTTCACCGGCCCCGGCGCTGTGGCGCTGGAGAACGGCCGCATCACCCGCATCATCTTTGGCGATGTAAAAGCTGACATGCAATTAACGCATGGCTTCCTCGCGCCCGGGCTGATCGACCTGCACAATAACGGCGCCTTCGGGGTGGATTGCGCGTTGGCCACGCCCGAGGATTGGGATGTGTTCGTCGCCGGGCTGGCGGCCTGCGGCGTCACCTCCGTGCTGCCCACCGCCATCACCGCACCACTGGCCGATCTGGCACAGGCAGCACGGCGCGTGGCGGCGGCCCAGGCGCGGCATGGGGCGATTCTCGGCCTGCATCTGGAAGGCCCCTTCCTGGCGCCTGAAAAGCGCGGCGCGCATCTGCAGGAATATTTGCGCCTGCCGGATGAAGCGGCGATCGACGAGGTTCTGGCCATGGGCAAGGTGCTGCGCCTCGTCACCCTGGCGCCGGAACTGCCAGGGGCCATAGCCGCCATCGCCCGGTTGCGCGCCGCCGGGGTGGCGGTTTCGCTCGGCCATACCGGGGCGGACGCCGCCACCATGCGCGACGCCGTCTCAGCGGGCGCCACCCTGGTGACCCATGTGTTCAACGCGCAGTCCCCCCTGCATCACCGCTCCCCGGGCGCGCCGGGCGTGGCGCTCACCGATCCGCGCCTCTCCCCCTGCCTGATCGCCGATGGCGTGCATGTCGCGCCGGAGCTGCTGGCCATTGCCTTCGCCGCCTGCCCGCGCGCCATCGCGGTGACCGACTCCATCCTTATCGCCGGGCTGGAACCGGGCGCCGTGCGGGAGTTCGGCGGTGCGCCGGTCACGCTCGGGCACCAGGGCGTGGGGCTTCGGGCGGGCGGCACCATCGCCGGAGCGGGAATCACGCTGGATGAAGGCATTCGCCGCCTCATCGCCGCCGGGGTAACGCCCGAGACCGCCCTCGCCGCCGCCACATCCCGCCCGGCCCTCGCCCTGGGCCTGACGGACCGCGGCATGCTCGCCCCCGGCGCGCGGGCGGATATCGTCTGGTTCAGCGACGATCTTCACCCCCAGCGCGTCTGGACCGCCGGGGTGACGCACGAGCCCGCCGCCAAGCCGCGCGGCACGGAAAGCGCGCAGCCGGAGCTGATGGACCTGGACGAGCGGGACACGCTGGGGATCGTGAACACCTTCCTGGCGCAGGAGCAGGCGGCTCAGCGCGCCCTGGCCGCAGCCGCCCCTGCCCTGGCCAGGCTGGCCGATGAGGTGGCGGCGCGGCTGCAAGCGGGCGGGAGGCTGTTCTACGCCGGGGCGGGCACCTCCGGCCGGCTCGGCTTTCTCGACGCCGTGGAGTGCGGCCCGACCTTCGGCATAGAGGACGGGCTGATCATCCCCCTGCTTGCTGGCGGCCCCTCGGCCTTCATCAAGGCCGCCGAAGGCGCGGAGGATGACAAGGACGCCGCCATCGCCGCGCTCACCGCGCATGGCTTCGACCCGGGCGACGCGCTCGTCGGCATCGCCGCCTCCGGCAGCACGCCCTTCACCCTCGCCGCCATCCGCCATGCCCGGGCTCTGGGCGGGCTTACCGGCGCAATCGTCAACAACGCCGCCTCCCCCATGGCCGAGGCCGCCGACATCGCGGTGCAGATCGTCACCGGGGCGGAAATCATCGCCGGGTCCACGCGGCTCTCCGCCGGGTCCACCCAGAAGATCGCGCTCAACACGCTCTCCTCCATGGTGATGATCCGGCTCGGCAAGACCTACGGCCCCTATATGGTGGACATGCGCGCAACGAACGCCAAGCTGCGCCGCCGCGCCTTGGCAATGGTGCAGCAAATCACGGGCGCGGATGAAAGCGGCGCAGCCCTTGCACTTTCCGCCTGCGATATGCATGTTAAAAGAGCGGCGTTGATGATCTTGCGCCGGCTGACCGCCGAACAAGCCGAGTCGAGGCTGGCGGCGGCAGCCGGTTCACTGCGCCGCGCATTGCATGACCAATGAGGTGAGAACAGGACCAGCATAAGGTGGCGGAGAAGATCATCAGTATCGCACGGCGCGTGGATGACTTCATCATCGACCGGGTGTTGCAGCCTGGGGTCAACCATGCCGGCTGGTATCTTGGCCTGCCTCTCTACACTCTGGCACGGGCCTGCTTGGTCCTTGGCGCCGGCACCGGGCTGATCTGGATCCACGCTTTCGACGCCGCCTTCAGCGCCGATTTCTTCGAGGATATGTTCTGCCTGCTGGTGATGGCAGGCACCGTGTTCACGCAGATCAGCGCGCATGAGCGGCACGCCCCTCGCCGCTCGGCCCTGGCCCCTGCGGTGCGACTCACCGGCCTGCTCTGGCGCACGCTCTGGCTGCTGGACCTCGCACTCTTCCCCTCGCAATGGCCCATGATGAGCCACGGCGCTCTGCTCGGCAGCTTCGCCTGGACGCTGCTGCTGGTGCTGCCCTACTGGCTCATCTGCTGCCGCCAGCCGCCCCCGCCCGAGCCGCTGGCACGGCGCGAGTTCCGTCCAGCCACCATTCCGGTACGTTGACAAGGTGGCCTGCTGGGCTTTTGTGCGCAAAACCCTGACAAAGGCCGCAACGTGACGATGACTAATTTCAAGCAAAAAATGGAGTGGCTGAACGACCAGATCGCCATCCGCGCCAACGCGGTCTTCGCGACGATGGGGTTCTTCTGGTTCTGCCTGATCCTGACCCTGCTGCCGCTGAAATGGCCGGCGACCATGCCCTTCGTGCAATACGCCAGCTCTGGCGTGCTGCAGCTTATTGCCCTGCCGCTGCTCGGCGTCGGCACCATCCTCGCGGCCCGCTCCTCCGACCAACTTGCCAAGGAGCAGCACGACGCGGTGATGGAGACGGTGAATGATGTGCGCGAAATGCTGAGCGAGTTGCACCAGCTGCATCTCGACCTGCACATCAAGGTGAGCGAGGTCATGGAAACCCGGGAGCAGGAGGAGCCTGGCTCCCAGCCAACGGCGTAAAAATTTGGCCGGGGAAGCTGCCTTCCCCGGCCCGTCTGATCAAGCGGCCTTCGCCTCGCGGCGGCGGCGGGTGAGGATGAACTCGGTATAGCCGTTCGGCTGGGTACGGCCCTCGAACACCAGGTCGCACGCCGCCTTGAAGGCCGGGCCGTCATAGGCCGGGGCCATCGGGGTATAGGCGGCATCGCCTTCGTTCTGGCGGTCCACCACCAGGGCCATGCGCTTCAGCGTCTCCAGCACCTGCTCCTTGGTCACCACGCCATGGTGCAGCCAGTTGGCAAGGTGCTGCGAGGAGATGCGCAGCGTGGCACGGTCTTCCATCAGGGCGACATCGTGAATGTCCGGCACCTTGGAGCAGCCCACGCCCTGGTCCACCCAGCGCACCACATAGCCGAGCAGGCTCTGACAGTTATTGTCCAGCTCCTGCTTGATGTCCTCGGGCTTCCAGTTGATGCCCTCGGCCAGCGGAATGGTCAGCAGGTCGGAGAGCTTGGCCGGGACGCGGGATTTCAGCTCCTCCTGCCGGGCGAACACGTCCACCTGGTGATAGTGCAGCGCGTGCAGCGTGGCGGCGGTGGGGGACGGCACCCAGGCCGTGTTGGCGCCCGCGCGCGGGTGGGCGATCTTCTGCTCCAGCATCGCGGCCATCATGTCGGGTGCTGCCCACATGCCCTTGCCGATCTGCGCCTTACCCTGCAACCCGCATTCAAGACCGAAATCGACGTTCCGGTCCTCATACGCCTTGATCCAGGGCTGGGTCTTGATGTCGTTCTTGCGGATGAAGGCGCCAGCCTCGAAGGAGGTGTGGATCTCATCGCCGGTGCGGTCGAGGAAGCCCGTGTTGATGAACACCACGCGGCTCTTAGCCGCCTGGATGCAGGCCTTGAGGTTGGCCGAGGTGCGGCGCTCCTCGTCCATAATGCCCATTTTCAGCGTGTTGGCGGGTAGGCCGAGCAGCTCCTCCACCGCGCCGAACAGCGCGTTGGCGTTGGCCACTTCTTCCGGCCCGTGCAGCTTGGGCTTGACGATATAGACGGACCCGGTGCGCGAATTGCGCTTGGCCTTGAGGTCATGCATCGCAATCAGCGAGGTGATGACGGCATCCACCACGGTCTCCGGCACTTTCTCGCCGTTCAGGGTGATGATGTCGGTGAGCATGTGGTGGCCGACATTGCGCATCAGCAGCAGCGAGCGGCCATGCAGGGTGAGCGTGCCGCCATCCGGCGCGGTGTACACGCGGTCCTCGTTCAACGCGCGCTCGAAGGTCTTGCCGCCCTTCTCCACCGGCGCGGTGAGGGTGCCCTGCATCAGGCCGAGCAAGTTGCCATACACCACCACCTTGTCCTCGGCATCCACGGCGGCCACCGAGTCCTCGCAGTCCATGATCGTGCTGATCGCGGATTCCAGGATGATGTCCGCGACATGCGCGGTGTCGTTCTTGCCGATCGGGTGGTTGGCGTCGATCAGGATGTCGGCGTGCAGGTTATGGTTCTTCAGCAGCACGCCCTTCGGAGCCGCGGCATCGCCGGTATAGCCGGCGAATTGGGCGGCATCGCGCAGCCCCACCTCGCCCGAAGGCAACACCACGGCCAGATGCCCGTTATGCACCTTATAGGCCACGGCATCGGCATGGCTGCCGTCAGCGAGCGGGAAATGCGCGTCGAGGAAGGCGCGGCCGCGGGCGACGACGGCGTCGGCGCGGGTCATGTTGAACCCCTTGCCACGGGCGATCTCGCCCTCGTCGGGCAGCGCGTCGGTGCCGTAGAGCGCGTCATACAGGCTGCCCCAACGGGCATTGGCGGCGTTCAGCGCGTAGCGGGCATTGTTCACTGGCACCACCAGCTGCGGCCCGGCGATACGGGCGATCTCGTCGTCCACATTGGCGGTGTCGATGCTGAAGGCGGCGGGCTCAGGCAGCAGATAGCCGATCTCGCGCAGGAACGCCTCATAGGCGGCGGCGTCATGCTCCTTGCCCCAATGCTTCACGTGCCAAGCGTCAACCACCCCCTGCAACTCATCGCGCTTGGCCAGCAGCGCCGCGTTGGTGGCGGAGAATTTTTCCAGGAGCTTCGCAAACCCGGCCCAGAACGCGCCCTGCTCCACCCCGTTGCCGGGCAGCGCCTTGTTGTTCACAAAATCATACAGCACCGTGGCGATGCTCAGATTGTTCAGGCTTGTTCTTGATTCAGACATTTGAGGCTCCTCGTGTTCTGCTCGGCCTGATGCCGCATTACGTGGTAAAATCCAAGCGCCCGTTACGGCAAAAAACTTTTGCGGAAATAGCGTGAAAGCGCCGGTTCACGGCACCGTACCGTACACCTCAACCTGGTCCAGATGCAGGAAATTCCGCCCCAGCAGGGTCACGCGCACATAGCGCGCCCAGGCCGTGCCCGGCCCGGCCCAGACATAAGGCTCGGCCAGCGGCGCCCCGTCGCGCTTTTCCACCAGCTCCACCCAGGCGGAGCCATCTATGGACACGCTCAGGCTGAAATCGCGGAAACGGTCCTGGACATGGTCCCGGGTGTTGTGGACGTGGATTTCCGTGATCGTGGCGATACCGCCCAAATCCACCTGCCACCACGGGTTGTCCTCGAGATCGGTATGGAATTTCCGCGTTCCGTCGAGCACCCCGTTCACCGCCCCGGCGGCGTCCTCCTCCGGCGTGGGGGCGAAGGAGTATTCGCAATGCGAGCTTTGCATCGCGCGCTTGCCACGGCTGATATTGTCCGGCCGCGTGGGGGTTTGCCGCAGTTCAGGCAGGCTGGTGCCGAACTCCCAGGCGCGGCGGCGACGCTCCGCCCAGAAGCCGGCGAGGCACGTGTCCTCGACTCCGTTCATTTGCGCCAATAGCCCCTCGAAGCCCGCTCCTTCAGCGGCCTTTTTCCATATGCCCTGGTCGCTGAAATCCCCCTTCAGCCCACGCGCACTGCGTTCGGCATAGGCCTGCTCGGAGCGGAAGGCGTAATGGTGGACCACCGCCGTCTCCAGCAGTTGTTCCCGCCGCGCCGGGACATTGGCGAACTCCCGTGAGCTGTCCGGAAACCCCTGATAATATTCGGCCATATCCTCGCCGAGCGCATTCACGGCGGCAACCGGCCGGTCTACCTTGCTGCCGATCTCGTGCCAAAACCCGCGCGCGCGGCGCCGGTTCGCGAGATCGATCTCCGCCACTGCCGCGCTGCGGGCGACGAGCTTGGTAAACGGGTGGATTGACGCCTCCCGCCGGGTAAAATTCTCCAGCACCAGCCCTTCCGGCGGGGTTTTATGGCCGTTGGGGCCGAAGAATATCCAGTTGAACAGCACGCACTCCACCTCCGGCGGGAAGCGTTGCATGAAGCCGTCGATCTCCTCCCCCGGCGGCAGGCGCAAGAATTCGTCAATGTCGAAAAACGCCACCCATTCCGTCTCCGCCAGCCCGTGGCGGAGGAAATGCGCGTACATCTCGTATTGCTGGCCCTGATGCGGGTGGTGGTAAAAGGTGACGAACGGCGCCGCCCCTTGGGTAAACGGCAGCACACGCTCGTAAAACGGCCCTGGGTCGTCATCATTGCAATAGAGATAGACATGACTGAACCCGGTCTCCCGGTAGTAGTTCAGCCATTCCACAATATAAGGTGTCTCCCACCGGGCGCAGGCGCATATGGCAAAACGGTGCTTGGCGGTCATCCCCGGTATCCATGGTCCAGTGGTCGCCGCTTATGTTGCTGGCAAACCCCCGGCTGAACAACCCCCTTGCGGGACAGGGGGTTTTGGGCCATCTAGGATGGTAGGCTTCCGGGCCTGGGTGGAGATCGGCCTTGCACGGCTGGTTCCGCGCTCCGGAGCCGTTAATAATAAATACCCCATGGCCGTGGCATCATGCCCCGGCGAGTTCAAGGACCGATGACCGCTCTGCCTACCGAAGTCTCCATTTTCTGCTCGGAAAAGGCGCGGTTCTGGTCTGCATCCCAATTTCTACCCTCATATCGCGCGCTACTGGCTCTGAGCCCTTCTGCTCGGGCCGGCACATGCCGCGCGCACCGGAGTTTTTATGACGAAAAGAATGTTGATCGACGCCAGCCACGCGGAAGAAACCCGCGTGGTGGTTCTGGATGGCAACCGGCTTGAAGATTTCGACGTCGAGACCGTCGGCCGCAAGCAGATAAAAGGCAATATCTACCTTGCCAAGGTGATCCGGGTCGAACCCAGCCTGCAGGCGGCCTTCGTAGAGTACGGCGGCAACCGCCACGGGTTCCTCGCCTTCGGGGAAATCCACCCGGATTATTACCAGATCCCCGTCGCCGACCGGCTGACGCTGCTGGCCCTGCAGGCCGAGGAAGAAGCCGCCTGCGCCGCCGAGGAAGACGCCGCGGAAGAGGCTCCCGCCCCCGCCGAGACCGCCCAGGCGCTCGAAATCAAGCCGATCGAGATCGTCGCCGCCCCGCCGCCGGAAGAGCCCGAGCCGCATGGCGAGGTGCTGGAGGAGCCCACCGGCATTGCCGAAGCGCTGAGCGAGCCCGCGGCGGCGGAAGAGATCGCCCCGGACGCGGAAGCCCCGGCCACGGTGGAAACCCTGCCCGAGGAAGAGACCCCGGCGGCCGAGCTGCCCCTCACCGAGGCGGCGCAGACCGAGACCGAATACGCCGAGGCCGCCCAGGGCGGCATGGCCGATGCTTCGGAGACCACGGTGGAGACGGTCGAGACCGTCAACGGCGTGGAGACCATCGAGCCCGAGAGCGGCGCGGAAGCCCCCACCCCCGAGCAACTCGGCGGCGACGGCGATGACGCTGCAGAAGCCCGCGAGCGCCGCATGCGCCAGCGCTTCCTGCGCAATTACAAGATCCAGGACGTGATCCACCGCCGCCAGATCATGCTGGTGCAGGTGGTGAAAGAGGAGCGCGGCAACAAGGGTGCGGCGCTCACCACCTATCTGTCGCTCGCCGGGCGCTTCTCCGTGCTGATGCCGAACTCGCCCACCGGCGGCGGCGTCTCGCGCAAGATCACCTCGCAGGCCGACCGCCGCCGCCTGAAGGAGGCGATGTCGGAGCTGGACGTGCCGCAGGGCATGGGGCTCATCGTACGCACCGCGGGGGCCAACCGGCCCAAGCCCGAGATCAAGCGCGACTGCGAGTACCTGCTGCGCCTGTGGGACGACATCCGCGACAAGACGATGGACTCCACCGCCCCGGCGCTGATCTATGAGGAGGCGAACCTCATCAAGCGCGCCATCCGTGACGTCTATACACGCGATGTCGAGGACATCCTGGTGGACGGCGAGGAGGGCTTCAAGGCGGCGCGGGACTTCATGCGCATGCTGATGCCGAGCCATGCCCGCAAGGTGCAGCTGTGGACGGAAGGCCAGCCGCTCTTCTCCAAATCCCAGGTCGAGGCCCAGCTGGACGCCATGCTGAGCCCGATCGTGCAGCTGCGCTCCGGCGGCTACATCGTCATCAACCAGACGGAAGCCCTGGTCGCCATCGACGTGAACTCCGGCCGCTCGACGCGCGAGCGCAGCATCGAGGACACGGCGCTGCGCACCAACATGGAAGCCGCCGAAGAAGTGGCCAAGCAGCTGCGCATGCGCGACCTCGCGGGGCTGATCGTCATCGACTTCATCGACATGGAGTCCCGCAAGAACAACTCGGCCGTCGAGCGCAAGCTCAAGGACGCGCTGAAGCATGACCGCGCGCGCATCCAGGTCGGCAGCATCAGCCATTTCGGCCTGATGGAAATGTCGCGCCAGCGCCTGCGTCCCTCGCTCACCGAGGCCTCGCTGATCGTTTGCCCGCATTGCGCCGGCATGGGCCATATCCGCTCGCCGGAAAGTGCCGCGCTGCATATCCTGCGCGCCATCGAGGATGAGGGCGCCAAGTTCCGCGCCGCCGAGATCTCCGTCGTCCTGCCGCCGGAAATCGCCTTCTACCTGTTCAACCACAAGCGCGAGCGGCTCTCGATCATCGAGGAACGCTACAATATGCGCGTGATCTTCACCCCGGATGCGACGCTGACCGGCACGAATTTCCGCATCGAGCGGCTGAAGGCGCAGACCGCGCCGCCGCCCGCCCCGGCGCCGATCCGCCCCGAGCGCCAGATCGCCGCCCCGGTGGAGGAGATCGCCGAGGAGGAAGAGACCGAGGCCGAGGCAGTAGAGGGCGAGACCGCCGCCGAAACCGCGGAGCGGGCCGAGCGCAAGCGCCGCCGCCGCCGCCGTGGCAAGCGCCGCGACGAGCGTGGCGCGACGGAAACGGCCGAAGAGGCCGAGGAGGGCGAAGCCCAGGCTGGCGAAGTCCAGGCTGGCGAAGCTCTGCCGGAGGCCGCAGCTGTGGCCGAGGATCAGCCCACGGAGATCGATCTGGTGCTGGAAGCGGCACTCGGCGCGCCGCGGGATGAGGCCGCAGAGGCCGCCCAACCGCTACTGACCGAGGAAGCCCCGGCAGCCGAGGAAGCCGCGCCCAAGCGCCGCCGCAGCCGAGGTGGGCGCCGCCGCCGCACCACGGCCGAGGAGGGTGAGACCCCTGCTGAGGAAGCTGCCCCGGCACCGGTTTATGCCGACATCGCGGACATCTTCGAGGCCGCCGAGCGTGCCGAAGAGGAAGCCCGCCGCGCCGCGCGCGAGGCCGCCGAGGCCGCCCAGCCGCTGCTGATCGAGGAACCGGCGGTGGTGGCAACCGTGGACGAACTCCCAGGCCTGGCGGCGGAAGACGCCCAGGTGACGGCAGAACCCGTGCCCGAAGCCCCGCTGATTGAAGCCCCGGCGGTTGAAGCGCCGGTGGCCGAGGCCCCTGCCCCCGAGCCCGCCGAAGCAGCCCAAGCTGCCCCGGAACCGGCGGTGAAGCCCATCATCGTGGGCAGCGAAGCAGCCCCGGCCGCCAAAAAGACCGGCTGGTGGCGGCGCTAAGCCGTCTCTCTTACCTTTCGCAAGTGAATTGGCGGCGGCAACACCGCCAATTCACTTGAAAACCTTACGAAACGGAAGAATCATGACTCCAGGGCCCTGCGGCCCATTTAAGGAGCGATTTCTTCCATGGCATTAAACCCGAACAATTCCTACCGCACGGCGCAGACTGGCTTCTCGGCCTATGGCAGCGCGGCTCTGGATGCCGGTCTGCGCGCCTATATGCTGCGCGTATATAACTGGATGGCCTCCGGCCTCGTGCTCACCGGGCTGGTCGCCT
>NZ_JBKQJR010000005.1:0-59504 GCF_052326845.1 Acidocella sp. | reverse complement strand
CCCGCTCCGTCACCAGCTTCACAGCCTCAATCTTGAACTCACTGCCAAACTTCCGTCTCGTCATGTCCTCTCTCCGGTTCCTCGATCACGATCTTATCGTCGTGTCCACGAAACCGGCAGCAGCTCAAATTATATCGATTTAAAAAAGGTGGAGTATAGCCCTCGTTATGGCCATACGGCAAAGCGGGGCGACGGGCTCGCAGACCGGGCATGTAAGCGCGCGGTCCACGGGCCTGCCTTTGGGGATTAGAATTTGTAGTCCACCGCCGAATACACCCCCAGCCCAGCGCCGGGGTACTCGTTGGCGTAGTCGGCATGGTTCGCGTTGTAGGTCGGCGCGATGGCCACGGCGTATTTGGTGTCGGTCAGGTTGTCGACGCTGAGCGACACCTGCCAGCCCTTTTTGTCCGCGCGCTGCTGCTGCCACCCGACGGTGAGGCCGTAGACAACGTAAGGTGCCGCCTTCCAGGTGTTCAGATAGTCAACGTAAGTGCCAGAAGCCGCCGTGGCGTCGAAATTGGCGTAGATGCCATTCGCGGCGTCAAAGGCCAGCTCGCCCTGGTAGTATTCGGGCGGCAGGCCTGGCTCTGTTTTGTTGCTCAGGGCGCCGCCATTGCTGTTGAAGGTTAAGTCACTCCAGGTGAAGGTCTGCACCAGATGCACGCGGTTCACGCCGGTGGTGTCGCCCCAGAAGCTGCCGCCATCCTGCCACAGCACCGTGTCCAGCTCCGATTCAACACCCTGATGCGTGGCGTGCGGCGCGTTGATGGTGGTGTTGGCGTCGATCGAGGCATCGTAGATGGTCAGCAGCTCGTCGGAAACCTGCGCGTAGTAGTAATCGGTGCTGCCCTGGAAGATACCATAACGGCCGCGGAAGCCAACCTCCACCGTGTCGGCCTCCTGGTTCTTCAGGTTCAGGATGCCGTAATTCGGGTAGGTCGAGGCCGTGGTGCCGCTATAGGGGCCGTAGCCGCCCGCCCAGTCCTCGCGCGGCTCGATATTGCCGCCATAGGACGTGAAGAGCTGCAGGTCCTGGCTCACATCCCAAAGCAGGCCGATGCGCGGAATGAGGTTCGTCTCGGAGCTGCGGAAGCTCGGGGTCTGCACGACCGGGATCGTGGTACCCGTCACGTAGGTGTTGCCTATGGTGTTGAAGTTACGCGGGGTGTTGACGACCGCGCCGCCCAGCGTGAGCCACAAGTTATGGATGAGCTCAAAATCGTCGGAGAGCAGCGCGGTCTGGTCGGTAGAGCCGTTGAACTTGTTCCAGTACAGGCGTTCGCCGGCCGTTACGCCGGGAATGTTGTAGTAGGAGGTGGGGGCGATCTTATAGGTCGCGCCCAGGTAGCTGTAGCTCGTACCGTAGGGGTTGGCGCCGTCGGCGGCGATCGCCTCTTCCTTGGCGTCGCCGTAGATGTCGTCGGACCAATAAGCGGCGGCGGTGAAGTCGTTGCCATGACCGAATAGCCGCGAGGTGTTCTCGTACTTCACCTGCGCGGCGATATTGCCGTAATCCCATTTCGCCAGGATCGGCGCGGAGGTGCTGCTCGGACCAATGACGATGGGGAAGTTCTGGTAGGCGAGGCCAAGCTCAACGGACTGGTTATCGGCAAAGCGCAGCTTGGTCACGTCACCAATCAGCTCGGAACCCGGCTGGTTGCGCTTGTAGTTGGTCTCCAAATAGGCGAGCTGGGCTTGGTCCGGTGTGGAACTCTCGATCTGCCCGCGGGTGAGCGCGCCGGGACCGTAGAACAATTCCTTGCCGTAGCGGAAATACACACGTGTCTCGGCGTTGTCGTTGATCTGGTAGCCAAGATTGGCGATGACGTGCTGGGCCGAGGCGTTGGAGTGCTGCTGCCAGCCGTTCTGGCTCTCGCCGATGACGTTGATGTAATAGTCCCAGGGGCCAACCACGCCGCCGGTGGCTGCCGAGCCCTTTATATAGCCAAAGCTGCCGAATTCGGTGCGTATTTCGCTATACGGCGCGGTGCGGCCGGTGTTCGTATGATAGTCGATGGTGCCGCCAAGGGCGAGGTCACCGGTGGTGAAAGCGTTGTCGCCGCGCAGAATTTCCGTGTAGTCGAGGCCCTGAGGATCGAACAGCTCATAGGGCGTGCCAGAAGGCGTGGTCACCGGCAGGTCGTCGAACTCGTACTTGATGCCGTTTCGGAAATAGCCGACGCCGTTATTCACGCCCGAACCGCGGATCGAGACCTTGATCGAGTCGAAGCCGCCGGCGCCCGTGGCGGCGGCGATGACACCCGGCTGCAGCTTCAGCAGGTCGGCGTTGCTTCGCACACGGCCCTTGGCGACCTCTGCGCTGTCCACCACCGAGAAGCCGCCGGGAATCTTGCTGAGCTTGGCACGCGCGGCCTGGGCAGGCGTTTTGCCTTTAACAATCACGGCGGTGAGCTGCGAGCCATTGACCGGCGGGGGCGGCGGCGTTTGCGCACGCGCCGCGCCCGCGTGCAGCACCAGCCCCACAACCCCCAGCGCCAGCGGGGCGTTCACCCAAAAATGACGGCTATTCGGGCGTTGGCGCTGCCCGGCGGTACGATAAGTCATTTCATTTTGTCCTTGAATTTTAGACCCAAACGGAAGCAGGACAACCGATATTCAAAGCTGCGATTTTTATCAATATCAATTCTATCTACTTTATAGAGATTTTGCGCATTCAGGGGCGAATTCCAGGATTTCAGTATACAAAAAACATTCCACGACCAGCTTCCTGATCGCAACTATTATCCATCGGAGATGACGCGGCATCGGTATGAAATTCCACATCCGGGATGGCGGCGAGGAGGGCCTGCGTATAGGGGTGACGCGGGGCGCGGAAAATGTCGCTGGCCTCGCCCGTCTCCACTATATGGCCGTCCTTCATCACGGCGATGTCGTCGCTCACGCGGCGGATCACGCCGAGATCATGCGAGATGAACAGGCAAGCGAGGTTGAGGTCGCGCTTGAGTTCGGCAAGCAGCGTGAGGATTTGCGCCTGCACCGGGATGTCGAGGGCTGAAACCGGTTCGTCGCAGATGAGCACGGCGGGTTCAGGCGCCAGGGCGCGGGCGATGGCGACGCGCTGACGCTGGCCGCCGGAAAGTTCGATGGGCCGGCGCGGCAGATGCGACTCATCAAGGCGCACCAGATGCAGCAACTCCAGCGCGCGGGCGCGGCGCTCGGGGCCGCGCTTGTAGCCCGCCACGTTCAGCGCCTCGCCCAGGACGGCCTCCACCGTGTAGCGCGGGTCGAAGGAGCTGAGCGGGTCTTGGAACACCGGCTGTACGCGACGGCGGGCGGCGCGGAGCTCGGCGGGGGAGAGGGTCAGGCAAGGACGGCCCTGAAACTGGACCTCGCCGGAATCGGCTTTCTCCAGCCCCAGGATGATGCGGGTGAGCGTGGTTTTGCCCGAACCTGAGCCGCCAACGATGCCCAGCGTGCGGCCGGCGCGCAGCGTGACAGAGGAGGAGGCTAAGGCCAGGCGCTTGCCGCCGCCGGGGCTGGCGAAGCTCTTGGTCACGCCGATTGCGGCGACCTCCACTGGTGTGGAGCGGCGCGCCGCAGGCACGGATGGAGCCGAATCGTGGGCATGCACGGTGGTGGCGGCGGCCAGCAGCTCGCGCGTGTAGGGGTGCTGCGGACGGCGCAAGATCTCTTGCGTGGGGCCGGCTTCCACAATCTCGCCGGCGCGCATCACCGCCACGCGGTCAGCTAGGCGCGCCGCCACGGCCAGGTCGTGGCTGACGATGAGCATGGCGGTATTGCCGTCGCGCAGGCTGGCCAGCAGGTCGAGCACTTGCGTCTGCACCAGCGCATCCAGCGCGGTGGTGGGTTCGTCGGCAATTAGCAGCTCAGGCTGGCAGGCGATGGCCGAGGCGATGAGCGCGCGCTGGCGCAGACCGCCGGAAAGCTGGGCCGGATATTGCGCGGCGCGCAGCTCGGGTTCGGGCACGCCCACGGCGCGCAACAGCTCCAGCATGCGGGCCTCGCGCGCCGGGCGGGTAAGGGCGCGGTGCAGGCGCAGCGGCTCGGCGATCTCCTCGCCCACCTTGCGCAGCGGATCGAGCGAGAGCAGCGCGTCCTGCAGGACAAAGCCGATGCGCCCGCCGCGTATGTCGCGCCACTGGGCCGGGGAGAAGCGGCGCGTATCGGCGCCGTCGAACTCCAGCGCCTCGGCGCGCACCACGCCCCCTGTGCCGGGCAGACCCACCAGCGTGCGCAGCGTCACGGACTTGCCGCAGCCAGACTCACCAATGAGCGCCAGGCATTCGCCGCGGTTGAGCGTGAAGGAGATGCCCTTCACCACCTGCTCGCGCCCGCCGGGAAAGTCGACGCGCAGATCGCGCACGTTCAGCAGCGGGCGCATCAGACGCGGCCCTCGCTGCGGCGGACCAGCTCGCGGCCCAGCGCGTTAACGGCCAGCACGGTCGCGGTAATGATACCCGCCGAGAAGGCTGTAAGCCACCAGCCGTTGAGCACGTAATCACGGTCGATGGCCAGCATCGAGCCCCAGTCCGGGGCGGGCGGCGGCGCGCCCACGCCCAGGAAGGAGAGCGTGGCGACGGCGGCGATCTTCCAGCCGATGTCGAGCGGCAGCAGAACCAGCACCGGTTTTATGGCATTGGGCAGCACGTGGCGCCGGATGACGGTGCCGTGCGTCAGGCCCAGCGTGAGCGCGGCCTCGACAAATCCGGCACGGCGCAGCCCCAGCGCCTGGGCCCGCACCTGGCGCGCGGCGCGCGGCACCCCGGCAACGCCCAGGGCGAAAACCAGCGTGGTGTCGGTGGCGCCCCAAAAGGAGATGATCACCAGCACCAGCAGGATCTCGGGGAAGGATTGCAGCATGTCGGCAAAGCGCATCAACGCGTTGTCGGCCAGGCGCGTGCCCAGCCCGGCCGCCACCCCCAGTGCCGCCCCGGCCAGGGCGCTGAACAGCGCCGCGCTGGTGCCCAGCAGCAGCGAGGGTCGCACCGCATAGACAATGCGCGACCAGACGTCGCGGCCGTCTTCGTCGGTGCCCAGCCAATGCGCGGTGTTGGGCGGTGCGAACAGGTTGTGGGCATTGGTGGCCAGCGGGTCGGTGCCCGCCAACGTGGCGGGAAACGCCGCCGCCAGCAGCAGCAGCAGCAAAAACGCCACCGCCAGGATGAAGCCGGGACGGAGGTCACGCAGCCAGGGGTGCGGGGCCTCCAGGCTGCCGAGGGTGGTGGTCAGCTGGCTCATGAGCGCTCCGTGCGGGGGTCGATCACCGCGTTGATGAGGTCGATGGCGATATTGATGAGAATGTTGAGCGAGGTGGCGAGCAGGGCGATGCCCAGCACCAGTGGCACGTCGCGGTTGGCAGTGGCGTCCGTCATCATGCGGCCCAGCCCCTGGCGGTTGAACACGGTCTCCACCACCACGGCCGAGGACAGCAGCCCGGCGAACATCATGCCGGCGATGGTGAGGGCGGGCACTAGCGCATGGCGCAGGGCATGGCCCAGGCGCACGCCGGCCTCCGAGAGGCCACGGGTGTGCGCCGTGACGATGAAGGGCTGCTCCAGAATGTCCTCCAGCTCTCGCCGCAGCACCTGGGCCAGCACGGCGGCGATGGGCATGGCCATGGTGATTGTCGGCAGGATGTTGGCCGTCCAGCCGCGCGTGGAGGAGGAGGGAAACAGGTGCAGGCTGAAGGAGAAGCCCAGCAGCAGGATGAGGCCAGTAATGAAGCTGGGTACCGAGGAGAGCGTGACCTCGATGCCGTTGAACAGCGAAGTGAGCCAGCGTGCCCGCTTGGCGGTGGCCAGTGCCACCATCAGCGCCAACCCTACCCCCAGCGTCATGGCCGAAACTGCGAGCGTGGCGGTGGCGCCGATTTGCCCGGCGATTAGCGCCGCCACCGGCTGGTGCAGCCGGTAGGAGGTGCCGAGATTACCCTGCAGCAGGCGGCCCAGATAGCGCAGATACTGCACGTGCAGTGGCGCGTCGAACCCGTATTCGGCTCGTACCTGATGCAGGATGGCCGGTGTGGGCAGCGCATCTGGCCCGCCGAGCAGCGTGATGGCCGGGTCGCCCGGCGTGAGGTTGATGGCCAGGAAGACGAGCGTGACGGTGCCCCAGAGCACCAACGCGCCCGCCCCCAGGCGCCAGAGCAGATGCCGGTACCTGCCGCTCATGCCGCGCTCTCCTGTAGCCAGATGGTCTCGAAATGGGGGGTTTCATGCGAGGTATCGTAGATGACGCCGCGCACCCGGGTGCCAAAGCCGATCAGCGACTGGTTGTCGTAGAGCGGCACGGCGGGCACCAACTCGATGAGCCGCGCCTGCGCCTGCGCGTAGAGCGCCGTCAGCGCCGCTGTGTCGGTGGCCTCGCGGGCCTGCTCCAGCAGCGCGTTCAGCGCCGGATCGTTGAGGCGCGAGGTGTTCTGCCCGCCCTCGTGAAAGGTCGGGATCTGGCTGCCATGATAGTTGATGTACAGCGCGTCGGGCGTGTTGGTGTGCCACACGCCGCCGCTCATGGCCTGATACTGGCCGGCAATGCGCTGCTGCAGCAGCATGCCGGTGGGCAGCGCTTCCAGTTGCAGGTCAAAGCCCACCCGTCGCATGTCTGACTGGATTTCCACCATTACTGGAATGGAGGTGACACCCACCGCAATGGCGACGCTCGCCGCCAGACGCGTGCCCGCCTTCGTGCGGTAGCCTTCGGCGTCTCGCCCGGTCCAGCCGGCTTCATCCAGCAACGCGTTAGCATGGGCGGGGTCGTAGGCCAGCGCACCTGCCGCCGAGGCATCGTAGAACGGCGTTGTCTCCGAGAGGAAATTGGCGATGGGCCGGTAGAGGCCAAAGCCGGCGATCTGCGCGATGCCGCTGCGATCCATGGCCAGAGCGGCGGCGCGGCGCACACGGATGTCGTCAAAGGGTGGCGCGGCGACATTGAAGGCGATGGCGCGGTTGGGGCAGCCCATGCGCACGCGGTTGGTCACGGCGAGCGCCGGGTTGGCGAGCGCCGCCGCTCCGGCCTGGGGCGGCAGGTCGATGGTTAAGTCGTACTCGCCCGAGGCCAGCGAGAAATAGCGCACCGAGGCGTCGGGGACAAATTCGAATTCCAGCCGGTCCAGATAGGCCGGGCCCTTATGGCCGGTGACCGGCGGTGACCAGTTGTAGTCCGGGCGCCGGGTAAAGCTCATGCCCAGCTGCGGCATGTAGCTATCCAGGATGAACGGCCCGGAGCCGATGGGATTCGTGTTGAGGCTGAGCGGGCGCTCCTTGATGACCTTGGGCGATTCCATGGCCAGCCAGGCCTGCGCCAGCACGTAGAGGAACGGCGAATAGGGCGCGTGCAGCGTGGCCTCGAAGGTGTATTCGTCCACCACCCGCCCGCTAGCGTAAGGCTGGATATACGTCGCCGCCAGCGGCGATTTGGTGGCCGGGGCGCGCATGTGCTCCAGGTTGAGCAGCACCGCCTCGGCGTTGAACTTGGCGCCATCGCTGAACGTGACATCGTCGCGCAGCGAGAAGGTGTAGGTCTTGCCGTCGGGCGAGATGGTCCAGGATGTGGCCAGCCAGGGGGCGGGCCGGCCCTGCTCGTCGAGATAGACGAGATTGTCGAACAACAGCCGGCCGATCCACTCCACGTTGGTGGCGTAGAGGGCGTGCGGGTCCAGCGCTCCGATGTCGAGGGCCACAGAGGCGCGCAGCGTGCCGCCGGGGCGGCCGGGCTGTGTCTCGCGATAGCCGCCGGAGGGCAGACCCAGAGGCGCATCGGCGCGGGCCGCGCCCGCCGCAAGTAACGCCGCCGCCCCTGCTCCGCCGCGCAGGAAAGCTGATCTTGTTAGCATCTTGCCACTCCCCCGCCGCGCTTTATGCGCGGATGGCCTCAGCCGCCCCGGCGGCGAACTGGCTCACCGGCTTGGGCAGCCCCAGATGCTCGCGCAGGGTCGTGCCGGTGTATTCGTGGCGGAAGATGCCGCGCTTGCGCAGGATGGGCACCACATGGTCCACGAAGATTTCGGCGCCCGAAGGGAAGGCGTCCGGCATCAGGTTGAAGCCATCTGCCGCCCCAGCGCGGAACCATTCCTCAATCGTATCGGCGATCTGCTCCGGCGCGCCCACCACCAGGCGATGCCCCGAGCGGATGTGCCGGGCGAGTTGGCGCACGGTCAGGTTCTCGGCTTGGGCGAGCTTGATCTGTGCCTCGAAGAACCCGTGCGAGCCCTTCTCGGGCGGCGTGAGGTCATCGAGCTTGTCCCAGGGCAGCGGCGCGTCGATGTCCAGCTCCTCGGGCTTGATCCCGATGCGCCCGGCGATCTGCGCAATCAGGCCGCGATTGCCCTCGAAACTGTCGAGATATTCGCGCCGACGCTCGGCCTCCTCCTCGGTGGAGCCGACGACCGTGGAAATGCCGGGCATGATCTTGAGGTGATCGGGGTTGCGGCCCCAGGCACGCGCGCGGGTCTTCATCTCGTTATAGAACTCGATGCCCGCCTCCAGCGTGGTCTGGGTGCAGAAGATCGCGTCGGCATAGCGCGAGCCCACGGCCTTGCCGCCCTCGGAGCCGCCAGCTTGGAAGATCACCGGCCGGCCCTGCGGCGAGCGCGAGACGTTGAGCGGGCCCTTGACGCTGAAGAAGCGGCCGTGATGGTTGATCTCATGTACCTTGGCCGGGTCGGCGTAGTGGCCGCCCTTCCAATCGCCGAGGATCGCGTCATCCTCCCAGGAGTCCCAGAGCTTGATGACCACTTCGGCGAATTCGGCGGCGCGGTCGTAGCGGCTCACATGCAGCGGCGCCTCGTCCAGCCCGAAATTCTGCGCTGCCCCGTCGCCCGCGTTGGTGACGAGGTTCCAGGCGGCGCGGCCACTGCTGATCTGGTCCACCGAGGCCACGCGCCGGGCCAGATTATAGGGCTCGTTATAGGTGGTGGAGAGCGTCGAGATCACGCCGATATGCGTGGTCGCCGCCGCCACGGCGGTGAGCAGGATGGTCGGCTCCGGGCGCCCAGCCGGGCCCTTGGCGACATCACCGCCAAGCTGCGGGCCGTCGGCGAGGAAGATGGCGTCGAGTGTGCCACGTTCGGAAATCTTGGCGATGTTGACGTAGTAATCGGGGTTGTTGATCGAAGTGGACGGCACCTCGCCCAGGCGCCAGGCGGCTTGGTGCCCGCCCAGGCCCAGAATATTCATGCCAATGGAAAGCTGCTTGCGGTCTGACATGGCTTTGATCTTTCTTGCTTAAAGAGAAGGCAGTTCACGCTCATGTGCGGGCGGCTTGGCGTCCGTGGTCTCGCCTTCCGCCGCCTGCTTGCGCTGCAGCGCCCAGCGTGTGACCGGCGCGGTGCCATTGAGCAGGTAGTCGCCAATGGCACGCTCGCGGAAAATCGCAGGGTTGTGCGAGGCCGCCGTGCGGGCGTTGCGCCAGTGGCGGTCCAGGCGGCGGCTCTCGGCCGTGGCGGAAGCGCCGCCGACCTCGAAGACCTGCGAGGTCAGCTGCAGCACGAGGTCGATGACGATCTGCTGAGCCTCGAAGGTGCGCACATTGGCCTGCACGAAATCCTCGGGCGCCGCCACCCCGGCCAGCTTCGCCTCGTAGAGCTCCTGCAAATGCCGGGAATTGTTCTCGATGATCGAGTCCAGCGCGTAGGAGAGGCTGGCCACGCGGCCGACCACGCGCTGCACCAGCGGGTCGTCCTTGGGTGACGATTTGCCGGGAATGCCAAACGCCCGGGTGCGCGGCTTCACGAACTCCACAATGTCGCGCACCGCCGCGCGGCCCACACCGGCCATGGCGGTGAGCAGGATCATCTGCAGGAAGGAAAGGTTATAGCTGTCCTCGCGCTCATCGTCCGGCGAGAAGCGGCGGATGATCTGGCTGTCCTCTATGCGCACGTTATGGAAATGCGTGGTGCCGCTGCCGGTAAGGCGCTGGCCGAATCCGTCCCAGTCGTCGATGCGCTCCACGCCTTCGGCATCCGCGGCCACCGCCACCGAGAGGAAATCGTCACCGTCCTTGGCCGCAGCCACAATCCAGTCGGCGTAGATGGTGCCGGTGGAATAATATTTGGTGCCGTTCAGACGCCAGCCTTCGCCGTCACGCGTGAGCAGCGTGGAATTGCCGGTCTCCTCGGTGCGCTCGGCCATGGCGTAGCCAATGAGCTTGTGGTCCAGCACCTTGGGGAACCAGAACGCGATCGCCGCCTCGTCACGTTGCAGCAGCCGCTCTTCCAGGAAGGCGAAATGCCCGCGGAAGGCATGGGCCACATTGGAGTCGGCGGTGGCCAGTTCCTCCAGCAGGCGGAAGAATTGCGGGATGGTCGCACCAAAGCCCCCCAGCTCGTGCGGGATGCGCACCTTGCCAAACCCGGCTTCGCGCAGGGCGGCGATATGCTCGAAGGCCAGTGTGCGGCTGAGCTCCCGCTCCACCGCCGTAGCGGCGATCTGCGGGAAAATGGGCCGGAACGGTGCGGCCAGCGCCTCGTACTCGACCGCCGCTTGGTGGAAGACTCCGCTAGACCGGTTTTCCGGCCGCACCGATGCATTCATGTTTGTGTACCCCAGGGTAGAAACTCTTTCTCCCGCCCCTCGCCTTGCGCGGACCGGCGTGAAAATCTTCTGTCCTCAGAGTCCTAAATATCTTTTTCTATCTTGTCTATAGAGTTTATCTAATCTATGGGCGACCTGTCGATCTGCCCGGTTTGGGTCGACCGCCACCACAGGGACATCACGCAACAGCAGCGGACAGGCGCACCTCCCTGCCGCCCAACACAGGACCCGCCAAATGGCCGACAAGGAAAAGAAACAACTGCACGTCAACTTGTTCGAGATGAACTGCGTCAGTCACATCATCCACGGCCTGTGGGTGCATCCAGACAACAACCGCCACCGGTTCAACGACATCGAATTCTGGACCGAGCTGGCCCAGCTCCTGGAATACGGCACGTTCGACGGCATTTTTTTGGCCGACGTGGTGGGCGCCTATGACCAATACCGTGGCGGGCCGGAGACGGCGCTGCGCGAGGCGCTGCAGATCCCTAATAACGACCCGTTCTTCATCATCCCGGCCATGGCGCAGGTAGCGAAGAATCTCGGCTTTGGCGCCACCTCGTCCACCACCTACGAGCCGCCCTTCAGCTTCGCGCGCCGTCTCTCCACGCTCGACCACATCACCAAGGGTCGCGTGGGCTGGAACATCGTGACCAGCTATCTGCCCAACCAGGCCGCCAATTACGGCCTGGACGCCGAAATGCCGCATGACGAGCGCTACCGCATCGCCAACGAGTATCTGGACGTGCTCTACAAGCTCTGGGAAGGCTCCTGGGAAGAGGACGCGGTGATCCAGGACCTCGAGCACCGGGTCTATACCGATCCCTCAAAGGTCCACTACATCAACCATTCCGGGCCGCACTTCAGGGTCAAGGGCCCGCATCTCAGCCAGCCCTCGCGCCAGCGCACGCCGGTGCTGTTCCAGGCCACCGGCTCCAATGCGGGCAAGGAATTCGCCGGGCGCCATGCCGAGGTGGTGTTCACCGGCGGTGGCTCGCCCGAGGCAGTGCGGGCCAACGTGGCCGACATGCGCGCCCGCGCCGCGCGCTATGGCCGCAACCCGCAGAACATCAAGTTTCTGGCCGGGGCGGGCATTATCGTGGGCAAAGACGCGGACGAAGTCTCCGCCAAATTTGACAACTACAAGCGCTACATCAGCGCCGAGGCGCGTCTGGCACATTCGCAGTCGCGTATCGACTACACCGCCTTCCCCGAGACCGTGACCATCGGCGAGTTGAAGAAGCGCGAGGTGAGCGGCTACGAGTTCATCCCGCCGCGCTACCGCGACGAGCAGACCGTGGGCGAGATTCTGGCCGAGCTGCGCTCGGTGAATTATGGCCGCTTCTTTGTCGCCGGCACGCCGGACATCGTCGCCGACCGCATCGAGGAATGGCTGGATGTCGATGACATCGACGGCATCAACCTGGTGCAGTACCTCACGCCCGGCACGGCGCGCGACTTCATCGAGCTGGTGGTGCCCGAGCTGCGCCGGCGCGGGCGCTTCCGCGAGACATACAACCCGGGCGAGACCCTGCGCGAGCGTCTGCTAGGTGCGGGCAATGCCCGCCTGCTGTCCGAGCATTACGGCGCGCAGTTCCGCGACCCCGCCAATTTCGGCAAGGCCACGGAGCCACTGGCCATTCCCGAGCAGAACAATGACGCGGGGCTGGAACTCTCGCACCACGAATTCAGGGAACGCGCGGCGGCCGACTCCGCCGCTGAATAAGCGAAACGGCGGCCGGGGCCTCTCCGGCCGCCAAACCATTTTAACACGGTACAGGACCATGACCGCCCATATCATCGCCTCGGAAGAAGAAGCCCTGAAGGTTGCCGACGAGCTTCGGCTGTTTTTGGAGTCCGGCGCCGCCGGACGCGACCGCACCCCCACCCCACCCCAGGCGGAACTCGACTGGCTTTCGGCCAGTGGCATTCTTGCCATCACCATTCCCCGCGCGTTTGGCGGCGCCGGCGTCTCGTATGAGACGATCGCGCGCGTGTTTCAATTGCTCTCGGCGGGCGATCCGGCCGTGGCGCAGATGGTGCAGAGCCACTACCTCTTTCTGGAGGCCGTGGGCGAGGACGGCACCCCCGAACAGCAGGCGCATTTCTTCGGCGAGATTCTGGCCGGCGCGCGGCTGGGCAACGCCCAGGCCGAAATAGGCGGAAGCTCGGCGCTCAACCTTGCCACCCGCCTGCTGCCCGACGGCGCGGGCGGCTACCGGCTGAACGGCAAGAAATACTACTGCACCGGCGCGCTGCTGGCGCATTGGCTGCCGGTGGCGGCCTTCGACGAGGAAAACCGCTTTGTGCTGGCCTTTGTGCCGCGTCAGGCCCCCGGCGTGCAGGTGCTGGACGACTGGGATTCTTTTGGCCAGCGCGTCGCCTATAGCGGCACCGCCATCCTCACCGATGTCGCGGTTCCGGCCAGCCAGGTCATTCCGCACTACAAGCTGTTCGAGCGCACCGCCATTTTCCACTCCTACGCTCAGCTTTTGCACACGGCCATTGATGTCGGCATCGCCCAGAACGCCCTGGCCGATGCTGTCGCGACCGTGCGTGCGCGTAAGCGTCCGCGCCTGGGGGCGGCGGTGGCCACGGCAACCGAGGACCCGCATGTCATCCTGCGCTTCGGCCAGTTGGTCACGCAGCTCCACGCCACCGAGTTGCTGCTCGCCCGCGCCGGGCGCGCGCTGGATGCCGCCCGCGCCAATCTGACCGAGGAAAACGCCGCTGCCGCCACCGTCGCGGTGGCCGAGGCCAAGGCCTATGCCGAGGATGTGGCGCTGGCCATCGCCACCGACATCTTCTCGCTCTCCGGCACCTCGTCCACCGAGCGCGCCCGCAACCTAGACCGTCACTGGCGCAACATCCGCACCCATTCGGTGCACGATGCCAACCATTGGCGCTACCACGTGGCGGGCGACTACCTGCTCAACCAAAAACTGCCCGGCAAGCCCGTGCGCAAGCTGGCCCAGGATTCATAACCAGCCCATCATCCAACAACAGGGAGTTTTCCACGTAATGGCAATATCCGACTACCGCCCCTTTGGCCGCACCGGCGTCAAGGTCTCGCCCCTTGTTCTCGGCACCATGATGTTTGGCGGCCGTACCGATCTTGAGACATCGGTGCGCATCATCGACCGCGCCATCGATGCCGGGATCAATTTCATCGATACCGCCAATGTCTATTCGCGCGGCAAGTCGGAGGAGGTCACTGGCGAGGCGCTCAAGCGCAATGGCAAGCGCGGCCATGTGTTCCTGGCCACCAAGGTGCATCTTCCGATGCACGACACCGCCCCCAATCTGCGCGGCTCCTCGCGGCGGCACATCATCGCCCAGGCCGAGGCCAGCCTGAAGCGCCTGGGCACCGACTATGTGGACCTCTACCAGCTCCATCGCCCGGAGCCCGATACCGCCATCGACGAAACCCTGCGCGCGCTGGACGACCTCGTGCGCTCCGGCAAGGTTCGCTATATTGGCTCCTCCACCTTCGCGGGCTGGCAGCTCGTGGAATCACTGTGGGCCGCCAAGGAGCTGGGGCTCAACCGCTTCGTCTCCGAGCAGCCGCCCTATAATCTGCTGGACCGCCGCATTGAGCGCGAGCTGCTGCCCGCCGCGCAGACTTTCGGCCTGGGCGTCATTCCCTGGAGCCCGCTGGGTGGCGGCCTGCTCACCGGCAAGTACAAGCGCAGCGAGCCCCTGCCGGCCGACAGCCGCTACGCGGTGAACGCCAACCGCCCGCAGGCACGGCGCCTCACCGACCACATCTATGATGTCATCGAGCCGCTCACGCTCCTTGCCGCCGAGAAGGGCTTCCCGCTCTCGCAACTCGCCACGGCCTGGGCCATCCAGGCGCCCGGCGTCACCGCGCCGATCATCGGGCCGCGCACCGAGGAGCAATTCGAGGACGCGCTAAAAGCCGCCGAGATCACCCTGACCAAGGAGGATCTGGCGCGCATCGACGAGATCATTCCCCCGGGTACGCACGTATCTCCCTTCTACGAGGCCCGGTTCGGCCCCAGCCTTTACCGCTGGTAACACCAAATGGCGGCGGACATGAACGACACGATCCATATCCACGATTACAGTACCGAATGGCCGCATCAGTTTGCGGCTGAGGCCCGCCGCATCGCCACGGCGTTGGAGGCGCTGGCGCCGCGCATCGAGCATATTGGCAGCACCTCGGTCCCGGGGTTGGCTGCCAAACCGGTCATCGACATTATGGTGGGGCTGGATGATTTCCGCCACACCGCGGAGGTGGTGGCGGCGCTGGAGCGGCTTGGTTATGCCCAATGGTACGAAGACCCTGACCGCTCCGAGCGGCTGTTTTTCGTGCGCTGGGCCGACGCGGCGCGTGAACACCGGCTGTCGCATATCCATGCCGTGCCCGCCGGCAGCGTTTTCTGGCGGGATCACCTCGCCTTCCGCAGCCGGCTGCGGGCTGACGCGGACCTTGCCAGCGCCTATGCCGCCCTCAAGCGCGGTCTGGCGGTTGCCCACCAGACCGACAGAGACGCCTACACCGCCGCCAAGACGCCCTTCATCAGGGCCGTCCTGGAAGCGCCGTAAGTCTATTCCGCCGCCTCGTCAAAGGACGAGAAATTCTTGCGGTACAGCATGGCATACAGCCCGCCCGCGGCGAGCAACTGCTCGTGATTGCCCTGCTCCAGGATCTCGCCCGAGCGCAGCACGATGATGTTGTCGGCGTCGCGCACCGTGGCCAGGCGGTGGGCAATGACGATGCTGGTGCGTCCTTCCAGCAGCACGCGCAGCGCCTGCTGGATCTGCGCCTCCACGAAACTGTCGATGCTGGCCGTAGCTTCGTCCAGGATGAGGATATGCGGGTCGGCCACCAGGGCGCGCGCGAAGCTGAGCAGCTGGCGCTGGCCGATGGAGAGGTTCTGGCCGCGCTGCTCCAGCAGCGTGTCGTAACCCAGCGGCAGGCGCGAGATGAACTCATGCGCCTGAGTGGCCTTGGCCGCCTCTATGATATCCTCGCGGCTGGCCCAGTGCGAGGAATAGCGGATATTTTCCAATATGGTGCCGGTGAACAGGAAGGGCTCCTGGAGCACAATGGCGATGTGCCGCCCCAGCGACGCCAGCGTGACGTCGCGCACGTCCTGCCCGCCGATGTGCACCTGCCCCTCGTTCACATCGTAGAAGCGGTGGATGAGTGCCGAGACGCTGGTCTTGCCAGAACCGGTGGGGCCGACGAGCGCCACCGTGCTGTTGGCGGGCACGGTAAAGCTGAGGTCCTTGAGCACAATCTGGCCGGGCTTGTAGCCGAATTTCACGTGGTCGAACTCAATCGAGAACTCCTTGGCTTCCAGCGGCTGCGCACCGGGCTTGTCCTCGATCTGCAGCGGCACGTCGATGACCTCCAGGATTCGGTGGCTGGCCGCCGTGGCCCGCTGCATCATGGTATATTGCTGGCTTACCGTGCGGATGGGGTCGAAGAAGCGTTGCACATAGAAGATGAAGGCGACCATGATACCGAGGTCCATGGTGCCCTTGAGCACGAACTGCCCGCCAATGAGCACGATGGCCGCCATGGCTAGGCCCGTGAGCACGTCCACCGTGGGGACCATGATCTGAGAGGTCCAGGAGACGGCCACCTGCGCCTCCAAATTGTTGTTGGCCTTCTGCGCGAAGTCGGCGAGGTTGACGCGCTCGCGCCGCGCCCCCTGCACCACCCGCACGCCGGCAATATTCTCAGCCAGTGCGCCGTTCACGATGGAGGAGGCGTCGCGCGCCCGGCGGAACTTGATCTTGGCCTGCGGCAGCCACAGCGCGCGGATGAAGATCATCACCGGCAGCACGGTGAGCGTGACGAGGGCCAGGCGCCATTCCATGACCAGCAGCACGGCGATAATGCCGACGAGCAGCACGAGGTCACCGGTGGCCTGGATGGAGGTCTCGAAGAATTCCTGCAGCGCATTCACGTCGCCCTGGAGGCGGGACATGATGCGCCCGACATGGGTCTTGTCGAGGAACGAGAGCGAGACGTCCTGCAGATGCGCGAACATGGCGCGGCGCATGTCAAAGATGACCCGCTGGGCGAGCCGCGCCGATAGCACCTCCTGGGAATAAGAGGCGGCGGCGTTGAAGCCGATGACCGCGAGGAAGATGACGCCCACCGTGTTGATGGGCAGCGCGCCGGGTTTGTGCACGGCGGCGTTCACGGCGGCGCGGATGACATAGGGGATGGCGAGTTGGGCGGCGACGAAGCACATCACCGCGCTGAGCGCCACGAAGAATCCGGCCTTGTACGGGGCCACGAAGGCCGCGACGCGCTTGAGAACGGAGGAGTTGAACGGTGCGTAGATGTCCTCATCCACCTCGCCGCCCACGCCGGCGTGTCCGCCGCCAAATGCCGCCCCGCTCATGCCGCCACTCCTTCCGTTCCGCTCTGGCTCTGCGCCGTGAACAGCGCCGCGTAATAGCCACCTGCCGCCAGCAGGCTCTCATGCGTGCCGCGCTCAATGATGCGCCCGGCCTCCAGCACGATGATCTCGTCGGCGTGCAGCAGCGAGCCCAGCCGGTGCGAGATGATAATGGTGGCCTGCGCATGGGTGGCGGCGCGCAGGGCGGCGCGCAGCTGGTGCTCGGTGGCGGCGTCCACGGCCGAGGTGGCGTCGTCGAACACCAGCACCGCCGGGTCGGGTACCATGCCACGGGCGATGGAAAGGCGTTGGCGCTGGCCGCCCGAGAGCCCCATGCCGCGCTCGCCGATGCGCGTGGAATAAGCGGCGGGCAGGCTGGCCGCGAAATCGTGGATCTGCGCGGTACGAGCGGCGTCGATGAGCTCGTGGATCTCGGCCTCCGGGTCGGCGTACGCGATGTTGGCGTCTATGCCGTCGTCGAACAGGAAGACGTCCTGAGCAATCAGCCCCACCGCCTCGCGCAGACTGTCCAGCGTGACCTCGCGGATGTCCTTGCCGTCCAGCGTGATGCGCCCGGAGGTGACGTCATAGAAGCGCGGGATGAGCTGGGCGATGGTGGATTTGCCCGAGCCCGAGGGGCCGACGATGCCCAGCGTCTGGCCGGGCTGGACAGTGAAGGAGATGTGCTCGATGGCGGGCGCGGTGCTGTCATAGGAGAAGGAGACGTCGTCGAAGCGCAGCACGCCCCGCGGACTGTGCAGCACCTGCGCCCCGGCGACATCGCGGATGGTGGTGGGCTTGTCGAGGATTTCGAACAAACGCTTGCCCGAGGAGACCGCACGCGAGGAGGCGTTCATGATCATGCCCATCTGGCGGACGGGAAGCTGCAAAATGGTCATGAGCGTGAGGAATTCGGTTAGCTGGCCCACCGTGAAGTGATGCGCCTGCACCTGCTGCCCGCCCACCCACACCACTAGCCCCATGGCCAGGAAGTAGCTGGTGTTGATCTGTACCATGGCACCGGAACGGATGAAGATGCGCCGGTTGGACAGTCGCAGGGCCTCATCACCGGCCTCGTCGTATTTCTTGATCTCAAAATCCTTGGCAGCGAAGGCACGCACCACGCGCATCCCTTGCAGGTTCTCCTCCATCACGCGGGTGAGGATGGACATTTTCTCCTGCAGGCGCGTCCAGGCCAGACGCAGCGTAAGCCCCATGCGCCCGGCGCGCCATAAGGCAAACGGCACAAAGCTCATGGCCAGCAGGGCCATGAGCGGGTTTTGCAGCACCAGCATGGTGGCCCCAATGCTCACCAGCAGCACGAGCGAGAGACAAGCCTGCAGCGCGTTCTCGATGAAGCCGCGAACGCCCTCAAGGTCCAGCATGCCGCGTGTGATGAGGTCGCCGGAATGGATGCGGTCGTGGAAGTCGAAGGACAGGCGCTGGAGTTTCTCGAAGAATTGCAGGCGCAGGTCGCGGCCCACGGCTTGGGCGATATGCTGGGCCTGGTAGCCGGCGATCATCTGGGCAAGTCCGCGCCCGGCGGCGGCGGCGATGATGAACAGCCCCATATGGGCAAGCTGGGTAAGAATGGAGTCGGGCGGTGCACCGCGATGCGATAGCAGGGCATGGGCCTGGTCCACCGACCAGCCGAGCAGGCGCGGAATGGCGAGGTTGAACAGCGTGGCGGCGAGGCTGGCGGCACCGGCGAGGGCAAAGCGCGCCTTGTACTGCCAGGCGTAACTCAGCACGCGGCCAAGGATGCGCGGGGCGTTGGCGATGTCCAGCACGCGGAGGGGAGAGATTTGGGGATCGGGCACGGTCTTCTCTCGGTTGGGAGTTGGCGACGCGCGGGGCAAGTCCGGTCGGGTTGGGGTCAAACGCGGAGGACTGGCGATAGGCCAACCTTGGGCGCGCGTGAAGACTGCCTGGAGGGGGATGGCGCCGACTATCGCATATTTCCTATTACTAATATATACTATATTTGTAAACTATTTAATTAGGCAAGCTCTGCGCGGCCGACCGCGTGTGAATCGACAAGGGGTTTCGGCACGATCGGCGCGTCAACCATTAGATTTAGCTGGGTTTTATGGGGTCACAGCGCGACGCCGCTTCACAGTCTGGGCATCGTCGCGGCGCAGGCGGCCTCCGTCCGGGGTTGATACCAACCGCCGGCAGAATGAGGCGTGGGCTCAGGAGGTGGTCAGCCAACTGGCCCCTGGCAAGGCTGAACAGGCACTGCTGGCGTTTAATGAGCGCGGCTGTTTGCATTCGGCAGACGGACAGAGCCGCCATGCGCGGGTAACGCTGCCTATCGGCGCTGGGGCAAAGACGTTTTCGACAACGGAATTGGTGGACAAAAAAAGGGGGGGGGCGGGGGCGGAGTCAGCCCCCTTCACTTTGCCCTGGCCGAGCGGCGAGGGATAGTGGCAATTCGCCGAGGGTCGATCCAACCCGGACACCAGCCGGACATTTAATTGGATAACTCCCGGAATCACTTTCGCGCCGCAGCCAATTTATTGATTTATAACGCTAAAATGGTGCCGACACCCAGGATTGAACTGGGGACCTACTGATTACGAATCAGTTGCTCTACCGCTGAGCTATGTCGGCTTAACCGGGGCGAAGGAGCCTATATCGAAGCCGGCGCCCCGCTGCAACCACCCCCTGCCGCGCAGGCGCACATTATCCCAAAAGACGCCCAATCACCCGGGCCGTATAGTCCACCACAGGGATGATCCGGCCATAATTGATCCGCGTGGGGCCAATCACGCCGATGGCGCCAACGATGCGGTCCTGCGCATTGCGCGCCGGGGCCACCACCATGGAGATGCCGGCCGCGCCGAACAGCCCGGATTCGGCGCCGATGAAGATGCGTACGCCGTCCGATGTTTCGGCCAGCTCCAGCAGGCGCAGCATGGTCTCCTCGGCCTCCAGCCGCTCGAAAAGCGCCTGGATGGTGGCGAGCTTCTCCAGCTGGTCCACATCCTCCAGCAGACGCCCCTGGCCGCGCAAAATCAGCGAACCTCCCCTGCCCTCGCTGCCCCAATCGGCCAACCCCGCCTCCACCACGGCGCTGGTCAGGGTGTCCAGTTCGGTGCGGTCGGCCACCAGCTCATCCCCCACGCGGCGCCGCAGCTCGGCGATGGTGAGGCCCGAGAGCCGGGCATTGAGGTAGTTGCTCGCCCGCTGCAGCGCGCTGGGTGGCAGGCCGGGCGGCGTCTCGATGATGCGGTTTTCCACCTGGCCATCGGCCGAGACCAGCACCACCAGCGCCCGCCCGGGAGAGAGCGGCACGAACTCGATATGCTTCACCGCCCCCTCGCCCTTGGGCGCCAGCACCAGCCCAGCGGCGGCGGAGAGGCCGGAGAGCATGGAGCTGGCCTGGGCCAGCATGTCCTGCATGCTGCGCCCGGACTGCACCAGCGCCTGGTTGATGGTGCTGCGCTCTTCCTCGGAAAGCTCGCCGAATTGCAGCAGTCCGTCCACGAACAGGCGCAAGCCCCGCTCGGTCGGCAGCCGCCCGGCCGAGGTGTGCGGCGAGAACAGCAGCCCGGCATCGGTGAGGTCCGCCATCACGTTGCGGATGGTGGCGGGGGAGAGACGCTGCGGCAGCAGGCGCGAGAGCGTGCGGCTGCCTACGGGCTCGCCGGTTTCCACGTATTGTTCCACGATCTCTCGCAACACGGCGGCGGAGCGGACATCGAGCCCCGGCGGCAGGCGGGGCGGAACGGATTTGCCTCTATGGTCCATGGTCACAGTCTCGGATAATAGCACGGCAAATCGATCAGGAGAGATATCATGCGGCCCTCAGGCAGAATTTTCGACGAACTCCGGAAAGTGTCCATCGAGACCGGGTTCTCCCACCATGCCGAGGGCTCGGCGCTGATCCGCATGGGCGGGACCGAGGTGCTGTGCACCGCCAGCGTCGAGGGCAAGGTGCCGGGCTTCATGCGCGGCCAGGGCGAGGGCTGGATAACGGCCGAATACGGCATGCTGCCCCGCGCCACCCATACCCGCGGCGACCGTGAGGCCGCGCGCGGCAAGCAGTCCGGCCGCACGCAGGAGATCCAGCGCCTGATCGGCCGCTCGCTCCGCGCCGTGGTGGACCGCAAGGCCATGGGCGAGATCACCGTGACGCTGGATTGCGACGTGCTGAACGCTGATGGCGGCACGCGCTGCGCCTCCATCACCGGGGCCTACGTGGCCATGGCGCTGGCCTTCCGCAAGCTGCAGGCCAACAACGTGCTGAAGGCCTTCCCCATCACCGGGCACGTGGCGGCGGTCTCCTGCGGCATCTTCCAGGGCAACCCGGTGCTGGACCTCGACTACAAGGAGGATTCCAGCGCCGACGCCGATGCCAATTTCATCCTGACGCAAGGCGGCGGTATCGTGGAGATCCAGGCCACGGCGGAAAAATCCACCTTCGACGACGCCTCCTTCCAGGCGCTGCTGGCGCTGGCGCGCAAGGGCACGACAGAGCTTTTCGCCGCGCAGAAGGCGGCTTTGGGCTAAAATTCCCGCGGGGCTGCCCTATGGGCGGCCCCATTTTACACTTGCGTGACTATAACTTCTACTATAATGATAGGCTTTATGGTTTGAAAGGTCGCGCCATGCAGGTCAGCCCGAGCCCCCGGTCTTCCGCCCACACCGCCCCGCTAACCCCGGATTGCGCGGCGCCGCCCGTGCTCGGCACCACAGTGGAGCGCTTGGCGCTGACCCTGCTGAACCTCGCCGAACGGTTTGAGGTGGAACCCGGGGTGGAACTGTTCATCACCCCGTCGGTCACGCTCGACGAACTCGCCGCCCTGGCCGGCGGCACCAGCCACACGGCCGGGCTGCTGCTGGCGCATTGGCTGGAAGAGGGCATCGTGGCTTGGCGGCGCCAGCGCCTGCTGCTGTGGAACGCCCCGGCCCTGTATCGGCTGGCGCTGGGTTCCCCGCCCGCCGCCTGAGGGCCGGTTACGGCTGGCTCACGCTCAGGTTGGAGACAGTATAATCCGAGGCGCCACTGGCATTGCCCTCCCCCTCGAACCCGACCGCACCACCACCTTGCGGCGCCGGAAGGGATAGCGCCCCCGCCGATTGACCGTTGATATACAGCGTCACGTAATTGCCCTTGGTGACCAGGCGCAGCGTGTTCGGGGCGCCGGATTTCACTAGGCTGGTCTTCGTGTACGGCACGATTGTCTCCCAGTGCGGGGCCGGCGTGGAAACGTGCTTGAACACGCCAAACGTTCCCGCGGTGTCGGAGATCGCGAAGTCGAAGAAATCGCTGGGGCCGGTGGACCAGAACAGCAACCCGCAGGCGTTGCCATTACCGTTGTTCGGCGCGACCGTGACGCTGGCATCCATGTCGGTGAAGTCGAAACCGCTATAGGTAACCCAGCCCGCACCATTGGCCGGGGCGGTGATATGCACCGCGCCGTTTTCCATGTGTACCGACGCCCCCTGCGGGCCCAAATTCAGCGGCCAGTTGGTCAGAGGGTCGGAGAGCACCGGCGTACCGGCGAATGCCGGAGCAGCGGCCAAGCAAAGAATGGCGCCATAAACGGCGCCAAGTATTGTATGGACAACCCGTTGCATCGGACATCCCCCGTTTTTTATTCCGGTTATGAGACAATGACGCTAGAACTCCAGGAGTCGAAAAGTCAATCGAAGTTTTGCCGTCAGTGCCCGTGCGACAGTCCCAGACGCGGCATCTCGATCGCGGGGCAATGATCCATCACCACCGCCAGACCAGCCGCGCGGGCTTTCGCCGCCGCTGCCTCGTTGACCACGCCGAGCTGCATCCATACCGTCTTCGCGCCCAGGCGAATCGCCTCCTCCACCGGGGCGTCTACATCCTCCGCCCGGCGGAACAGGTCCACCATGTCCAGCGGCGCGGCCTCGGCCAAGCTTGCCACCACCTTGCGGCCCAATATCTCCTGCCCGGCGAGGCCCGGATTTACCGGCGTCACATCGAACCCGTTCTCCAGCAGAAAGCGCATCACCTCGTACGAGGCACGCTCCGGCTTGGCCGAGGCCCCGACCAGGGCGATGCGCTTCGTCTGTGTCAGGATACGGCGGATCTCTTCGTCACTCATCTCTCTTCCCCAAAAATGCACGCCCGGCTAAGCCTTTGGCCATGATCAAACCCCTTATCGCCTGTGTGCTGCTGAGTCTGCTGACCTTCGCCATGTGGGCGAATCCCAACCGGCCTCAGGCGGGGGATGTGACCATGCCGGCGGGCAAGTTCAACAGCCTGTCCTACGCGCCGTATCAGGCCTGGCAGAGCCCGCTCTCCAAGGACTATCCCACGGGCGCCGAGGTGGCGAAGGACCTCGCTTTGGTGGCGACCCAGGCGAACGGCATCCGCACCTATTCCGCCATTGAGGGCGATTACGACATTGGCGCGCTCGCCAAGCAGGCGGGGCTGAAGGTCTGGCTCGGCATCTGGCTCAGCGGCAACCCGCAGGACAACGCCAAGGAGATCGCAGCCGGCATCGCCGAGGCCAACGCGCACCCTAACACCATCACCCGCGTCATCGTCGGCAATGAAGTGCTGCTACGCCGCGACCTCTCGGTGGACGACCTGATCGCCGATATCGACTACGTCCACGCCCGGGTGAAGCAGCCTGTTGCGTACGCGGACGTCACTGATTTCTGGAAACAGTTCCCGCAGGTGGCACCGCATGTGGACGTGGTGATGATCCATTTCCTCCCCTACTGGGAAGACAAACCGCTCTCCGTGGACGACGCGCTGGCCGAGATCCAGTCCACCACCGACCAGTTCAAGCGGATGTTCCCCGGCAAGCAGATTTCCATCGGCGAGACAGGCTGGCCCTCGCGCGGGCGCTGGCGCGGCCCCGCCGCCACCGGCCGGGTGGAAGAGGCGGTGTTCCTCCGCCGCTTCGTCACCCTCGCGAACCAGGAGGGCGTAGATTACAACCTGATCGAGGCCTTCGACCAGAACTGGAAATACGAGGACGAAGGCGTGGCCGGGGCCAACTGGGGCATCTGGACCGCCGACCGGCAGCCAAAATTCCCGCTCAACGGCCCGGTGGTCGAGACCCCGGACTGGCCCTGGTACGCCGGCTTAGGCGCGCTGGCCGGTGTGCTGCTGTTCGCCGCCGTTGGGTTCCGCAACCTGCGCCTCGCTTTGCCCGCCTTCGCGCTGGGCAACGGCATCGCCCTGGCCTGCTCCGGCACGCTGCCCATGCTCTATGACAACTGGCTGCGGCTGGACGCGCTGGTGAACCTACCCTTGCAGGCGCTGTTCGCAGTTCTGGCCATCCGCCGGGCCGATGCCTTGCTCGCCAAGCGCCCGGTGCCGCCGGTCACCACCGGGGCGATGGTTCTGGCCAGCGCGCGCCACTTCCGCCTGCCCCTGAACTATGACGGGCTGTGGTTCATCTTCCTGGCCTCCGCCGCTGTGTTCGAGGCGCTGCTGGTCTTCGGCGGCCGCTACCGCGACGCCCCAATGCCGGTGTTCATCGTCCCCGTCATCGCCACGGTGCTGCGCTTCTGGACCAAGGACAAGCCGCAGCGGATGGGCTGGGAAGAGCTGCTCGCGGGCTTCAGCCTGGCGGTGCTCGCGCTGGCCGACATGGTCATTGAAGGGCCCAGCAACCTGGATTTCATTATCTGGAACGTCGTGGCGCTGGTGCTGGCCGCGCCGGTGGTGATCGCCGCCGAGGGCAAACGCCGGGTTCAGAGGTCGTAGGGCGGCGCCTTGTCGTACGCGGGCAGGGATTCATCCAACGCCTGCCAGGAGATTCGCTCGCACACCCAGCCCTGCACGGTGGGGCGGATGGCCTCGGGCTCATCCAGCGAACCAAGCATGACGCCGACGGAGCGGCCCTCGCTATCGGTCATGTAGAGCGGGCTGCCGCAATCGCCGCAGAACCAGCGCATGGCCTGGGGCGAGGAAGCATAGCCCCGCGCCGCCCCCTTGGTGACGCAAAAGCGCCCCGGCGGCACCTGCACCCATGGCACCGCCGCGGCACCGCTCGCCTTGCGGCATTCACGGCAGAAGCAGACATCCGCGACATCGCCGGGTTCATAGTCCAGACTGTAGGTGATGGCACCGCAGAGGCAACCGCCGGTGAGATGTACCACCATGGCTAGAACGAGGGCGGCGAGTTGGCGCTGATCAGCACGCAGGGCTCTGCCCCCGGATTGCGGAAGCGGTGCGGAATATCGGAGCGGAAATAATACGCATCGCCCGGGTTGAGCAGCCGCTCCTGCAGGCCAACCGTGACGATAAGGCAGCCTGAGACGACGACACCGCATTCCTCGCCGTCGTGGCGGAGCATCGCATCCCCCGTATCGGCACCGGGCTGGTAGGTTTCGCGCAGCATTTGCAGCGTCCGGTCCTTTACCTTGCGGCCGACCATGCGCATGGAAATCGCCGGGTCGTAGGAGATTTCAGTCAGCTCCTCCCCGGTGAAGAACACGTTGTCGGACGGCGAGAAGTTCAGCGTGAAGAAGTCCGCCAGCGAGAGCGGAATGCCGTCCAGAATCTTCTTCAACGAGGAGATCGACGGGCTGACACGGTTTTGCTCGATCAGCGAGATCGCCCCGTTCGTCACCCCGGCCCGGCGTGCCAACTCACGTTGCGTCAGCCCGAAAATCTGCCGCACCAGCTTCAGCCGGGTGCCGATATCGGCCGACATGTCATCGTTCTCGAGGGCTGCCGACATGTTCTCCATTATGATCTTCACGTTTAGGATTTTCAACAATGCTACGCGGGCAAGCTACTCGCATGCAACGAAAAACACGCATCACGAGAAAAAGATCATCCAATTATTCTTGACGTATTAAGGGGCCGTAAGCCACACTCGCCCAGCAATATTTTTGGGGTTTTGCGTGCTGTGGACCATCGAGCGGCTTGGAGCTGACATCCTTAACCAAGCCAGCCCGGCAGGCGCATGATGTCTGCCTCTACCAGCCCCGCGGCCGCAGTAGCCGCCCCCTCGGCCAAGCGCGGCGCCATTTCCATCCGCGGCATTACCCGGATTTTCAACGGGTCAGCGCCGGCCGTGGACCATGTAAATCTCGAAATTCATGCCGGGGAATTTTTCACCTTGCTGGGCCCCTCCGGCTGCGGCAAGACCACCCTGCTGCGCATGATCGCCGGGTTCGAGACACCCGATGAGGGCCGGATCTTCATCTCCGGCAAGGACGTGGAGGACGTGCCGGCGCATAAGCGCGCGGTGAACACCGTGTTCCAGTCCTACGCGCTGTTTCCGCACCTGAATGTGGAACAGAATATCGGCTTCGGCCTGCGCATGCGCGGCATCAAGAGCCCGGAACGCAAGAAGCGGGTCGATGCCATCATGGAACTGCTGCAGATTGGCCAGTTCGCCACGCGCAGCGCGGCACAGCTCTCCGGCGGGCAGCGCCAGCGCGTCGCCCTGGCCCGCGCGCTGGTGAACGAACCGGATGTGGTGCTGCTGGACGAGCCGCTCTCGGCACTGGACGCCAAGCTGCGCGCTGAACTGCAGATCGAGCTGCTGCGCATGCAGAAGCGCCTGGGCATGACCTTCATCTTCGTCACCCACGACCAGCACGAGGCGCTGGTGATGTCCGACCGCATCGGCGTGATGAGCAAAGGCAAGCTGGAGCAGGTCGGTCCGGTGCTGGACGTGTACGAGAAGCCGAAAAACGTGTTCGTCGCGGAGTTCCTGGGCCTCTCCAACATCTGGCCGGTCACGCCCACCGGCACAAATACCGCCGCGTCGCCGATCGGCGAATTGACCATCGACGCACCGCTTGCCGGCGCGACCTTGGCGATGATCCGGCCGGAGAAGATCTGGATCTACAACGACACAGCGGCGCCAAAGGACCGTGTGAACCTGTTCTTCGGCACAGTGCGCGAGGCCATCTACATGGGCGCCTCGACCCAATACCGCATCGAGCTTGCAGGCGGGCATTTGGTGCTGGCATTCGACACCAACAACCAGGCCGCCGAGCGCAGCTGGCGCCCCGGCGAGGCCGTGGCCGTGGAGATGAAGCCCGACAACATCATGCTGATCTCGCCATGAGCGCCGGGGTAAAAACCGAAGCCGAAATCGAGACCGGGCGGCAGCGCCTGCGGCTCTGGGTGACCTCCGGGCCGGGACTGGTCTGGATCATGATCTTCCTGCTGATCCCCAGCGCCGTGCTGCTCGGCATCGCCTTCTTCTCCTCCAACGACTATGGCAGCCCCGTGCTGCCGCTCTCCGTGCAGTCTTTCCAGCAGGTGGCGGGGTACTCGCTGCTCGGCTGGGACCCGGGCAATATCATCATCTTCCTGCGCTCGCTGAAGCAGGCGGGCATCGCCACGCTGGTGTCGGCGGCGCTCTCCTACCCGCTGGTGTTCTTCATCCTCAGCCGCCCGGAATCGGTGCGCCCGCTGCTGCTGCTGTTCATCGTGCTGCCCTCCTGGACCAACCAAGTCGTGCGCACCTATGCCTGGATGGAGCTGCTTGGTCCCAACGCGCCGGTCTCCTGGGTCGCGCATCTGCTGCACGCGGTCCCGCCGGATCTCGGCCTGGCGCCGGGCAGCTTCGCCGTGACCACCGGCTTGGCGTATAACTACCTGCCCTACATGATCGTGCCGCTCTACGCCTCGGCGGAGAAGCTGGACTGGACGCTGGTGGAAGCCGGGCGGGATCTCTACGCCTCCGGCGCGCGGCTGTTCTGGCACACGGTGTTCCCGCAAACCCTGCCGGGGCTGCTCTCCGGCGTCATCTTCGTCGCCATTCCGGCCTTCGGCGACTACGTGGTGCCGCAACTGCTCGGCGGCGACAAGGCGCTGATGATCGGCTCGCTGATCGCCAACCAGTTCACCGAGACGCCGGACTGGCCCTATGGCGCGGCGCTCACCATCATCATGCTGGTGTTCACCGGCATGGGGCTGGTCGGGTTCCGCATCCTCACCCGGAAGCTCGGCGGCGCCGAGGAGGCGACGATATGATCCCGCGCGGGGTTCGCTACGCCCTCTCCGGCATTTCCTGGCCGCTTTATGCGCTGCTGTACACGCCGCTGGCGCTGGTCGCGTTCTACTCCTTCGCCCCGGCGCCGAACCAAGCCGGGCATTCGCTGCACGCCTACGGCGTGCTGCTGCACGATGGCGCGGTGTTCACCGCGCTGCAACGCTCGCTGATCCTCGCCTTCGGCTCGGCCATCACGTCCACCGCGCTCGGGACGCTGCTTGGCTATGGGCTGTGCCGGTTCCGTAACGCGAACGCCAAGGGCGTGCTCGCGCATATCCCCAGCCTCATCATCTATACGCCGATCATCATGCCCGGCCTGGTATTCGGCATCTCGGAGCTGATTTTCTTCAACTTCGTGCACAGCGCCACGGGGTTTCTCGGCGCCGGGCTGCAGACGATGATCATCGCGCACATCACCTTCCAGGTGCCTTATGTCGCGCTCACCGTTTTTGCGCGCCTCGCCGGGCTCGACCCGTATCTGTTCGACGCCGCCAACGACCTCTACGCCGACAGCTTCAAGAGCTTTTTCCATCTCATCATCCCTGTGGTGGAGCCGGCCATTATCGGCGGGTTCCTGCTCGGCATCACCCTCTCCATCGACGATTTCACCATCAGCTTCTTCACCGCCGGGCCGGGCAGCGTGACACTGCCGATCTATATTTATTCCGCCATCGCGCGCAAAGGTATCTCGCCCGAAATCAACGCCCTCGGCACGCTGATGATCGGCACGATCATCATTATGGCGCTGGTTCATTTTTTTATCTCTAGGCACCGCGAGCGCGGCGCTCAATTTTCAGCAAGGGGGAATGTTGTATGAAGTTCTTGTCCTTTGTCGCCGCTGGAGCGCTGGCCCTTGGGCTTGCCGCGCCGCAGATGGCCCGCGCCGCCGAGCAGCCGACGCTGAACCTGTTCATCTGGTCCGACTATATTTCCGAATCGATCATTGACGGCTTCGAGCTTGAGTGCAACTGCAAGGTGGTCGAGACCGATTACGAGAGCAACGCGGAAATGTCCGCCAAGCTGAAGGCGGGCGGAGATTCGCAATACGACGTGGTGGTGCCCTCCTCCTATTATGTGCCGGAGCTGGCCGATGAAGGGCTGATCCAGCCGCTCGACCACAGCAAGCTGACGAATTTCGGCAATCTGTTTCCCAAATTCCAGAACCCGGATTACGACCCCGGCGATAAATACTCGGTCCCCTACCAGTGGGGCACCACCGGCATCGTGTACGATCCCGCGAAGATCAAGAACCCCGGCACCGGCTGGGCTCTTCTGTTCGACCCCACGGTGAACCCGAACTACCCGTTCGTGCTGCCTAAAGGCGAAGGGCGCGACCAGATCGGCGCGGCCTGCGCCTATCTCGGCTACGGCTTCAACTGCTCCGATAAGAGCCAGTGGATTGCCGCAGCCAAGCTGATCGAACAGACCAAGAAGCGGCCGAATTTCGCCGGCTTCGTCGATGAAACCCCGGCGCGCGACCAGATGAAGAGCGGGCTGATCGCCGTCTCCATGGCGTATAATGGTGATATCGCCAGCTGCTACGCTGACGGCAGCTGCGCGAAGCTGAAATATTTCCTGCCGGATCAGGGCACGGAGATCTGGGTGGATACCATGGCGATTCCCGCGCACGCACCGCATCCGGATCTCGCCATTGAGTTCATCAACTACATCCTCGAGACCAATGTCGGCGCGGCTTTGTCCAACTTCAACCAGTATGCCAGCCCCAACCAGTCAGCGCAGCCGCAGCTCACCGGCATCATGGCCACCGAGTTGATCGTCCCGACCGATGCTGACATGAAGAAACTGCAATTCCTCGCCCCGCTGCGCGGCGCCGACTACAAGCTGTTCAACCAGATCTGGACCAGCGTACTCCAATAAACCGGCTAGCGTCCCGCCCCTGAAATTCGCAGGTGAATTTCAGGGATAAGCGGGCCGCTAATCTGTTGATTTTACGAGTGTCCACTTCGGGACACTCGGCGGCGCTCAATCCCGGGCGCCGCCAGCCAATCGAGGACAATATGAGCAATGAAACAATCGACCTGAAGGACTGGTTCGACGAACATCGGATCACTGAAGTCGAATGCCTGGTGCCGGACCTCACCGGCATCCCGCGCGGCAAGATCATGCCGGCGCAGAAATTCTTCCAGGGCAGCGCGCCGCGCCTGCCGGAAGCGATCTTTATCCAGTCCGTAACCGGCGAGTACCCGGAAGACCCCGAAGACAAGCTCACCGACCCCGCGATTATCGACATCAAGCTGATCCCGGACGTAAGCACCGTCCGCCTCGTGCCCTGGGCGCATGAGCCCACCGCGCAGATCATCCATGATTGCCAATACGCGAACGGCACACCGGTGCCGATGGCGCCTCGGCAAGTGTTGCAGCGCGTGCTCAAGCTCTACGAGGATAAGGGCTGGAAGCCGGTACTGGCGCCGGAGCTTGAATTCTACCTCGTGGCCCGCAACACGGACCCCGACTACCCGCTGGTGCCGCCCGTGGGGCGCTCCGGCCGGCAGGAGAGCGGACGGCAGAGCTACTCCATCGATGCGGTGAACGAGTTCGACCCGCTATTCGAGGAAATGTACGATTTCTGCGATTTGCAGGAAATGGACCTCGACACGCTGATCCATGAGGAAGGCGCTGCGCAGGTGGAGATCAACTTCCTGCATGGCAACCCGCTGCATCTCGCGGACCAGGTGTTCCTGTTCAAGCGCACGGTGCGCGAGGTGGCGCTGCGCCACAACATCTACGCCACTTTCATGTCCAAGCCGATGGGCGGCGAGCCCGGCTCGGCCATGCATGTGCACCAGAGCATCGTGGACCCGAAGACCGGGCAGAACCTGTTCGCGGGGCCGGATGGCAAGGCGAGCAAACTGTTCCGCTCCTATATCGGCGGGCTGCAGAAATACATTCCGGCGGCGATGCCGATCTTCGCCCCGAACGTGAATTCCTACCGCCGCCTCACGCGCTTCTCCAACGCCCCGATCAACCTGCAATGGGGCTACGACAACCGCACCTGCGGGCTGCGGATACCATTTGGCGACCCGTCCGCCATGCGCGTGGAAAACCGCGTGCCCGGCGCCGATGCCAACCCGTACCTCGCCTTCGCCGCGACGCTCGCCTGCGGCTATCTCGGCATGGTGGAAGGGCTGACACCGACCCCCGAACAGGTCGGCTCCGCCTATTCCGGCGAATACACGCTGGCGCGCGAGCTCTCCCACGCGCTCGACCTGATGGATGCGAGCGAGGGCTTGCGTGAGATTCTCGGCGAGAAGCTCGTGGATGTGCTGGTAGCGGTGAAGCGGATCGAATACGAAACCTATCTGCGCGTCATCTCCTCCTGGGAGCGCGAGCACCTGCTGCTGAACGTCTAACCGGACGGCGAATTATGCTGAACAATTACTACCACGCCACACGGCGTGTGAATTTCGTCGCCAACACACTGGCGCGTGATGTAGCTGTGGATGTTGCCATCATCGGCGGCGGCATCACCGGCGTTTCCGCGGCGCTGCATCTGGCCGAGCGGGGCTATTCCGTGGCCCTGCTGGAGGCGCAGAACATCGGCTGGGGGGCCTCCGGGCGCAATGGCGGGCAGGTGCTGCCGGGTTTCGGCTGCTCGCTGCACCAGCTCAAGAACCTTACCGACGCAGAGACGATGAAACGGCTGTGGGACATGTCGGTAGAGGCCGTGGAGCTGCTGTACGCGCAGATCTCCCGCTTCGCCATCCCCGCAGACCCGGTGCGCGGCTATCTGCACGCCGCCATCAAGCCGCGCCATGTGCGCGATTTGCGCATGGAGCAGGAGGAGCTGGCGGCCCTGGGCGCGCCGGTCGGGCGGCTGCTGGAAGGCGCGGAGTTGCGCGCGCGCCTCGACAGCCCACGCTATCTGGCGGCGCTTGAGGATAGTATCTCCGGCCATATCCACCCGCTCAACTACACGCTGGGTCTGGCCAAGGCGGCTCAGGCGGCAGGGGCGAAACTCTATGCCGGGGCGAAGATCTCGCGCGTCGAGGAAGGCACGACGCTCACCCTGCATGCAGGCCCGCACAAGGTCCGCGCCAAGTTCCTGCTGGTGGCGGGCGGCGCGTATCTCAACGGGCTGGTGGACGACCTCTCCGGCTACGTCATGCCGGTCGGCACCTACATCATGGCGACCGAGCCGCGCGCGGACGTGCCCTCGCTGATCCCGCACAACGAGGCGGTGGCGGACCTGAACTTCGTTCTCGATTATTTCCGCCGCTCGCCCGATGACCGCATGCTGTTCGGCGGACGCGTCTCCTACTCCACCCTGCCGCCGCCGAGCCTCGGCCCCTCCATGCTCAAGCGCGCCACCCGGGTGTTTCCGCAGCTGAAGGATGCGAAGGTGGAATTCCTCTGGGGCGGGAATGTGGACATCACCGTGAACCGCGCCCCGCATTTCGGGCATCTAACGCCTAACATATTGTTCGCGCAGGGCTTCTCCGGCCATGGCGTGGCGCTCACGGGCTTGGCCGGCAAGCTGGCGGCGGAGGCCATTGCCGGGCAGGCCGAGCGGTTCGACGTGTTCGCCCGTATCCCACATGCCCGCTTCCCCGGCGGGCGGGCCTTGCGCACCCCTGCCCTGCTGGCCGCCACCACCTGGTTCCGCCTGCGCGACATGCTCTAAGAGTCCCGTTCAAAACCCTACTATGCCGGCCGCCTGGCACCGCATTTCTGCGCTCCGGTGCTCACGTACTTCATGTACGCTCCGCTCCGGTGCTCGCAATACGCCGCCATTCGGCTCGGCCTAGCGGGTTTTGAACGGAACTCTAACTCCAGGAAACCGTTGCATTCTTCCCCGCGGCGGGGCCAATATCGGTAACTGAGCCCAGGAGGGGGAACACAATGTCGGTGCGCAAATTCCTGCTGCCGGTCAGCAGTTCAGCCTCGGCCGGCACCGCCCTGCAAACCGGGCTGATGCTGACCAAGATGTGGAATGCGCATCTGCAGGTGCTGCACATCCGCTCCGATGCGCATGACATCGCCCCGTTTGCCGGCGAAGGGCTTTCCGGCGCGCTGATCGAGGACATGCTCAACGCCACCGAACGCGAAGGCGGCACGCGGGCGCGGCATCTGCGCGAACTGTTCGAGGCAGCGACTGAAGCGGCGGAGGTCCCGGCGGGCAATGCGATGCGAGGTCGAAACGAGCCCAGCGCCAGCTTCACCACGCTCACCGGGCGGGAGGAGCAGCTGATCGCGTTTCAGGCGCGGCTCGCCGACCTCACCATCGTGCCCCATCCGCAGGCGGGCGAGGATGTGGCCACGGCGGATGCGCTGCATGCCGTGTTGTTCGATTCCGGGCGGCCGGTGCTGCTGGCCCCGCTTGAACCGCCCAAGAGCATCGGCAAGCGCATCGCCATTGCCTGGAACGGCACGGCCAACGCGGCCTCGGCGCTGGGCTCGGTTATGCCCTTCGTGCGCCAGGCGGAGGCGGTGCGCATCCTGGTCTCCGAAGATTACGCCAAGCCCGGCCCCACCGGGGCGGAGGTGGCGGAATACATCTCACATCATGGCGTGACCGCCGATGTCGTGCGGTTCCATGCCATCAACCGCGTCGCCGGCGCCGGGCTGTTGGCGGCAGCGGCGGAGTTCGGTGCGGACCTGATGTCCATGGGCGCGTATTCCACCGCCTCGCGCCTGCGCCAGCTCATCCTGGGTGGCACCACGCGCCACGTGTTGGAAAATGCGCAGCTGCCGGTGCTGATGAACCGATGATTAAGAGCCCCGGCCTTACTTTCGCCGCGAGCCACGCCTATCTCCGGTACATGATGATTGATATCCGTCTCTTCGCCTCGCCCATGGCGCGGCATAGTTTTGCAACCGGTGAAAAAATGTAACCTCCAAACGCCGGACATTGAGAGCGAGAGATTATTGTGGCATTTATGCCACAGTACAGATTTTCTACCGCGATAAGTCAAAGATTTTTCCGCAGGAGACCACACAAGACATGCGTAAAACCTTCACCCGTGGCACCGCGCTCACGCTGGCTCTTTTCGGCGCTACCGCCCTGGCCGGCCTACCAGCCGCCCCGGCACGCGCAGCGGACTCATCGCTGGACGAAACCGCGGCCGTGCAGCAGGGCTTCGCCCCGGTGCCGGACTTCTCTGGCTTGGTGAAGCACGTGGCCCCGGCGGTGGTGTCCGTCGATGTGCATCTGAAGCTTAACCAGACCTCCGACGACCAGGACGATAATGGGGGCCAGGGCGATAATGGCGGCCAGGACCAGGGCCAGAACGGCCTGCCGCCGGGCTTCCCGCAGATCCCGGGTTTCCCATTCGGCTTTGGCACGCCGCAACAGCCGCAGGCGGTCGAAGCCAAGGGCTCCGGCTTCATCATCGACCAGAGCGGTATCATCGTCACCAACAACCATGTGGTGAAGGATGCGCGCACGGTCACCGTCACGCTCTCCGACGGCAATACCTATCCGGCGAAGATCCTCGGCACTGACCCGAAGACCGACCTTGCCGTGTTGAAGATCTCCGCAGGGCATCCGCTCCCGTATGTCGATCTCGGCCCCTCATCCTCGGTGGAGCCGGGCGAATGGGTGGTGGCCATGGGCAACCCGTTCGGGCTGGATGGCACGGTGACGGCGGGTATCGTCTCCGCCCTCGGGCGCGATATCGGCGACGGCCCGTATGACAAGTTCATCCAGATCGACGCGCCGATCAACGAGGGCAATTCCGGCGGCCCGCTCTTCGACCAGAAGGGCGAGGTGATCGGCGTCAACACCGCCATCCTCTCCCCCTCCGGCGGCTCGGTCGGCATCGGCTTCGCCATCCCGTCCGACATGATCAAGCGCGTGGTCACGCAACTGATCAGCGGCGGCAAGGTGGTGCGCGGCTATCTTGGCGTCGCGGCGCAGGAAATCTCGCCGCAGATGGCGCAGGCGCTGGGCCTGCCGACGGATGATCCGGCCAAGGATGGCGCGCTCGTCGCCGCCATCTCGCCGGGCAGCCCCGCCGAGAAGGCCGGGCTGAAGGCAGGCGACGTGATCATCAGCGTCAACGGCCAGTCCGTGACCAACCCTGGCGATCTCGCCAGCGACGTCGCCAATGTGGACCCCAACCACAAGGCGGACATCGTGTATCTGCGCAACGGCAAGCAGAACACGGTTTCCGTCGCCGTGGCGACCATGCCGGCGAACCCGGATGCGGCATTCCAGCAGGGCGGCAACAGCAGCTCCAGCACCGCGCCGCAGCAGGGCGCGCTGGGCCTCACCCTGGCGCCACTCACCCCGGATGCGCGCGACCAGCTCAACCTGCCCGACAGCGCCACCGGCGCGGTGATCACAGCGGTGAAGCCGAACTCACTGGCGGACCAGGCCGGGCTGGAGCCGGGCGACCTGCTGGTCGGCGTCGGGGCCACCAACGTGAACAGCCCGGACGACGCGGTGGCCGCCATCTCGGCTGCGCGCAAGAGCGGCAACGGCGCCTTGGCGCTGCGTATCATCCGCCAGGGGCAGGCGCTGTTCGTGGGCATCGCGGTGAGCGGACAGGGTGACAGCTCCGGCGATTCCAGCGGCCAGTAAGCCGGGCCGGATCGGCGCCATTAAAAAAGGCCAGGGGCATTTCCCCTGGCCTTTTTGTTTCAGCCCGCCGGCAGGCGGAGATGGTAGCTCTTCGGACGGGTCAGGGTTTCGTAGCCCCAGCGCGAGAGGGTGTAGCCGCGGCCGGTATCCTTCACGCCAACCCACGGCAGCGCCGGGTCCAGCGCGTCGCAGCGGTTGAGGAACACGGTGCCCGTCTCCACGCGGTCGCCAATGCGCTCCGCCGCCTCCACGTCCCGGGTGAAGATCGCGGCGGTGAGACCGTATTCGCTGTCGTTCATCAGGCGGATGGCCTCTTCGTCATCCTTCACCTTCATGATGCCGACCACGGGACCGAAGGTTTCCTCGGTCATCACGCGCATCGAGTGGTCCACGTTGATGAGGATCTGCGGCGCCATGTACGGCGTGCCCGCCTTGTCCGCCGCGAAGGCAGCCGGGTTGATGAGGGCGCGCGCGCCTTGGCCCACAGCCTCGTCCACCTGGCTGCGGATGAAGGCCGCCGCCTTGGCGGACACCACCGGGCCGATATTGGTCTCGGGGTTGGTCGGGTCGCCAAGGCGATAGGTGTTGGTGAACGCCACAGCGCGCTCCACGAACTCTTCGAACACGCTCTCATGCGCGTAGATGCGCTCGATGCCGCAGCAGGACTGGCCGGAGTTGAAGAAGGCGCCGTCGATGAGGTTATCGACCGCAAAGCCGACATCGGCATCGGCGCGGACATAGGCGGGGTCCTTGCCGCCCAGCTCCAGCCCGACGGAGATGAACCGCTCCGACGCGGCGCGGGAAACGGCATGGCCCACCGGCACCGAGCCGGTGAAGTTCACATGTGCGATGCGGGTGTCCCTCACCAACTGCTCGGCGGTGGAACCGGCCACATGGATGTGCTGGAAAACGCCGTCCGGCAGCCCGGCCTCGTCGAAGGCCTGCTGGAAGCGCTCGGCCACCAGCTGCGTCTGCGCCGCGTGCTTCAGCACCACCACATTGCCGGCCATGATCGCGGGAATGATGGAGTTCACGGCGGTGAGCAGCGGGTAGTTCCACGGCGCGATGACGAACACCACGCCGAGCGGCGTGCGCTTCACGTAGCGCTTGAAGCCTTCCTTCGGGCCGGGGTCGAGCGGCGCCAGACCCGCCGGGGCTTCGGCGATCATGTAGCGGGCGCGGTCGATGCAGGTGCGCACCTCGTTCGGCGCCTGGGAGACCGGGCGGCCCATCTGCCAGGCCAGTTCCAGCGCGATCTCGTCGATATGCGTCAGCAGCGCGTCGCAGAAGCTGGAGCAATACGCGGCGCGCTGCTCCAGGGGCGTCAACGCCCAGGCGCGCTGGGCCTTCACCGCGTTGTCCAGCACCGCGTTGATATGGTTCTCCCCGGCGAAGGGGCGCTCGGCATAGACGTTGCCATTCACCGGCGTGATTGTCTGTTGCATGCTCATTTTGTTTCTCCCGGCGCTTGCGTCTGCGCCCACAATTCGTGTGCGGCGTAGCAGAGTCCGCCTAAGCACGCCGGCGCCAAAAAATACATGACCCTGAACAATAGAATAGCCCCCAGCGCCTCGGCGGTGGATAGATATGCGGAGAGGCCGAGCAGAAGCAGCGAGTCGAACACCCCCACCCCGCCCGGCAGCCCGGAATAGGCGCCGGAGGCGTAGGCGGCGAGGTAGAGGCTGAGCAGCAGCGGGAAGCTCAACCCTGGTGTGGCGGGCAGCACGGCGTAGAGTATGGTACTCGCCGTCGCGATGTCCGCACAGGAGAGAAGGATCTGCGCCATGGCGAGGCGCGCGCCGGGCAGCGCGATCTCGCGCCCGAGCAGCCGCACGGACTCCCGCGCCCGCGCCGCCGCGATATAGGCGGCGGGAATGCCGATCAGGGCCAGCCCTGCCAAACGCAGCAGATCCGGCGCGATATTGCCGAACACCGGCAACACGCCGGGCTGCAGCAGCAGAAACACCCCCAGCATGGCGGCAAACCCAAGGGTGAAATTGCTGCCCGAGAGCGCGACGATGCGCGTGATGCCCGCCGTTGGCACGCCCCATTGCGCGTAGAGCCGCACGCGGATAGCGGCGGCGGACAAGGCCGGCGCGCCGAGCACATGGCTCAGCGTATAGGCGCAGAACGAGGCGAGCCCCACCCGGCGCAGCCCGAGCCGGGGGAATTTCGCCACCCGCCGCGCGAACATCACGCCCGGCAGGTCATAGGCGCACATGATGCAGCAGCTGAACCCCAGCATCACCACGGCATGAAAGACATGCTCGCGCGGCGTAGCCTCAAGTGCCGCGAGAATATCGCCCAGGCTGAGCTTCTTCAGCGCGCCACGCAGGCCCAACGCGGCGCCAGCCAGCACCAGCACGCCGAGCGCCGGCGGCAGGTATTTCAGCGCCTTGCGCCTCATGCCCCGCGCCTTAAGGCTGGTTTAGTCGCGCGCCAGGGAGGTTTCGATCAGCGCCACGGTCCGCTCCACGCCGTAGAGGGCGATGAAGCCGCCGAAGCGCGGGCCTTCCGTGGTGCCGAGCAGCACCTGGTACAGGCAGTCGAACCACGCCTTCAGCGGCGCGAACGGGTGGCGCTTGCCGACTTCATAGACGAGGTTCTGCAGCTTCTCCGCCTCGTTATCGCCCTTATGCGTGGTCTGCTCGCCCGCCTTCAGGCTCTCGGCCAAGTCCACCAGCGCGCCGCGCTCGACATCGGTTGGCGCGCGGTATTGCTTGGTGGGCTGCACGAAGTCGCGGTTATAGGCGATGGCGTGATGCACCAGCTTGGCCAGGAACGGGTAGGTCTCGGCATTCGCGCCTGGGATATAGGCGCGGATGAAGCCCCACAGCATCTCCGGGCTGTCGGCATTGATGACCGAGGCCAGGTTGAGCAGCATGGTGAAGCCGATCGGCGACCCGGCATGCTCGGGCAGCTTGCCGGCATGAATGTGCCAGGCCGGGTTGTCATGCGGCTTCTCGGCCGTAGGCAGGGCGGCGACGCTGTTGATGTAGTCGTCCGTGGCGCGGGGGATGACATCGAAGAACAGGCGCTTGGCCCGCTGCGGCGCATGATACATGAACTGCGCCAGGCTCTCCTTGGGCGCATAGGTCAGCCATTCGTCGATGGACAGGCCATTGCCCTTGGACTTCGAGATCTTCTGCCCCTTCTCGTCCAGGAACAGCTCGTAGGTGAGCGTCACCGGCGGCTCCTTGCCCAGCGCGCGCACGATATCCGAGGAGAGCTTCACGCTGGGGATGAGGTCCTTGCCGGACATCTCGTAGTCGACGTCCAGCGCGTACCAGCGCATGGCCCAATCGGCCTTCCACTGCAGCTTTGCATTGCCGCCGAGCACCGAGGTCTCGAACCGGGTGCCGGTCTCGGGGTCGGTCCACACCACCGTGCCGTTATCCACATCCACCTGCTCGATAGGCACCTGCATCACCACGCCGGTGCGCGGGTGGATGGGCAGGATGGGCGAGTACGTGGCCTTACGCTCCGCGCCCAGCGTGGGCAGGATGATGTTCACGATCTCGTCGTGATGCGCGAGCGCGTGCAGCAGCGCGTTATCGAAACGGCCGGAGGCGTAATAGTCGGAGGCCGAGGCGAACTCGAACTCAAAGTCGAAGGCGCGCAGGAAGTCCTGCAGCATGTTGTTGTTGTGCTCGCCGAAGCTCTCGAACTTGCCGAACGGGTCGGGGATTTTGGTCAGCGGCTTGCCGAGATGCTGGCGCAGCATGTCCTTGTTCGGCACGTTGTCCGGCACCTTGCGCAGGCCGTCCATGTCGTCGGAGAAGGCCAGCAGGCGCGAGGGCATGCCGGTGAGGTCGGTAAAGGCTTTCCGCACCCAGGTGGTGCGCGCCACCTCGCCGAACGTGCCGATATGCGGCAGGCCGGAGGGGCCGTAGCCGGTCTCGAACAACGCGTGGTCTTTGCCTTTCTGTTTCAGGCGCTCGGCGATACGTTCAGCTTCACGGAAGGGCCAGGACAGAGAGGTAAGTGTGTTTTCGCTCATGATGCGCCTGCTCTAGAACCGGATTTGCACGCCCGCAACAGGGCCTGCGTTCAGCAGACGAGACAAAGCGTGAACAGCGCCGTATAACAGCCAGGTATGCCGATTCTTCCGTCCATGCCCGCTCTGGTCGCCGGTCACGGCCGCGCCGTCATCCTGGGGGTGGATGGCGTGGTCGCGCCGGTGAAGCAAGGCGGCGTGGCGCGCCAGCTCGGCGAGGCCACGGCCCTGGTGGTGCATGGCCCGGCGACACTGAAACGCCTCGGCAACCCGGCCATCCAGGTGCTGGACCTGCTGGAGCTGTTCGCCTTCATCTGCCCGGCGGAAACGCTGGCCCCCACCCCCGCCGGACTCGCCCGCGCGCTGGACATGGACGTGCCGCACAGCCTGGACTCCGCCGCCTTAGCCCTGGCGGACATGGCCGAGGCGCTGCTCGCACGGCTGGCCGCGGGCAAGAACACCCCGGCCAACCGCGACGCCCCTGGCCTTGCCACGCGCATGGGGGCTGCAGGCTGGGGCTGGGCGCCCTATGTGCTGGCGGCTTTGGGCCAGCCCGATGCAAGGCCGGACGGCATGGCGATGCGGCTGGGCAAGCGCCTGCCGAAATGGGAGGAAGTCGCCCCCCGCCCGCCACCATCCGCCTTCGCTGTCACCTCGGCCCAGGCCCGCGCCCGGCTCGCCACCCTGCTTGGCCCCGGCGCAGAACAGCGCCCGGCCCAGGCCGACTACGCCTCCGCCGTGTCGGAAGCCTTCGCCCCGCGGCTGGCGGAGGGGAGCCCGCATGTCGTCATTGCCGAGGCCGGCACCGGCACGGGCAAGACGTTCGGCTACCTTGCCCCTGCCTCGCTCTGGGCCGAGCAGAACAAGGGCGCGGTGTGGATCTCCACCTACACACGGCATTTGCAGCGGCAGATCGAGCAGGAGGCAAGCCGCCTGCCCGCCGGCACCAAGGTGGTGCTGCGCAAGGGGCGGGAGAATTATCTCTGCCTGCTGAATTTCGAGGATGCGAGCGGCGTAGAGCGCTACGCCACCCCGCTCGGACTGATCGCCCGCTGGGCCATGGCCAGCGCCGATGGCGACCTGTTCGGCGGCGACCTGCCCGGCTGGTTCGCCGAACTCTTTGGCGGCGCGCTACTCGCGCAGATCGCCGACCGGCGCGGCGAATGCATCCATGCCGCCTGCCCGCATTTCTCCACCTGCGTGATCGAGCGCGTCGTCCGCAACGCCCGCGAGGCGGACCTCGTCATCGCCAACCACGCGCTGGTGATGGCCCAGGCCGTGTGGGGCGGGCTGGATGACGACTACGTGCCAACCCGCTACGTGTTCGACGAAGGCCACCACATTTTCGACGCGGCGGACAGCGCGTTCTCGGTGGAGCTTTCCGGCACCGCCATGGCCGAGCTACGGCGCTGGCTGCTCGGCGCCGAGGGCACGCGCTCGCGCGCCCGTGGGCTGGCCCGGCGGCTGGAGGACATCACCGCCACCGACGACAAGACGCTGAAATACGTCGACGCAGCGCTGAAGGCCGCGAAATCCCTTCCCGCGCCGATGTTCTCCACGCGGCTCGACCCGGAGCTGGAGCCGGATAAAAACCCTGCGGAGGCGCTGCTGCGCGCGTTGCGCGTCCAGCTCCGTGCCCGCGCCACCGAGAACGAGCTGAATGGCGCAGCCGGGTTCGAGGCTGATCTGCACCCGCTGAACCCGGACATCCTCCCGGCAGCACAGGCCCTCTCGCAGGCGCTGGAGCAGTTGCGCACTCCCCTTGTGACGTTGCGCGAGCATATGCTGGAGCGGCTGGAGACTGAGCCGGACATCGAGGAAACCACCCGCCAGCGTCTGGAGGGCATCGCCCGTGGCCTGAAACGCCGGGGCATCGACCCGCTCGCCGCTTGGCGGCGCATCCTCGACGGGCTGGCCGCCGAACCCGCCCCCGGCGAACGCCCGGCGCGCATCGAGTTCCTGCGCCTGGACCGCGAGGCCGGGACCGACCGCGATGTCGCGCTGCTCTCGCATATGCTGGACCCGACGGAAGCCTTCATCCAGAGCATCGCCGCCCCGGCGCACGGGCTGCTCATCACCTCCGCCACGCTGCGCGACGGCACCGATACGGAAACCGCCTGGGAGAATGCCGAGGCCCGCACCGGGGCCGTGCATCTCGCCGCGCCCGCCATCCGCGCGGCGTTCGACTCACCGTTCGACTATGCCGAGCGCACGCGCATCGTGCTGGTCTCGGATGTGAACACGCAGGATATCGGCGCGCTCGCCGGGGCGTATCAGGCGCTATTCCAGGCCGCGGGCGGCGGGGGCTTGGGGCTGTTCACCGCCATCTCGCGCCTCAAGGCCGTGCATGCGCGCATCGCGCCGAAGCTGGAGGATGCCGGCATCCCGCTCTACGCCCAGCATGTGGACGCGATGGACAACGCCACCTTGGTCGACATCTTCCGCGCCGAGGAACATTCCTGCCTGCTCGGCACCGATGCCATGCGCGACGGCGTGGACATCCCCGGCAACGCGCTGCGCCTGGTGGTGTTCGAGCGCACGCCCTGGCCGCGCCCGGACATCCTGCACCGCACCCGCCGCGCGCATCTCTCCCACGGCGCACCCAAGGACTACGACGACGCCATCGTGCGCCTGCGCCTGCGCCAAGCCTTCGGCCGCCTCATCCGCCGGGCCGACGACCGGGGCGTGTTCGTGCTGATGGACCGGCAGGTGCCCTCGCGCCTGTTCTCCGCCTTCCCCGAACACGCGCCCATCATCCGCTCCGGTCTTGCGGAGGCCATCACCGGCATCCGCAGGTTCCTGAGCCAGGAGGGATAGCAGCCAATAAAAAAGGCCAGGGGGCAGTGCCCCTTGGCCTTTCCGTATCCCAGGCTACCCCGCCCGGGATTAGTACATGTGCTGGCCGCCGTTGATGGAGAGGGTGGAGCCCGTAATGAAATCCGCGTCGTCGGCGGTGAGGAACGCCACGCCGCGGGCGATGTCATGGGCGGTGCCAAGACGGCCGCGGGGGATCTTGGCAATGATCTTCTCCAGCACGTCGGGCGGCACGGCGCGCACCATGTCGGTATCGACATAACCAGGCGCGACGGCGTTCACCGTGATGGCGTAGCGCGCGCCTTCCTGCGCCAGGGCCTTGGTGAAGCCATGGATGCCGGATTTGGCGGCGGCATAGTTCACCTGGCCGTACTGGCCGGCCTGGCCGTTGATCGAGCCGATATTGACGATGCGGCCGAACTTCTTCGCCTTCATGCCATCGAACGTGGCCTTGCACAGGTTGAAGCAGGAGCCGAGATTCGTATCGATCACCGCATCCCACATGTCGCGGGTCATCCTGCCGAGCACGGAGTCGCGGGTGATGCCAGCGTTATTGATCAGGATCTCGATGGCGCCGTGGCGGGCGGTGATGTCGTTCACCGCCGCAACAGATTCTTCATAATTGCCGGCGTCAAACTTGATCGATTCGATCCCGGTTTCGTTGGTGAAGGCCTCAGCCGCGGCGGTGTTGCCAGCATAGCTGGCGATGACGGTGCGGCCCGCCTCTTTGAGGGCGATGCTGATAGCCGCGCCAATTCCACGAGTGCCGCCGGTGACCAATGCTACGCGAGACATATTAAGTGTTCCTCCAGGGTTTTCACGACGCTAGACTGAATCGCGGCCGGTTATAAGCCGCAATGTGAAACTATCCAGCAATGTGAAACTATCCACAAGTGCCGCATCCAATCTAGTGCGCACTGTTTTCAATTTAAAACAGTTTTATGAAATGACGTAGATCAAGCCGCCGCCACAATTCCGCCGGTGGTTAGTGCCCCCCGGGCGCCGCGTGGCCGGTGACCTTTTGCAGACATGCCGTGGCGGCGATGGAGACGAGCATGGCCGCGCCCAGCAGGGCGAAGGCATCGCCATAGGCGAAATAATCCGCCTGCAGGCGCACCGTAACGCCGAGCAGCTGAACCGCCTGGGCCTGCGCCGCACTGGGGTCATTCATCCCATGCGCCATGAAATAATTCTGCAACATTTGGAGGCGCTGCTGTGTCGCGGGATTGAGCAGGCTGATGTCGGGGGTGATGATCGCCGAGTGGAACTTCTCGCGGTTGGTGAGGAAGGTCTGCACCACGGCGATGCCGATGGCCCCGCCCAGGTTGCGCAGCATGTTAAACAGGACCGAGGCGGACCCGGCATCCTTCAGCGGAATCCCCGCCGTGGCGATGAGTGTCATCGACGGGAATACCAACGCCTGGCCGATCGCGCGGATGAGATTGGGCACGAGCATCTGCGGCCCGCTATCGTCCGGCCCCAGGTTCATGTTCATGAACGAGCTGATGGTGAACAGCAGGAGCCCCGCCCCGAGCAGCAGGCGCGGGTCGATCCGGCGCATCAGATACGGGCTGAACGGGATGATGAGGAGTTGCGGCAGGCCGATCCAGGCCATGACCAAGCCAGCCTGCTCCGCGCTGTAGCCATGCACCACCGCGAGGTAGAGCGGGATAAGATACACTGCCGAGTACAGCACGAAGCCGAGCATGGAGTTGGCGATGCTGGAGAAGGCAAAATTGCGCCGGGTGAACAGATACAGATTCACCAGCGGCGCCTTGTTGCCGGGGCGCAGTTCCTGCACCAGGAAGGCGACTAGCGAGATGGCGGAGACGATGGAAAGCCGCAGGATGAGCGGCGAGCCGAACCAGTCATCCTTGTTGCCCTCCTCCAGCACCACCTGCAGCGTGCTCAGCCCGACGCTCATGGTGATGACGCCGAGCCAGTCCCCCTGCCAGAATTTCTCCAGCTGCATAGGCGCGGGCTTCAGCCCCCAGACGAGAGCGCTGAGCATAAGCGCCCCGGGAACCAGGTTGAGGAAGAAGATATAGCGCCAGCCGTAGAGGTCGGTGATCGCGCCGCCAATGGTGGGGCCTATGGCCGGGGCGAAGGTGGCCGAGAGCGCGAACACGGCGAAGCCGACGGGGCGGGTCCGCTCAGGCAACAGCGTCATGACACAGAGCAGGCCGAGCGGGATGAGCACGCCGCCCGCGAACCCCTGCAGGGCGCGCAGCGCCACCATCTCGGGGAAGGTGGTGACCAGGCCGCAGGCGGCCGAAAACAGCAGGAACAATGCCGTATTCGCGATGAGGTAGCGGCGCAGCGAGAACACCGTGGTCAGCCAGCCCGAGAGCGGGATGACGACGATCTCACCGATCAGGTAGGCGGTGGAGATCCAACCGCCGTCATCGAGCCCGGCACCGATGCCGCCCTGGATGTCGGGCAGCGAGGTATTCACCACCTGGATGTTGAGCACCGCCATGAACGCGCCGATCAGCCCGCCCGCCACGGCGACAATGTTGCGCAGCGGGACTTTCTCGGGCGCCGTCACGGCTGGCTGCGCGTGTCGATTTCCGGCTCCACCGACATGCCGGGCCGCAGCTTGCCAATTTCATCCGGCGTCAGGTCGAGCAGGATCTTCACCGGCACGCGCTGCACGATCTTGGTGAAGTTGCCGGTAGCGTTATCTGGCGGCAGCAGGGCGAAGGTCTGCCCCGAAGCAGGGTAGATAGCATCGACATAGCCCCGCACGTCCAGGCTGGGGAAGCCATCGACATGCACCGTCACCTTCTGGCCGGGGACCATGTGGGTGATCTGGGTCTCCTTGTAATTGGCCAGCACATAGACCTGAGCAAGCGGCACGATGGCCATGATCTGCGTGCCTGGCTGCAGATAATCGCCGACCGAGACGCTCTTGTTGCCGACGATGCCCGCCATCGGGGCGCGAATCTCGGCATGGGTCAGGTCCAGCGCCGCCTGCGCCGCCTCTGCCTTGGCACGGGCCAGGGCGGCGTTCAGCACCTCCACCTCGGCTATGGCGGCCTGAAGATTGGCGTTATCGGCATCAAGCTGGGCGCGGGCGGCGGCAAGGTCGGTGGTGGCCTGCTCGGTCTCCTGCTCCGGGCTGGCGCCCTTGGCGGAGAGGCTGGCGTAACGCATCTGGTTGCGTTCGGCGAAGGCTAGGCGCGCTATATCGCCCTGTACTGCCGCCTTGGCCGCGGCGATTTTCGCCTGTTGCAGGACCAGCGCCGCCTCTTCATTGGCGGCTTCCGCCTTGGCCGCGGCCAGGGCGTTCTGGTAGTCGCGCGGGTCGATGACTACGAGAAGCTGGCCCGGCTTGACCGCCTGGCCGTTATCGATCGCGACCTCGGTGACATAGCCGCCGACCTTGGCGGCGATCAGGCTGGAATCGGCGGCAAGATAAGCGTCATCGGTGCTGACGAGATACTGCCCGACCAACAGGTAACTCGCGATCCAGGACAGGAGTGCAATGGCATTAACAACAGCCGCGCCGAACAGAGCCCAGCGCGGCGGTTTCTTGGATGAATTCACGTCAGCCACTTTGTCCCTCTCCCCTTATTAAGGCGGAACGTAAGGGACGCGGCGGAGATTACAAGTGCGTCAGAGCTTCTCGACCTGGGCGTATTCCAGGTCCACCGGCGTGGGGCGGCCGAAAATGGAGACCATGACCTTCACGCGGCCCTTCTCCTCGTCCACCTCTTCGATCACGCCGTTGAAGCTGGTGAACGGGCCGTCCGACACGCGGACCTGCTCGCCGATCTCGAAGATCACGGCGGGGCGGCGCGTTTCCGTGCCTTCCAGCTGCTGCTTCATGATGCGCTCGGCCTCGGAGTCCGTGATCGGGCTCGGCTTGTTGCGGGAGCCCAGGAAGCCGGTAACCTTCGGCACGTCCTTCACCAGGTGCCAGGCGTCATCCGTCATGTCCATGTGGATAAGCACATAGCCGGGGAAGAACTTGCGCTCGGTGTTCACCTTCTGCGCGCGGCGCACCTCGGTCACTTCCTCGGTCGGCACCACGATCTCGCCGATATGATCAGCGAGCCCCTTCAGATCAGCCTGTTCCTTGATCTGCTGCGAGATCTTCTTCTCGAAACCCGAATAGACGTGCAGGACGTACCAGCGCTTGGCCATCAAAAAATTCCTTAACTTCCGACGCCGAACAGCGCGCGCATGACAGCGCCGATGATCTGATCAACGGTCAGGAAAAACAGGGCCGTGACGATCACCATGGCAAGCACGAGCCCCGTGGTCTGCAGGGTCTCCTTGCGCGAGGGCCAGGTGGTTTTCGCCGCCTCGGCACGCACATCGCGCGCAAATTTCACCAGGTTGAACGCCAAAACCAAACTCCGAGAAACAGCGAATGATGTGCTGGGAAGGGATGGCAGGGGCGGAGGGTCTCGAACTCTCAACCTCCGGTTTTGGAGACCGGCGCTCTAACCAATTGAGCTACGCCCCTATCCGTACCAGCACGGAAAGCGCCTTCCACACTCTGGCGCGTCCGCTGTCAAGTGTTTGCACCCTTTAGCCTGACGTTTTGCGTCTGGCAAAATGGAGCGGGTGACGGGAATCGAACCCGCACAACCAGCTTGGAAGGCTGGGACTCTACCGTTGAGCTACACCCGCGTGCAAGCACTACCCGTTGCCGGGCAGCCCATGGTTAGGACAATACCGGTGGGCGAGTAAACCCCATGTATTTGAGGCGTTCGGCCAAAACCATTCCAAAATGCGCTAGGCTGAGTCGGCTGGCGTGCAGTTTCGAGCACCGGAGCGGAGCGTACTTAATGTACGCGAGCACCGGAGCGCAGAAAATGCGCGTCAGACTGCCAGCCTAGTAGCATTTTGGAATGGTTTTGGTGGAAGGGGTTGGATTCGAACCAACGTAGGCGCACGCCAACGGATTTACAGTCCGTCCCCTTTAGCCACTCGGGCACCCTTCCGTATGGGCTGCTCATTTCTCTGAAACTGGCTTGGTTGTCAACGCAAGGGTGGAGATATAGTGAAAGCCCATGACCCAGAACCGCCCTCCCCGCGGCAAATTCGGCCGCCAAGGCGACCAGAACCGCCCGATTTCCGGCCGCCCGGCACAGGGCGGAGATAACCGCTTGAGCTTGGCCGGACGCGGCGAGCAAAAGCCCGAGCACCCGCAAGGCGCCCGCCCGCCGCGCGGCGAACACGGACGCGGGGGAAGCCGCGGCCAAGCCGCCACCCCGGCCGGGGCGGTATGGCTGTATGGCACCCATGCGGTGGGCGCGGCACTGAAGAACCCGCAGCGGCGCTTCCGCCGACTCGTGATTACCGAAGAGGCGCAGGCCGCGCTGGCGGCGGAATGCCCGCAGCCATGGCCGATCCAGCCCGAGATCACCCCGCGCGACCGAATCGACGCGCTGCTCGGCGCCCGGCCCGGCTCGGGCATCGTGCACCAGGGCATCGCCCTGCTCACCGACCAGCTCACCGCCCCTGCCCTGCTGGACGCGCTGAAGCGTCCCGGCCCGATTCTGGTGCTCGACCAGATTTTTGATCCACGCAATGTCGGCGCGCTGATGCGCACGGCCCAGGCCTTCGGCGCCTGCGCCGTCATCACCCAGGACCGCAACGCCCCGGAGGAAACCGGCGCGCTGGCAAAAGCGGCCTCCGGCGCGCTGGAGACGATCCCGCTGCTGCGAATCGTTAACATCGCGCGCGCGCTGATCGCGTTGAAATCCGCCGATGTCTGGGTGGTGGGGCTGGACGGCCATTCTCCCAGCCGCCTTCGCAGCGAGGATTTCGCCGGAAGGCGAGTGGCGCTGGTGCTGGGCAGCGAGGGCGAGGGCATGCGCCGCCTGACGCGCGAGACCTGCGACGAAGTCTGCGCCCTGGCGATGCCGGGCGGGATGGAGAGCCTGAACGTCTCCGCCGCCGGGGCCGTCGCCTTGTACGAGCTGACCCGCGCGCCATGAGGAGCAAGACCCGGCAAACTTCTTGCGCCGGGTAAGAAATTCTCCTAATTTCCGGGCCATGGCTTATGCCCCCACCCTTGCTGGGCTGCTCCTTCGACTTATCCGCCCCTGAGCGTTAAGTCCCTTTCGCGCGTTTAAAACGCCGCCGCCGCTCAGGGGAATGCCCACCACCACCGCAACGGCATTTGTACGGAAGAGCAGAAACATGACCATAAACCACCCCAATTTCGGCGCGATGGACGACAAGCGCGTCATCATCTTCGACACCACGCTGCGCGACGGCGAGCAGTCCCCCGGCTTCTCGATGAACATCGACGAGAAGCTGCGCATGGCCGAGGCTCTGGCCGCGCTGGGCGTGGACGTGATGGAGGCCGGCTTCCCCGCCGCCTCGCCCGGCGACTTCGAATCGGTGACCCGCATCGCGGAGAGCATCAAGGGCCCGGTCATCACCGGCCTGGCCCGCGCCGCCGTCAACGACATCACCCGCGCCGGCGAGGCCATCCGCGCCGCCGAGCGCAAGCGCATCCACACCTTCATCAGCACTTCCCCGCTGCACATGAAGTACAAGCTGCGCATGGAGCCGGAGACGGTCCTGGAGCATGTCACCTCCTCCGTTACCCTGGCGCGCAGCTTCACCGATGACGTTGAGTGGTCGGCCGAGGACGGCACCCGCACGGATATCGACTTCCTGTGCCGCTGCGTGGAAGCCGCCATCAAGGCTGGCGCCACCACCATCAACATCCCCGACACGGTGGGCTATGCCGTGCCCGAGGACATGCTGCGCATCTTCTCCACCGTGCGCCAGCGCGTGCCGGGGGCGGACCGGGTGATCCTGTCCGCGCATTGCCATAACGATCTGGGCCTGGCCGTGGCCAACACCCTGGCCGCCGTGCGCGGCGGGGCGCGGCAGATCGAGTGCACCATCAACGGCATCGGCGAGCGCGCGGGCAATGCCTCGCTGGAAGAGGTGGTGATGGCCATCCGCACCCGCCCGGACGCCAACCCCTACCACCACAACATCGAGACCACGCGCATCCTGCGCACCTCGAAGCTGCTGTCCACCATCACCGGGTTCGACGTGCAGCCGAACAAGGCCATCGTCGGGCGCAACGCCTTCGCGCACGAATCGGGCATCCACCAGGACGGCATGCTGAAGAACGCCGCCACCTACGAGATCATGACCCCCGAATCGGTGGGCTGGCAGAAGACCTCTCTGGTGATGGGCAAGCATTCCGGCCGTGCCGCCTTCCGCGACAAGCTGAGCGCGCTGGGCTATGGCGACCTGGGCGACAACGCGCTGAACGACGCCTTCAATCGCTTCAAGGATTTGGCCGACCGCAAGAAGATCGTCTACGACGAGGACATCGTGGCCCTGGTCGATGACGAGGTGGTGCGTGGCCATCAGCGCATTAAGTTTGTGTCGCTGGAAGTCTGGGCTGGTTCCAAGGCCAAGCCCCGCGCTTTGCTGGAGCTGGAGATCGACGGCGAGAAAAAGGTTGCCGACGAGCGCGGCGACGGCCCGGTGGACGCGGCCTTCAACGCCATCCACGCCATCTTCCCGCACACGGCGGCGCTGCAGCTGTTCTCGGTGGGCGCCGTGACCGAGGGCACCGACGCCCAGGCCCGCTGCACCGTGCGCCTGGAGGAAGACGGCAAGACCGTGGACGGCCAGGGCGCGGACACGGACACCATCGTGGCCGCCGTGCGCGCCTATATCCATGCGCTGAACAAGCTGATCACCAAGCGCGCCCGCACCGCGCCGGAAGCCCTGTCTGCTTAAGAGGCCTCCCCGCCGGGCGCCACAAGACCCTTGTGTCCGGCGGGGGGTTTGAATACATATTGGGCATTGTTCAAAGGGATCGCCCCGGTGCTTCGGGCTGGCGCGATCCGCTGCAAAGGAGCGAAAACATATGAGTAAAGTGATCGGTATCGACCTGGGTACCACCAATTCCTGCGTCGCCGTCATGGAAGGCAAGGATGTCCGCGTCATTGAAAATGCCGAGGGCGCCCGCACCACCCCGTCGATGGTGGCTTTTGCCGATTCCGGCGAGCGTCTCGTAGGCCAGAGCGCCAAGCGCCAGGCCGTCACCAACCCGACCAATACCCTGTTCGCCGTCAAGCGCCTGATCGGCCGCCGCTACGACGACCCGACCGTGACCAAGGACAAGGGGCTGGTTCCCTATACCATCGCGCGCGGCGATAACGGCGATGCGTGGGTCGAGGCGAAAGGCGAGAAATATTCGCCGAGCCAGATCAGCTCCTACATCCTCACCAAAATGAAGGAGACCGCCGAGGCGTATCTCGGCGAGACCGTGACCCAGGCGGTGATCACCGTGCCGGCCTACTTCAACGACGCCCAGCGCCAGGCGACCAAGGATGCCGGCAAGATCGCGGGCCTCGACGTGCTGCGCATCATCAACGAGCCCACCGCTGCGGCGCTCGCCTACGGCATGGACAAGAAGAACGCCGGCACCATCGCGGTGTATGACCTCGGCGGCGGTACGTTCGACATCTCCGTGCTCGAGCTGGGTGATGGCGTGTTCGAGGTGAAGTCCACCAACGGCGACACCTTCCTCGGCGGTGAGGATTTCGACCAGCGGATCATCGATTACCTGGCTGACGAGTTCAAAAAGGACCAGGGCATCGACCTGCGCCGGGACAAGCTCGCCCTGCAGCGCCTGAAGGAAGCCGCGGAGAAGGCGAAGATCGAACTCTCCTCCTCCAAGGAGACCGAGATCAACCTGCCCTTCATCACGGCGGACGCTTCTGGACCAAAACATCTCGTGCTGAAGCTGACCCGCGCCAAGCTGGAATCGCTGGTCGAGGACCTGATCGAGCGGACCCTCGCCCCGTGCCGCGCGGCGCTGAAGGATGCCGGCGTGACCGCAGGCGAGATCAACGAGGTGATCCTGGTCGGCGGCATGACCCGCATGCCGAAGGTCATCGAGGCGGTGAAGACCTTCTTCGGCAAGGAGCCGGCCCGCAACGTGAACCCGGATGAGGTGGTCGCCATCGGCGCCGCCATTCAGGGCGCCGTGCTCCGCGGCGACGTGAAGGACGTGCTGCTGCTCGACGTCACCCCGCTCAGCTTGGGCATCGAGACGCTGGGCGGCGTGTTCACCCGCCTGATCGACCGCAATACCACCATCCCGACCAAGAAGAGCCAGACTTTCTCCACCGCCGAGGACGGCCAGACGGCCGTGACCATCAAGGTCTTCCAGGGCGAGCGCGAGATGGCCGCGGACAACAAGCTGCTCGGCAATTTCGACCTGCAGGGCATTCCTGCGGCGCCCCGTGGCGTGCCGCAGATCGAGGTGACCTTCGACATCGACGCCAACGGCATCGTGTCGGTCTCCGCCAAGGACAAGGCGACCGGCAAGGAGCAGCAGATCCGCATCCAGGCTTCTGGCGGTCTCTCCGATGCCGATATCGAGCGCATGGTGCGCGATGCGGAAGAGAACGCGGCGGCCGACAAAGCCCGGCGCGAGGCGGTGGAAACCCGCAACCACACCGAAGGCCTGGTCAATCAGGTCGAGAAGACCCTGAAGGACGCGGGCGACAAGGTGGCGGCGGCGGACAAGGCCGAGGCCGAGGCCGCGATCGCCGAAGCCAAGAGCGCCCTGGAAAGCGGCAGCGCCGAGACGGTGAAGGCCGCCGGCGACAAGCTGACCCAGGTGGCGATGAAGGTCGGCGAGGCGCTGTACAAGACTGAAGCGCAGGCTGGCGCGGCGCCAGGCGCCGAAGCCGGACCGGCCGGTGAGAAGGTGGTCGACGCCGACTTCGAAGACGTCGACGACAAGAACAAATCCGCTTGATCCCGGGTTTCAAATCAACACATGAAAATCCCGGGGTTCGCCCCGGGATTTTTTTCGATTCGCAGAGTTAGGAACATAGCGCCGCCATGGCCAAACAGGACTACTACGCCACGCTCGGGGTTGAGCGCGGCGCCAGCGCCGATGAATTGAAGAAGGCTTACCGCAAGCTGGCCATGCAGTATCACCCGGACCGCAACCCCGGTGATGCGAAAGCGGAAGAGAAATTCAAGGAAATCAACGAGGCCTACGACGTCCTCAAGGATGACCAGAAGCGCGGCGCCTATGACCGCTTCGGCCACGCCGCCTTCGAGAATGGCGGCATGGGCGCGGGTGGCGGCATGGGCGGCGGCTTCGGCTTCGAGGGCGGGCTCGGCGATATCTTCGAGCAGATGTTCGGCGGCGGCGGGCGCCGCAGCGGTGGTTCGCAATCGGGCGCGGACATCAAGGCCGCCGTCGAGATCGACCTGAAGGAAGCCTTCACCGGCACCAAGGCGAATGTGCGCGTGACCACCCGCATGACCTGCGATGCCTGCGGCGGTTCCGGCTCGGCTGACAAGAGCGGCTCGGAAAGCTGCGGCACCTGCGGCGGCGCCGGGCGCATCCGCGCGCAACAGGGCTTCTTCCTGGTCGAGCGCACCTGCCCCACCTGCGGCGGCTCCGGCCGCGTGGTGCGCAACCCGTGCCGGGTATGCGTCGGCGCCGGCACCGTGCCACGCGAGAAGACGCTGGCTGTGCAGATCCCGGCCGGCGTGGAAGACGGCACGCGCATCCGCCTCTCCGGCGAGGGCGAGGCAGGAGCCCGCGGCGCACCGCCGGGCGATCTGTACGTGCATGTCTCCGTCCGTCCGCACCCCATCTTCCAGCGCGACGGCGCCAACATCTTCTGCCGCGTGCCCCTGCTGATGACGCAGGCGGCGCTGGGCGGCGAGATCGAGGTGCCGACCATCGACGGCACGGCTTCCAAGGTGAAGATCCCGGCTGGCACGCAGTCGGGCGACCAGTTCCGCTTGCGCGGCAAGGGCTTCTCCGTGCTGCGCAGCACGCAGCGCGGCGACATGTATATCCAGGTCGCCGTGGAGACGCCGCAGAACCTCACCCGCCGCCAGCGCGAGTTGCTGGAGGAGTTCGCGCGCGAGGCGCACGGCCACAAAGCCGGCAGCCCGGAGCATGAGGGCTTCTTCGCCAAGGTGAAGGACTTCTTCGAGGGACGGAACTGAACGGCTGCTCCACAAGTCTACTCCGGTGGCCGTCACGAACTGGCATTTTATTGCCGTAATCCGGCGTTACTTAAGTTTTGGATACGAATTGTAAGACCTGGGGAGGTTTGCGTTGCGGCGTGCCGCCCCGGGACTTAATGTCGGTGCCAAGACAAGGCTGTGCACAGCACGCAGGAGTACGACAATGAGAAAGGACATTCTGGGCCTCGCCATGCTGCCGCTGTTGGCGCTGGGCGCCTGCAGCGTGGCGCCGCCGAGCGGACCTACCGTGGTGGCCATGCCTGCCCCGGGCAAGAGCTGGCCGCAGTTCCAGGAGGATGACTACAACTGCCGCAACTACGCGCAGTCGCGGATCTCCAATTCTGGCCAGGTGTCGGCCGACACGCAAAACAACTCTGCCAAAACGGCCGTGGCAGGCACGCTGCTCGGCGCCGCCGTCGGTGCCGGGCTGGGCTCGCTGGCTGGCAATGTGGGGGCTGGTGCCGCCGTGGGCGCGGGGGCCGGTTTGCTTGGCGGCGCCTCCGTGGCAGGTAATAACGCCCAGGCTACTGCGGATTCCCTCCAAGGCCGCTATGACGTGGCCTATGCACAGTGCATGGTGGGAAATGGCGAGACGATTCAGCAAGGTCCTTACGCATCGGCCCAGGGATATTACGCAGCCCCGCCTCCGCCCGCTTACTACGCTCCTTATTGAGGCCAGCGCCTCGTCCGACATAGCCGATTTCGCGGCAGGCGATCGCCTGGCCGCGCCGGAAGGCCGCCCGCGCTGGCACCCCTGGGCCTGGGGTGCCGCGTTGCTGTTGCACGTGCTGGCGCTCTGCATCGTGCTGTTCGTCCGCACCCGTCCCCCGGTGCAGGAGGAGCAGAGCCCGCCCGGTGTGTCAGTGGTGTTCGAGAATGGCGGCAGCCCAGAAAGTACTGCGCCGCCCATCGTGCGGCAGGGCCAGCCCCAGCAGGCCGAAACGCCTGCCACCCCGCCGCCACCACCACCGCCTCCCACGCCGCAGACCCAGGCCGAGGTGAATCTCAACATGCCGGAGAACCCGCTGGCCTCGCTACCCAGCGCGCCGAAGCCGCAGCCCACGCCGCCGCAGCCCCGCCCGCACCCCCGCCCTGCCCCGCCGCAGCGCTATATCGTGATGAACGACATGTCCTATGGCAGCCCCTCGGCCAGCGCGGCGCCCGCCCCCACGCATGGCCGGGCAATGAATCTCAGCCTTCCGCAAAACGACACACAGGCCGTCACCGGTGCGGATTTCGCTGTGCATGGCGATGCCGGATCGGACTGGGACGCAGCACTCACCAAATGGGTGAGCGAGCACGCCTATTACCCGCAGGCCGCGATCGCACAGAACCAGCAGGGGACCGCGGAGGTGGAATTCACCGTGGACCGCAACGGCCATGTGACCGGGCTGCGCCTGCTGCGCTCGGCGGACTCCACCTTCCTGGACCAGGCCTGGGAACTGCTGTTCTCCGACAACCAGCTGCCGCCCTTCCCAGCGGACGCCAAGGACGACCATGTGACCGTGGACTACACGGTGCATTATCAGCTCGTGCCATAAGAGATCGCTGCAAAAGCTTGCCTCGACTCGGCATCTCCGATTGAAGCGGGGGATGATGGATGACCACGCCTTTGGGATAACGCAGAGCCTCACGGGCAAGCGCTGGGTGTGGCGCACTCGCCATGAGGAGCGGGTGGGGCAAGGACTTGCACAGCAGCTGGGCATGCCCGAGTTGATGGGCCGCCTGCTCGCCGCACGGGGCGTGAGCGCCGAGCATGTCCCCGATTTCCTCGACCCCACATTGCGGGCCATGCTGCCCGACCCGTCCAGCATCGTGGACATGGACGCCGCCGCCGCGCGCCTCGCCGATGCGATAATGGATGGCGAGACCATCGGCGTGTTCGGCGATTACGACGTGGATGGCGCCTGCAGCGCGGCCCTGCTCGTCACATTGCTGCGCCAGCTCGGCTGCAACGTGGTGTACCATGTGCCGGACCGCATACTGGAAGGCTACGGCCCCAACACCAACGCCCTGCGCGGCATGGTGGAGCGCGGTGCGCGGCTGCTGATCTGCGTGGATTGCGGCACGGCGGCTCATGCGGCCTTCGCACCGTTGCACAACGCCGCCGACATTCTGGTGTTCGACCACCATAAATCCGAGGGTCCGCCGCCGCCGATCCGCGCCACGGCGAACCCGAACCGGCTCGACTGCACCTCCGGCCTGCACAATATCTGCGCCGCCGCCGTCACCTTCATCGCCTGCGTGGCGCTGCTTCGCAGCCTGCGCAAGCGCGGCTTCTTCGAGAGCCGGCCGGAACCGGATCTGCGCGAGTTCCTGGACTTGGTGGCGCTGGCAACAGTGTGCGACGTGATGCCGCTGACCGGGCTCAACCGCGCCTTCGTGACGCAAGGCCTGCGGGTGATGGCGCGCCGGTCCCGGCCGGGCATCGCGGCACTGCTGGATGTCGCCAAGCTTACCGAGGCGCCGAACGCCATGCATTGCGGCTTCGCCCTGGGGCCGCGCATCAACGCCTCCGGCCGCATTGCCGAGGCCGATATGGGGCTGCGCCTGCTGCTGGCCGAGGACGAGGCTCTGGCCGCCGAGCTGGCCCAGGCGTTGGACGTGGTGAACCGCCAACGCCAAGCGGTGGAGGCTGGCATTACCTCCGACGCCATGGCCCAGGCCCAGGCGCAGGTCGAGGCCGGGCACGGGGTTATCCTGCTCGCGCAGGAGGGGTGGCACCCGGGCGTGGTCGGCATTGTCGCGGGCCGGGTGAAGGAGAAGTTCAACCGCCCTGCCCTCGTCGCCGGCATTACCGAGGGCATGGCCAAGGGCTCAGGCCGCTCGGTTCCCGGCATCGACCTCGGCGCAGCGGTCATCGCGGCGCGGCAGAGCGGGCTCCTGGCCACCGGCGGCGGCCATGCCATGGCGGCGGGGTTCTCGGCACCCGAGACGGCGCTGGGCGAGTTGCACGAGTTCCTGAGCGCCCGCTTGGCCAAGGCCGCCGAATTGCCCGCCACGGCCGAGCTGATGCTGGACGGCGTGCTGGGCGTGGCCGGAGCCGACGCGGCTCTGGCGCAGATGGTGGCCAGGCTGGGCCCCTTCGGCACCGGCAATACAGAGCCGCTCTTCGTGCTGCCGCGCGCGCGGGTGGTGAAGTCCGACCGCATCGGCAAGGATGGTGGCACGATTCGCGCCATGGTCGAGGGCGAAGGCGGCGGGCGGCTGAAAGCGCTGCTGTTCCGCGCCAAGGATGGCCCGCTGGCCGAAGCCCTGGACCGCGCAGGCGGCGCACCGCTGCACCTGGCTGGATATCTGCGCGCAGAAAGCTGGCAGGGCCGTGTTTCGGCTGGTTTTTTCATTACCGACGCCGCCCCCGCTTGACTGATCACGCGGAGCAGCGTAGCAGGCGTCCACCTTTAGTCCCCATCGTCTAGAGGCCTAGGACACCGCCCTCTCACGGCGGTAACAGGGGTTCGAATCCCCTTGGGGACGCCATCACTTCCAACATATTGATATCGCTAGATATTTTTGGTGTCGTCCCGCGAATGTGACATAGCTTTGTGTCATAGCGGGAAGCCATATGTCGGGTTGTTCGTACGTCGAAAGGCGGGGCAGCAGGTACTATTTCCGGGTGTGGGTGCCGTTGGATATCGCGGCCATTGCCGGCGGACGCAAGACGAGCGCCGCGCCACGGCTGGTTCCAATCCTGCCGGACCTGATCAAGATGGGGCTGCTCGACTGGGCGAAGAAGCAAGCCGCCAGTGGCACACCCTTGTTCAGCCCGGCGCTGAGCCAAGAACCGCCGCGCATGGTCGAAATGGTTGAACCAGTATTTGAATGCCACGGTCAGCAATGACCTGCAGGTCGTGCTCTATTCGCTGCGGCATAGCTTCCGGCAGATGCTCTGGGCGAGCAACATTGGCGATGAGCTGGCGGACAAGATTTTTGGTCATTCGACAGGAAAGGTCGGGGCTGGGTACGGGCAAGATCTCAGCCCGGACGAAGGGCAGCTATTTGCGCTCAGCGTAAAGCCGCCTGTGTGTTTGCGGCATTTATGGCGGCTGCCATGAGCCAAGCCCGCCGCCGTTGACATGACGACGCAGACCGGGCTTCGCTGCGTGCGTCGTCACCGTCCTTGGAGATCCAATGCCGCCTGACCTGATCATCCGCGACGGCGCGATCGTTGCGTTCCGAATGTTTGGTATCGCCCATGAAATCGACCTGAAGCAGGTGGAGGCGTTGTGGGCCAGCCAAGCCCGCGCCGCCCACCGAGGCCGGCTGACCACCACGCCGCCCAAGGCAATGGCGTTCGGCGTGCCACCAGTGGCGCTGCCGCTTGATCCGGTCACGCTGGAACTGGAGGGCGCAAAAATTGCCGCGGAGGTGACGGCGCGCGTCTATGATTTCGGCGCCATTTCCTTTGCGTTACGCGTGCCTATCAAGGAGGTGCACTGGCCGCTGTTCTTGACCCAGTTCCGCGCTGTGGACCGCGCAGTCGGGCAAGCCTCTGGCACCACCATCTGGGCTGACCTGCTACGGCATGTGCGCGGCCTGTTGGCACCGGCGCTGCTCCGCCCTGCCCTGTCGCCGATCGAGGAAGACTATCTCATCGGCCTGGTGCACGGTTTCGATGAGGAGCTGGCGGCTGCCACATTGCTTGAGCGCATCGACCTGGTGCCGCTACTCTCCGGCGACCAGCGCCCGCTCTCGGAGGGCGCACGCCTGGACTTGATGCGTCAGCGCTTCTCTTACTACACCGACGATCTGGTGGTGCTGACCTGGGCCCGCGCCTTCATCTACGAGCCGCGCGGCGACGCCGACGTGATGGACGTTCTGGAAGTCGCGAACGCACGGCTTTTGGAAACCCGCTACTATGATGAGCTCCTGGACGCCGAGCTGCCGCGTATGTATGACTTGATCAACGACGTGCGCCGCACCAATGTCATGCTCGCTCCGCGCCGTTTCTCCACCTTGGCCCGCCGCCTGTACACGCTGGTCGCGGAGGTGACGGAACTCACAGAAAAACTCGACAACGCCTTGCAGGCCACCGGCGACGTGTATCTAGCCCGCATCTATGCCGCCGCACTGGACCTGTTCCGCGTGCACGCTGTAGGTGCTGCCGTGGACCGAAAGCTGGCGATCATCCGCGATACCTATGCGGCTTTGCATGACGAAGCCTCGAGCGCACGGGGAGAGCTTCTGGAAATCCTCGTGGTGGTGCTGATCGGGTTGGAAATCGTGCTTCCGTTCGTGCATCTGTGATGTGGAGGTCTCGGCACCTAGTGTTCTGGCTCCAACGCCTGTTTCCCTCTATCGAATCGGAAATACCGATCCTTGGGAATCCCCCTACAGAGAGTCAGAATCAAGGCGGGCTGGTATAAAACACCTCAAACGCCAAAAGTCGTAACAAAAGCCAGACGTTCACAAGCAGACACAGCGTTTACGGCGGTGGTTAGGCTGGGCGACAAGCCAGTTTTTTCAATACCTTCCGCCGCGAGGGACGAGGCTGATCGCGATTTGTTCTTGAGTTCGGTAAAAGTGGTTGAACTGCCCCGGATTTCCCGGAGGCTGATTGGTTTGAGTCACGCTGCCATTGGCTGCGTGTTTAGCGCGGCGTAATAGCGTTCCTCGGCTTCTGCCGGCTGCATGTTGCCGATGGGCTCCAGGAGCCGTCGATGGTTGAACCAATCGACCCATTCCAGGGTGGCGTACTCGACGGCCTCAAAGGATCGCCAGGGGCCGCGTCTGTGGATCAGTTCCGCCTTGTAGAGGCCATTGATGGTCTCGGCCAGGGCGTTGTCGTAGCTGTCGCCGACGCTGCCCACGGAGGGCTCGATGCCGGCCTCGGCCAGGCGTTCGGTGTATTTGATGGACACGTACTGCACGCCGCGGTCCGAGTGATGCACGAGCCCGCCACCCTGCACGGGGCGTGCGCTCATGCAGGGCTTGCTCCAGGGCATCGAGCACGAATCCCGCATGGGCGGTGCGGCTGACCCGCCAGCCGACGATCCGCCGTGCGAACGCATCAATGACAAATGCTACATATACAAATCCGCCCCAGGTGGCGACATAGGTGAAGTCGGACAGCCACAGCCGGTTCGGGCACGGGCACGGGCACGGGCACGGGCACGGGCACGGGCACGGAACTGGCGGTTGACGCGATCAAGCGGGCAAGGTGAGCTGCTGCCGGTTTCGTGGACAGTAAGTTAAGCTAGCACGGCCTTGGCTTCGAATTCCATGGGGCTGAGATAGCCTAGCTTGGAATGGCGTCGTCTCGGGTTATAGAAGCGCTCGATGTAGTCG
>NZ_JBKQJR010000004.1:0-10234 GCF_052326845.1 Acidocella sp. | reverse complement strand
GCCGCGGGCGAAGATCCGCCCGGCTTCCATATCCTCGGCATTGGTGCCGACATTGCCGATATGCGGGAAGGTGAAGGTGATGATCTGCCCGGCATAGGAGGGGTCGGTCAGCGTCTCCTGGTAGCCGGTGAGGCCGGTGTTGAAGCACAGCTCGGAAGGCAGGCTGATGCCATGCGCGCCGAAGCCCCGGCCCCAGAACACGCTGCCATCGGCCAGAACCAGGGCTGCGGTGGCGCCCTGCGGCACTTCGCTCTCGGTTGGGGCGGAAAGCTCTTCCATCGAAAGCCCGGCTGCGGCCATGATGGCTGGCCAATGGCGCGGTGGGATGGCATTGCTGCTCCGCCACTTGCGGACGGCCTCGGGAGAGACGCCTGTCAGGGTGGCGGCGGCTTCGTTGCCGCCGAGGCGGCGCAGGATTTCATCGATGGGCGTATGCATGGCGCCTCTCTAGCGGAATTTTGCTCCAGCCTCAACGCTGATGTATTATGCCGGAATTTTTTTCCGGAGGAGTAGAAAAATGAGCCTACGTGAAGACATTACCGCCGCCGTGAAAGCCTCGATGCTGGCCCGCCAGCCTGAGCGCACCTCGGCGCTGCGCATGATCCAGGCCAAGCTGAAGGACACGGACATCGCCGCCCGGCCGAAAGGCGTGGAGCAGGTCCCCGACGAGGAAATCTTCGCGATGCTGCGCTCGATGATCAAATCCCGCCGGGATTCCGTGACGCTGTACCGCCAGGGCGGGCGCGAGGAACTGGCCGCCAAGGAGGAGCACGAGATCGCCGTGATCTCCGAATTCCTGCCGCATACGCTGGAAGGCGAGGCGCTTGAGGCCGCGATCAAGGAGGCGGTCGCCGCCACCGGCGCCGCTTCGGCCAAGGACATGGGCAAGGTGATCGGCGCGCTGAAGGCCAAGCACGGCGCGGCGCTGGACATGGCCGTGGCCTCCGCCGCGGTGAAGGCGGCGCTCGCGGGCTGAGGCATGGCGCTTCCGGCGAATTTCCTCGACGAGCTGCGCACGCGCGCCCCGATCCGCACGGTGATCGGGCGCACGGTCAAGCTCACGCGCTCCAGCCGGGACTGGAAGGGGTGTTGCCCCTTCCATGGGGAAAAGACGCCCTCTTTTTATGTGTATGACGACCATTACCACTGCTTCGGCTGCGGCGAGCACGGGGATGTCATCACCTTTGTGATGAAATCCACCGGCGCGTCGTTCATGGAGGCGGTGGAGGAACTAGCGCGTCAGGCCGGGATGCAAGTGCCCAAGCCGACGCTGCAGGCCGCCGAGGCGGAAGCGCGCCGCGCGGGCCTTTCCGATGTGCTGGAAGCCGCCGGGCGGCAGTATCAGGCTTGGCTGGCGGCGCCAGAGGGGCGGGCGGCGCTGGACTATCTGCGCGGGCGCGGGCTGACCGATGCCACCATCCGCAAATTCGGCCTGGGCTGGTCCGGCGAGGGCAGGGGCGCCCTGGCCACGGCCCTGCGCGGCCAGAACATCAAGCCGGAGCAGTTGGTCGAGGCCGGGCTGATGAAGCAGGGCGACCACGGCCCGGTGGACATGTTCTTCGGGCGCGTGATGTTCCCCATCCGCGACAAGCGTGGGGCGATGCTCAGCTTCGGCGGGCGGATCATGGGCGACGGCCAGCCCAAATACGTCAACGGGCCAGAGACGGCTGTCTTTTCCAAGCGGCGCTCGCTTTATGGGTTGAATTTCGCCCGCGAGACCGTGAGAAAAGGCGCGCAGCTCATTGTCGTTGAAGGATATATGGATGTCATCGCCCTGTCCCAGGCGGGGTTTGGCGGGGCGGTGGCGCCGCTCGGCACGGCGCTGACGGAAGAGCATCTGGAGGAGATCTGGAAGCTCTCGCCCGAACCGGTGATCTGCTTCGACGGCGACGCCGCCGGGCAGCGCGCGGCGCTGAAGACGGTTGAATTGGCGCTGGAGCATCTTACGCCGGAGTGCTCGCTCCGCCTGCTGCGCCTGCCTGCCAAGGACGATCCGGACAGCCTGATCCGCCGTGGCGGGGGGGCAGCGTTCCAGGCGGAGCTGGACAAGGCCCAGCCGCTTTCCGCCGCGCTTTATGACATGCTGGCCGCGACCCATAAGCGCAACACGCCAGAGGGCCGCGCCGCCTTCCTGCACCGGCTGGACGAGCTGGCCGGGCTGATAAAAGACAAGACGCTGGGGGGCGAGTACCGGCAGCACCTGCGCGGACGGTATTATGATGAGCGCCGGCTGGGCCGGCCGCAGGCCCAGGCCCCGTTCCGTCCTGGCCAGAAGGGGCGGGACTTCATCAAGCCCGTTGCCCTGCCGCCGCGCCAGTCGCCCGATGCCGCATCGGCGGAGCTGTGCCGCGCCCGGCTGATGCTGGCCACGCTGCTGGCGCACCCCATCCTCATCCACGACGTGGAGGAGGCCTTCGCCCACGTGCCCCTGCAGCCCGAGGACGAGAGGCTCCGCCATGCCCTGCATGATTTCGCAGCCCACGCAAAACATCTTGACTCGGCGAATCTGTTCACCCATTTGGAAAGTCTCGGTTTGGCCGAGCAGGCGAGTGCGCTGCAATCGCAGGCCGCGTCCGAGTACCGCTTGGCCCCGGATGCGAGCCCGGCGGCAGCCGCGCAGTCTTGGTGGAGTTGGTATAGCCTGATGGATTTTAGTATCGACATGTTGCGGGCGCAGCGTGACGAGGCCCAGGCCTTATGGCTGGCTCACCCTGATGATCAGGCCGCCTGCGCCAGATTAATGAAATACAACGAGCTATTGGCCGCCGCCCGCGCAGGCGAGGCAGGAACACCCGATTCCTGACCCTTAAAAAGGCAAGCTTATTGCCTACCTGTTGAGTTGTAAAATATACGAGCCGCTTATCCCCCGGAGTACCGCCTGACCATGGCAATCAAGCCCGCGAATACCACTGAGACCGCAGCCCCCGAAGCCGAGGCCGACGCCAATGTGCTGGACACCCAGTCCGCAGCCGTAAAGCGTCTGATCGCCAAGGGCAAGGAGCGCGGCTACATCACCTTTGATGAGCTGAACGCCGTTCTGCCCGCGGAGCAGAATTCCTCGGAGCAGATCGAGGACATCATGGCGATGCTCAACGAGATGGGCATCCAGGTGGTGGAGAGCGAGGAGGGCGAGGAAGCCGAGGCCGCCGCCACGCCCAAGGAGGAGCAGGCCGAGGACGAGGAGCAGGCCGGCAATATCTCCGAGAGCGCCGTCTCCCGTACTGACGACCCGGTGCGCATGTATCTGCGCGAGATGGGGTCTGTGGAACTGCTCTCGCGCGAGGGCGAGATCGCCATCGCCAAGCGCATCGAGGCCGGGCGGGACATGATGATCCGCGGGCTGTGCGAAAGCCCGCTCACCTTCCGCGCCATCATCGCCTGGCACGAGGCGCTGAACAACGGCCGCGTGCTGCTGCGCGACGTGATCGACCTCGAAGCCATGCAGAGCGGCGCCGAGCCGGTCGAGGCCGATTTCGAGGCGTCCGAGGATTTGGAGGAGGACGAGGAGGGCGAAGGCGCCGGCATGTCCCTCTCCGCGCTGGAGGAGAAGCTGAAGCCGGAGATCTTCCAGCACTTCGAGGAGATCGAAAAGCTCTACGAGAAGCTGGCCAAGCTGCAGACCAAGCGCCTGGACAACCTCACCGCCGGCGGGGACGTGAATTCCCGCTCCGAGAAGACGTATGAGAAGCTGCGCGACGAGCTGGTGGCCAAGGTCGAGCAGATCCGTCTGCACAATAACCGCATCGAGGAGCTGGTGGCCCAGCTGAAGGTGCTGAACCAGCGCCTGAACGGGCTGGAAGGCCAGCTGCTGCGTCTCGCCGAAAACACCAAGGTGACGCGCGAGGAGTTCCTGCAGCATTACCGTGGCCGCGAGATGGACCCGGGCTGGGTGAATTACGTCTCCGAGCTGCCGGGCAAGGGCTGGAAGGACTTCGCCAAGAAGCATGTGGCGCAGGCGAATGAGCTGCGCGGGCAGATCGGCCGCGTTGCCGCCGAGGCCGGGCTGCCGATCGAGGAATTCCGCCGCGTTTACACGACCGTTTCGCGCGGCGAGCGTGACTCCACCCGCGCGAAGAAGGAGATGATCGAGGCCAATCTGCGCCTCGTGATCTCGATTGCCAAGAAATACACCAATCGCGGCCTGCAGTTCCTGGACCTGATCCAGGAAGGCAATATCGGCCTGATGAAGGCGGTGGATAAATTCGAATACCGCCGCGGCTACAAATTCTCCACCTACGCCACCTGGTGGATCCGCCAGGCCATTACCCGCTCGATCGCCGACCAGGCGCGCACCATCCGCATCCCGGTGCACATGATCGAGACGATCAACAAGCTGGTCCGCACCAGCCGCCAGATGCTGCACGAGATCGGCCGCGAGCCGACCCCGGAGGAACTGGCCGAGAAGCTCGGCATGCCGCTGGAGAAGGTGCGCAAGGTGCTGAAGATCGCCAAGGAGCCGATTTCGCTGGAAACCCCGATCGGCGACGAGGAGGACAGCCATCTGGGCGACTTCATCGAGGACAAGGGCGCCATCATCCCGCTGGATGCCGCCGTGCAGGCCAATCTGCGCGAGGCGGCGACGCGCGTGCTCTCCTCGCTCACACCGCGTGAGGAGCGCGTGCTGCGCATGCGCTTCGGCATCGGCATGAACACCGACCACACGCTGGAAGAGGTCGGCCAACAGTTCAACGTTACCCGTGAGCGTATCCGCCAGATCGAGGCGAAGGCGCTGCGCAAGCTCAAGCACCCCTCGCGGAGCCGGAAGCTGCGCAGCTTCCTGGACGATTAATGGCTGACATTCTCGACTATGCGCGCCCGGTGCCTGGTGAGGCGACGGAACGCGCCCTCGTCACCGTTGTTTTCCTGCGCATGCTGCGCGCCCCGGAGCGCCCGCCCGCGATCATGCCGCCGGGGGTGACGCTGACGCGCGAGCGGCTTTCCGTGCCGGAATACCGCCGCCTGTATAACGATGTCGGCGCGCCCTGGTTGTGGTGGCTGCGGCGGATGATGCCGGATGCAAAGCTGGCGCGGCATCTCTCCCGCCCGAGCGTGAGCATCCATGTGCTGCGCGTCAAAGGTCAGGAGGCTGGGTTCTTCGAGACCGATGCCGTGTCGTGGCCCTTCGTCAACCTCAACTATTTCGGGCTGAAGCAGGACTATATCGGCCGCGGGCTGGGACGGAAGTTCCTCGACGCGGCAGTGGACTCCGTGTTCATTGGCGCCTCCAGCCATCTTGCGGGCATGACCGTGAACACCTGCTCGGCCGACCATCCGCGCGCGCTGCCCAACTACCTGGCCGCGGGCTTTGTGGAGTATCGCCGCGCCCGCGAGGATTGGGACATTCCCACCCGGCTGGGCCTGAAGATCCCTGAGCGCCTGCGCGGATGAACATCCTCTACCAGGACCGTAGCACCCTGGTGATCGACAAGCCGGCCGGGCTGCCGGTGCATGCCAGCCGGGCTGGCGGGCCGAGCGTGGAGGATTTCTTTCCGCAATGGCGGCAGGGGAAGAACGGCCCCTGGCTCGCCCACCGGCTGGACCAGGACACGGCGGGCTGCCTCATCATTGCGCTCAAGAAGAGCTTTCTGCTGGAGGCGCAACGCCTCTTCGCCGCCGGGCAGGTGCAGAAAACCTACTGGGCAGTGGTGGCGGGCGTGCCCGCGCAGAGAGAGGGCGTCATCGACAAACCTCTGGCCAAGCATACCCAGGGCCGCGCCTGGAAAATGGCGCCGGACCCGGCGGGCGAGGCGGCGGTGACGGCGTATCGCGTGCTGGGCGATAACGGCGCAATGGCGCTGGTGGAGTTCCACCCCAGGACCGGCCGCACGCACCAGATCCGCGCCCATGCCGCAGTCCTTGGCCACCCGATCATCGGCGATGCGGTGTATGGTGGCGGGGCAGGGCGGCTGCAGCTGCTGGCCCGGCATATCCTGCTGCCGGTGGACCCGCCCGTGGAGGCTACCGCCCCCGTCCCGGCGCATATGCGTGAACTGGTGGAGGCTTGCCATGGAACGCTCTGAGTTCGCCCCCGGCGATTATGTCCGCCACCCGCGCCAGCCCGACTGGGGGCTGGGGCAGGTGCAAAGCGCCATCGGCAACCGCGTGACGGTGATGTTCGAGAACGCCGGCAAGGTGCTGATCGACACCGACATGGTGGCTTTGGACAGGGTGGACGGCGGCGAGGACTTGTAACGGCGCGGGTTTCACCCGATCTTGCGGGGATGATTGATCCGTTCGGCCGCACGGTGAGGTATCTCCGCGTTTCGGTGACGGATCGCTGCGATTTCCGTTGCACCTATTGCATGGCCGAGGACATGCGCTTCCTGCCCAAGGCTGAGTTGCTCAGCCTGGAGGAGCTGGAGCGGCTCTGCGCGGCTTTCATCCGGCTTGGCGTGCGCAAGATCCGGCTCACAGGCGGCGAGCCCCTGGTGCGGCGGGATGTGATGCGGCTGGTCGAGGCGCTGGGGCGGCGCCTGGGGGCTGGGCTGGAGGAGCTGACCCTCACCACCAACGGCTCGCAGCTTGCCCAGCATGCCCGGGGCCTCGCGGCAGCGGGTGTGAAGCGCATCAATGTCAGCCTGGATACGCTGGACCCGGAGAGATTCGCTGCCGTCACGCGCGGCGGGGTTCTGCCCCAGGTGCTGGCGGGGATCGACGCGGCAGCGGCGGCGGGGCTGGCCGTGAAGATCAACATGGTGGCGCTGCGCGGGATCAACGAGGACGAGATCGATGCGATGCTCGCCTGGTGCGGGGCGAAGAAATTCGATCTCTGCCTGATCGAGACCATGCCGATGGGCGAGGTGGAATACCGGGCGGAGACGCATCTGCCGCTCTCGGCAATCCGCGCCCGACTGGAGCAAGACTGGACGCTGCTCCCAAGCTCCTATGCCACGGGCGGCCCGGCGCGCTACGTGCAGGTGGCCGAGACCGGGCAGCGCCTGGGGTTCATCACCCCTCTCAGCCATAATTTCTGCGAGGCCTGCAACCGCGTGCGGGTGACCTGCACCGGGCAGCTTTACATGTGCCTGGGGCAGGAGGACGCGGCGGATTTGCGCGCGCCCTTGCGCGCCAGCGCCGATGACGCGGCGCTGGAGGCCGCCATTGCCGCCGCCATCGCGCGCAAGCCGAAGGGGCATGATTTCGACATCACCCGCGCGGCGACGGCTCGTCACATGTCGGTAACGGGAGGGTAGTGGCGGCGGGGCCGCAGCCCGCGCAGAAGATCTCCACCGCGCGGCGCACGCGTGTCTCCAGCGCCTGCTTGCTCGGCGGGGCGCGGAAGCCGATGAGCGTGCCGAGATGGAACTCGCCGATCGCCATGCCGAACAGCATGGCTGAGAACTCCTTGGCGTCCGGGATGCAGAAGCCGTGATTCAGCGCCAGGTCGCTCAGGTGGGCTTCCAGCTTCGCCTTGGCCTTTATCACCCGGTTCCTCACGAACACCCGGCTGAAATCCGGGCTGTGCGTGTATTCAGCCATGATCAGTCGCAATATGGCGATCTGCTGGGGCGAAAGCAGGAAGCGCGCGAGGGTGAGCAAATGCGAGGTGAGGATCTCCTGCGGCGACCAATCCGGCTGGGGCTCCGGAAATTTCAGCAGGGAGTGGTGATGCGCCAGCAGCGAGGAGAACAGCTCGGCTTTCGATTCGATCAAGGTATAGACAGTCTTTTTCGACATGCCGGCGGCTTTCGCCACCTCGTTCATTGTCGCCGCGTGGTAGCCCTTGGCGAGGAACACGCTTTCCGCCGCGTTGAATAGCGCGAGCAGGCGCGGATCCGCATCCGCGTCTACATTTTGTTTCGCGGTTGTTGGTTTTGTTTTTTGATTAGGATCATGATCCGACATGACCCCTTATGCCGCGAATATGGGAAACTTTCAAGTTTCCGTTACGCAAGACAACGCTGGGAAAAGCTGGCTTGACGGGCTTTTGAAAGGCCGGTAGCTGACCGGTATGAAACCAAAGAGTTTCCGCAGGGCGCTTTCCCGCGTGGCGCTTGCCCTGGCTTTGCCGGGCTGTGCCGTCGGGCCGGATTTCCACACGCCGGCGGCGCCGAATACGCCTCTGACGCCAGTACCCCTGCCTGCCGCCACGGAAGCCGCCGGCGGCGTGGCGCAACGTTTCAGCCCCGGCGCGGATATCGCCGGGGATTGGTGGACGCTCTATCACAGCCCGCAACTCAACGCGCTGATCGGCACGGCGCTCGCCAATAACCCGAGCCTTGCCGCCGCGCAGGGAACATTGCTGGAGGCCGAGGAAAACACGCGCGCCGAGGAAGGCGCGCTGCTCCCCGGCGTCTCCGGCGCTTTCGACGCGGGCCGTAACCAGCCATCCTCAGCCTCCGTAGCCACGTTCGGCTCGTCGCAGGCGGAGAAGCTGCCTCCCTATACGCTCTATAATGCGTCGCTCTCCGTCTCCTACACGCTGGATGTCTGGGGCCAGGTGCGGCGCACCGTGGAAGGGCAGGCGGCGCAGGCCGAATATCAGCGCGACGAGCTGGAGGCCACGTATCTCACGCTCACGGCCAATATTGTCACCTCGGCGGTGACTGTCGCCTCGTTGCACGCGCAGATCGACGCCACCAATCAGGTCATCGAGGCGGAGCGGGAGCTGCTCGGCATACTGCAAACCCAGGTGAGCCTCGGGGGCTTGGCGCAGGCGCAGGTGTTGCAGCAGCAGGCCCAACTCGCCCAGCAAGAGGCGACGCTGCCGCCGCTGGAATCCCAGCTTGCCCAGGCGCAGAACCAGCTCGCCGCCTATGCCGGCACGTTCCCCGGCAATTTCAAGCCCCAGGATTTCACGCTGGACAGCCTGCAGCTTCCGGCGGATCTGCCGGTCAGCCTGCCTTCGGCCATCGTCGCGCAGCGGCCCGATATCCGCGCGGCCGCGGCGCAGCTGCATGTGGCCACGGCCAATGTCGGCGTGGCCGATGCCAACATGCTGCCGCAGGTCACGCTCTCGGGGCAGATCGGGCACGAATCGCTCACCACCGGCACGCTGTTCACGCCGCAGACCCTGCTGTGGAACCTTGCCGCCGGGGTGACACAGCCGATTTTCGCGGGCGGCGAGCTGACCGCCAAGCGAAAGGCTGCGCTGGCCGGCTTGCGCGCGGCCGCGGGGCAGTACCAGAACACCGTGATCACGGCGTTCCAGAACGTGGCGGATGTGCTGGCCGTGCTGCAATACGACGCAACGGAGCAGCAGGCGGCCGATGCCGCGGCCGACGCCGCGGCGCAGAGCCTGAAGGTGACGCAGGCGCAGTACCTGCTCGGCGGTCAGCCCTTCTCCGTCGTGCTAACCGCTCAGACGACTTACCATACCGCCGTGATCGCGCAGGTGAGGGCCAGGGCTGCGCGGTTCGCCGACACGGCGGCGTTGTTCCAGGCGCTGGGCGGCGGCTGGTGGCACCGCCAGGATGTGGCGCAGAACTGCTGTGGCGTGATTCCATGAGGATGTTAGCAGAATGAGCAAGCCCAATACCACCCGGCGCATGATCGTCATGCTCGCCAGCGTCGCCGTGCTGTTCGGCCTCGTGTTCGGCTACGGCGCGCTGCGCGGCTATCTCATTGCGCAATTCCTCAAGGGGTTCGCCAACCAGGTGCAGACGGTGGCCACCATCACCGCCGCGGAGACCCAGTGGCAGCCGCAGCTGCAATCCGTCGGCAGCCTCACCGCCATCAACGGCGCCGCGCTCTCGGCCGAGGTGAGCGGCATTGTCGACAGCATCAACTTCGAGTCCGGCGTGGATGTGCCGAAGGGGCAGCTGCTCGTCACCCTGCGCCCGAACAACGACCCGGCGGTGCTGGCGCAGCTGCAGGCGACCGCGAAGCTCGACGAGATCAACTACACCCGCGACCAGAAGCAGTTCGCGGCCAGTGCCGTGTCGCAGGCGCAGCTCGATGCCGACCGCGAGAACCTCGCCGCCGCGCAGGCGCAGGTGGCCGCGCAGCAGGCGTTGATGGCGGAAAAGCAGATCCGCGCGCCGTTCGCCGGGCGGCTTGGCATCCGCAAGGTGGATGTCGGCCAGTATATCTCCCCTGGCACCGAGATCGTAACCCTGGAGCAGCTCAACCCGCTTTATGTCGATTTCTATCTGCCGCAGCAGGCGCTGGCGAACCTCAAGGTGGGGCAGGCCGTGGCGCTACAGGTCGATACGTGGCCTGGCGAGACGTTCAGCGGCCAGGTCAGCGCGATCAATCCGCAGGTCGATACCAGCTCTCGCAACGTGCAGATCCG
>NZ_JBKQJR010000003.1:0-16394 GCF_052326845.1 Acidocella sp. | reverse complement strand
CAGCTTACCCAGCATCGCCGCCTCCTGCTGGCAGGGCACGCACCAGGAGGCGAACCAGTTCACCAGCATCGGCTGGGGCGGCGCGGCGATATCGGTAGTGGCGAAGCCTTGCAGCCCGGCGGCCCCGGGCAGCGCGAAGGCGGGCGGGCGCTTGCCGATGAGCGGCGAGGGCAAGGTATGCGGGTCGTAGTCATTGGCCTGCATGCGGCGCAGGATGGTGTAGAACCCGCCGCCTCCAACGGCAGCCACGGCGAGAGGAATGCCGAACAGCAGGCGGCGGCGCATCGGGGACATCAGGCCACCGCTCCGGCGGGTTTCTTGCGCGAGGGCGCGCCCACCCGCAGCCGCCTATCGGAGAGGGAGAGGAACCCTCCGAGCGCCATGATCAGCCCGCCGAACCAGATTTCCGGCGCCATCGGGTGGCGGTTCAACCGCAGTTCCGCGCCGCCACTGGCGGGTTCATCGGCGAACACGGCGTAAATATCCTGGAACCCATTGGTGTGGATCGCGGCGTCGTTGGTGATGACATGCTGCGCCGCGAAGAACCGCCGCGAGGGATGCAGCGTGAGTCCGTCCACGGTGATATCCGCCACGCGCTGGGTGTAGTTCGGGCCTGGGGCATCGTGGATGTCCTGCAGCGTCCAGGTATAGCCGCCAAGCTCGGTGGACTGGCCCGGCTGCAGCACCACCACCTTCTGCACCGCGAGCGTCATGCCCGCGATACCAAGCACGGACACGCCAAAGCCGATATGCCCGAGCGCGGCGCCAACCGCCCCGCGTGGCAGGGTGGTGAGGCGCGCCAGGGAGTTGCCAAGCGGCACGCGGAACAGCCCCACGCGCCCGGCCAAATCGGTGAGCGCGGCGAGCACCACCCACGCCCCACCCGCCAAGCCAAGTGCTGCGATGACATGCCTTGTGGCGGACAGCACCAGGAACACCAGCAAAGCCACAGCCCCGGCCAGCCAGAGCCGTTGCAGCGCGGGCAGCAGGTCGGCGCGCTTCCAGGCCAGCAGCGGGCCCACCCCCATGGCCAGGATGATCGGCGCGGTAAGCGGCAGCACTGTTTGGTTATAAAACGGCGCACCGACGGAAAGCTGGATGCCGAACAGCAGATTGGCGAACGGCGGGTACAGTGTGCCGGTGAACACCACGGCGGCGATGGCGCAGAGGAAGATGTTGTTCAGCACCAGCGCGCTCTCGCGCGAGATGGGCGCGTAGATGCCGGTGGCGGCCAGCACCGGGGCGCGGATGGCGAAGAGCAGCAGCGAGCCGCCAATGGTCAGGCCCAGCAGTGCCAGGATGAACAGCCCCTGATCCGGCGCCGCGGCAAAGCTGTGCACGGAGTTGAGGATGCCCGAGCGCACCAGAAACGTCCCCGAGAGGCTGAGCGAGAACGTGGCGATAGCCAGCAGCACGGTCCAGGCCTTCAGCGCCTCGCGCTTTTCCACCACGATGGCGCAATGCAGCAGTGCGGTGCCGGTAAGCCAGGGCAGGAGGGCCGCGTTTTCCACCGGGTCCCAGAACCAGTACCCGCCCCAGCCCAGCGTGTAATAGGACCACCAGCTCCCCAGCGCGATGCCGGCGGTGAGGAAGCACCAGGAGAGCAGTGCCCAGGGGCGCACCCAGCGGCCCCAGGCGGCGTCAATACGGCCCTCGATGAGCGCCGCGAGGGCAAACGCGAAAGCAACCGAGAACCCGACATAGCCGGTGTAGAGAACCGGCGGGTGGAAGGCCAAGCCAGGGTCCTGCAGGATCGGGTTGACGCCAGCGCCCTCAAGCGGCGGCGGCCAGAGCCGGGCGAACGGGTCCGACACGGTGAGGGTGAACAGCAGGAATCCGCCCGAGACCAGCCCCAGCACGCCCAGCACGCGCGAGCGCAGGCTGGCCGGCAATCCGCCGCCGAACACCGCCACGGCGGTGCCGCAGAGCGACAGGATCAGGCACCACAGCAGGATGGAGCCGTCATGATTCCCCCACACGCCGCTGATGCGGTAGATCAGCGGCACGGCGGAGGAGGAGAAATCCGCGATGTTCTCCACCGTGAAATCCGAGACCACGCCCGCCCAGACAAGTGCGAGGAAGGCAAAGCCGATGGCGGCGAAATGGCTCAGCGCCAGCACCGGGGCGGCGTAGAGCGCCCGGGCATCGCGCAAGGACGGCCCGAAGATGCCAACAACCCCCTGCGCGAATGCGAGCGCCACCGCGCAGGCCAGGGCGAAATGCCCGAGTTCAGGGATCATGAGCCCGCCTTCACTTGCATGGTGTTCCAGCTGCTGGCGTCAGGCGGCGGGCCAAATTTCGGGTCCCACTTCCCGGCCGCCTTCAGCGACTGCTCGACATCCTTTGGCATGTAGGCCGCGCCGTGCTTGGCCAGCACCTCATCGGCATGGAACACGCCGTCCGCGCCCATGGACCCGATGGCGACCACGCCTTGCCCCTCGCGGAACAGATCCGGCAGCACGCCGCTGAACACCACGGGCACGGCGGCGCGGCCATCCGTCACGGCGAACTGGGTGGTCGGCGTCTCGCCGCTCAGCGTGGTCTTTACCGTGCCAGCCTGCACGATGCCGCCCAGGCGGAAGCTCAACCCCTCGGCCGGGTGCTTGGCCACAACCTCTCGCGGCGAGAGGAAATAGGTGAGGCTGGAGGAAAACGCCGCCATTGTCAGCCCAACGGCGGCGCTCAGGCACAGGCCGCAGGCCAGCACCAGGTAAAGGCGGCGTCTCTTGGGCGTGCGCATGCTACAGGGTTTCCGCCTGCTTGAGCCGGGCGATGGCGCGCCGGTAGCGGGCAAAGCTCAGCCAGGCCGCGCCAGCCAGAAAGATCACCGTCACGCCATAGGCGCCGTTGATGAAGGACCAGTTGTTCATCATTCGCGCTCCGCGGCGGCCAGCAGGGCCGAGGCCGTCTTCCGCTCGCAGATCGCCGCGGCGATGCGGGCGCAGACCATGGTGAGAAAGCTGAGGTAAAACCCCAGCGTGCAGACCAGCAGCGGGTAGAGCATGGTCATGTAGATTTTCGCTCCGCCCGAGATGGAGATGGTGTTGCCCTGGTGCAGCGTGTTCCACCACTGCACGGAGTACACGATGATCGGCAGGTTGATCGCCCCTGCCAGCGCCAGAATGGCCGCTGCGCGATAGCCATGGGCCTTGTTGTCGAACGCGCGGATGAGCGCGATGTGCCCCAGATACAGGAAGAACAGGATCAGCACCGAGGTCAGCCGCGCATCCCACACCCAATACGCGCCCCACATCGGCTTGCCCCAGAGCGAGCCGGAGACAAGGCAGACAAAGGTGAAACCGGCACCCACGGGGCCGATCTCCTCCGCCGCGATATCCGCCAGCGGGTGGCGCCAGACGATGGAAAACAGCGAGCATACCGCCAGCATGGCGTAGCCGGACATCGCCACCCAGGCGGCGGGCACATGCACGTACATGATGCGCGCGGCGTCGCCCTGCTCCCAGTCAGCGGGGGCGAACTGGTAGCCCCAGACGAGTCCCGCCACGGTGAGGATGAGCGAAACACCAGCCGCCCAAGGCAGGATGGGTTGCACAAAACGCAAAAAACGCCCGGGATTGGCGAAATAATGCAGCCATCCGCCGGTTTTAGCTGGAAGGCTACTACTCAGGACGTTTTCGTTCATGCAACGCTATTAGGGGATGCACGGGTAAATTTGAAGCGGCGTGCAATTGCGATACAGTCTCGGCATGGTGAATTATTGGCTGGTGAAATCCGAACCCGATGCTTTCTCCTGGGATGAGCAGGTGAAAAACGGCGTCGAGCCATGGACGGGCGTGCGCAACCATCTGGCGAAGAAAAACCTCGCCACGATGAAACAGGGCGACAAGGCGTTCTTCTACCACTCGAATGTCGGCAAGGAGATTGTCGGCATCGTCGAGGTGGCGCGGGAAGCCTACCCGGACCCCACGGCCGAGAGCGGCAACTGGGTCTGCGTGGACATGAAGGCGGTGAAGCCGCTGAAAACCCCTATCACACTTGCCGCGATCAAGGCCGACCCCAGATTTGAGGATATGGCGCTGCTGCGCTGCTCCCGCCTCTCGGTGGGGCCCGTGAGCGCCGAGCATTGGAAAATGCTGTGCGAGATGGGAGGGGTGAATGTCTGAGACCGCAGTGCTGGCCGGCGGGTGCTTCTGGTGCCTGGAGGCGGCGTATGATGAGCTGGCCGGGGTGGAGGCGGTGGAATCCGGTTATGCCGGGGGGCATGAGCCCAACCCCAGCTACAAGCAGGTTTGCACCGGCGCCACCGGCCATGCCGAGGTGGTGAAGGTGACATACGACCCGGCGGTGATCTCCTACGCCGATCTGCTGGGCGTGTTCTTCACCATCCACGACCCGACGACGCTCAACCGCCAGGGCAATGATGCTGGTCCGCAATACCGCTCGGCCATTTTTTATGCCACGCCGGAGCAGAAGGTAGCGGCGGAAGCGGCGGTGGCAAAATTCACGCCGGTCTGGGGCAAGATCGTCACCGAAATCACGCCGCTGGACATATTCTACCCGGCGGAGAAGGAGCATGAGGATTATTTCGTCCGCAACCCCTGGTCCGGCTATTGCCAGGCGGTGATCGCGCCGAAGATCACCAAGCTGCGCAAGGCGTTCCGGGAGAAACTGAAGGCGGGCTGACGCTCACCCGATTCGCAGCAGTTCCATCCCGTTAAGGGTGAGCCATTCCGACGCTTCTCCCCGGTGCGGGGTGAGGGTTTCGGTGAGTGCCCAGAAATGCGGCCCGTGATTCATGTGGCGCAGATGCGCTGTTTCATGCGCCACCACGTAATCCTGCACGAATCCCGGAGCGCAGATCAGCCGCCAGCAGAAGGCCAGCGTCCCGTCCGGCGCGCAGGAGCCCCAGCGGGTGCGCGTGTCCTTTATCCGTACGGTTTTCGGCTTCAGCGCCGCCGCCTGCGCCTTCTCCGCCGCCATGGCGGTAAGGTGCTGGCGCGCCAGACCCTTCAGGCAATCCGTCACCCGGCGGGCCAGAAACTCCGGCTCGCCGGTTACCAGAATCCGGCCGTCCTCGATCCAGGCTCCGCCGCGCGCACCGGGCACATGGCCGATGACATGCGGCACCCCATGCACCGGCACCGCCGCCCCGGGGGAGAAGCGCAAAGCCTGGGGCAGGGCGGCCAGCTTTTCCGCAGCCCACCCCTCATGCGCCTGCAGCAGCGCCAGCCCGGCGCGGCGCGAGGCGCGCATCGGCAAGGTGATGAGAATGCCGCCCGCCGCCGGATCGATGCGCAGGGAAATCCGCTTCGCCCGAGCGGAACGGCGGAAAGCGACGGCCGTCAGCGCCCCTTGCACCGGCACCAGCTCGGGCGACAGCTCCTCTGGGCTCATGCCTTGCGCCGCCGGGGCATCCTGCCCGGCCAGTCGGCGAGGTGGTGCTCCAGCGGCCCCGCATCGCGCTCGCTGATGCAACGCCCGGCCACCGAGGCTCCGGCCTCGGCCACGCTCTCCGCCCGGCCCGAGCGCAGCGGATGCCAGGGCGGCAGGTCCTTGCCCTCCTGTACCAGCCGGTAGGCGCAGCTCGGCGGGAGCCAGTCGATTTTCGCCAGCGTCTCGGGGGTAAGCTGCACGCAGTCCGGCACCTTGCGGCGGCGGTTCGCGTAGTCCTTGCAGCGGGCGGTGTTCACGTCCAGCAGCCGGCAGGCGACGTTGGTGAACTCGATCTCGCCCGTGTCGTCATCGCGCAGCTTGTGCAGGCAGCAACGCCCGCAGCCATCGCAGAGCGACTCCCACTCCTCCTTGCTCATCTCGCTGAGCTGCTTTTCACGCCAGAATCCCATGGGCCCTACATAGAGCGCCCCTGGCGGCACCGCCAGCAGATAACGCCGCCCGGCTGTTGCGGCGCCCCGGCGCGGCGTGGCACAGTCGGGCCATGGAGCGACGCACCTTCCTCGCCGGCATGTCCATGTCCCTGTGCGCCGCGGGCGCGGCGCAGGCGGAGAGTTTTTCCGCCTTCCTCGCCCGGCTGCGCGCGCGTGCCTTGGCGGCGGGCATTCCGGCGCGCATCGTGCACAGCACCACCGCCGGGCTGAAGCCCAACCAGGAGGTGCTGAAGCGCGACCAGCACCAGGCGGAATTCACCCTCACCTGGGCGGATTACTCCTCCCGCGTGCTGAGCGAGACCCGCATCGTCAACGGCCAGGCCAAGGCGGCCAGGGCGGGCAACCTGCTGGCGGCGGTGACGAGCCGGTTCGGTGTCTCGGCTGAGCCGCTGATCGGCATCTGGGGAATCGAGACCGGGTACGGCGCGTTCCAGGGCAAATTCCACGTCATCGGCGCGCTGGCGACCTTGGGATGGGAGCGGCAAAGCAAGTTCTTCGCCGGGCAGGTGATCGACGCCATGCGCATCATTGCGCAGGGCGATGCCCCGGCAAGGCGGCTGCTCGGCTCTTACGCCGGGGCCATGGGCCAGCCGCAATTCATGCCCGGCGTGTATCTCTCCACCGCCGTGTCCTTCTCGGGCGAGAGCGCGCCGGACATCTGGCACTCGGATGCCGACAGCCTCGCCTCCATGGCCAATTATCTGGCCAAGGCGGGGTGGCAGACCGGGCTGCCCTCCAGCGAGGCGGTGTTCGCCCCGGGCGGCATCGGGCCGGATGAAACCGGACGGACAGTGGTGCGCACACTGGGCTACTGGCAGGAGCGGGGGGTGCAGCGCCTGTCAGGCGCCGTGGCCCTGCCGGATTCCACCCCGGCGGCGCTGCGGCTGCCCGATGGCCCTGGCGGCCAAGCCTTCCTGGTCTATGCCAATTTCTCCGTTATCCGCAGTTACAACCCTTCAGACTTCTATGCCCTGGCCGTCGGCGCGCTGGGGCGCATGGTGCTTACCGCATGATCAACCGCTACGTTATCGGCCTGTTCGCCATCCTCGCCAGCTGCACGCAGCCCGTGCCGCCACCCGCGCCGGGCGGCGTGAAGTACACGGTGGGCGACCCGTATCAGGCGGGCGGGGAGTGGCTCTACCCGCGCGAATTCAACGATTACGACGCCACCGGCCTGGCCACGGTGATTCCTGACAACGCGCCCGCCTACACGGCGGATAACGAGAGCTACGACCCCAACGCGCTGGCCGCTGCATCCCCCGTGTTGCAACTGCCTTGCATCGTCACCGTCACCAATCTGGTGAACGGCCGCTCGGTGGATGTGCGGGTGAATGACCGCGGGCCGATGCAGCCGGGCCGGGTGCTGTCCGTCACCCCGCGCGTCGCGGCGCTGCTGTCCTTCCCCTCGGGCGGCATCGTCGAGGTGGAGGTGAAACTGAACCAGAGCCAGAGCATGGCGCTGCAAAGTTCGCTCGGCGCCGTGCCGAAGCTCGCCGCCGCGCCGGTGGCGGGCATTTCCGCGCAGTCCCTGGCACCTCCGGGCACGGGTGGCGCCAGCGGCGGGGTGCAGCAGCTCGGCCCCAGCGCCACGGATAACGGCATGAGCCAGGGCGTCACCCTCTCCGGCATGGTCACGCTAGGCGCACCCGGGCCCGGGCCGCTCTGGGTGCAGATCCCCGGTTTCGGGAGCGAGGACGACGCCTTCCGCGCCATGGCCAAGATCCCCGGCCTGCCGGCGCGGGTGGTGCCGGTGTTAGGCGGCGACCGCCCGCTCTGGGCCGTGAATGCCGGGCCGTACCATACAGTGGCGGATGCCGACGCCGCCTTGCAGCAGATGCTCCAGCTCGGCATCGCCGCACCTGAAATCATTGTAAGATGAGCCAGCACCCCGGGCTGTTCATCACGCTGGAAGGCGGGGAGGGGGCTGGCAAATCCACCGCCGCCGCGGGCCTTGCCGCGCTGCTGCGGGCAGAGGGGCACGAGGTTCTGGCCACCCGCGAGCCCGGCGGCACCAAGGGGGCCGAGGCCATCCGCGCCTTGCTGCTGAACACCGAGACGCCGCTGCATCCGCTGGCGCAGACCATGCTGCATTTCGCCGCCCGGGCCGACCATGTGGAAACCGTGCTGCGCCCAGCGCTGGAACGCGGCGCCATCGTCGTCTGCGACCGCTTTTACGACTCCACCATGGCCTATCAGGCGTACGGCCAGGGCGTGGCGGTCAGCGCCGTGGAAAGCCTGATCCAGCTCATTGGTCTGCGCCCGGATGTTAGCTTCTTCCTGCGCGTGCCGGAGGACGTGGCCAAGGCGCGCCTCGCCGCCCGCGCCGGGGCGACGGACCGCTATGAGAGCATGGGAGCGGATTTCACAGCCCGGCTGATGCACGGCTTCGCCGAAATCGCGGCGCAAGAGCCGGAGCGCTGCGCATGGGTCGATTCCTCCGCCGCCCCGGGCGCGGTGGTTTCCGAGCTGCGCCGGCTCATCGCCGAACGGACGGGGCGCTGATGCCGCAAGAGCCGCGCGCCAACGCCCTGCTGCGCGGGCATGAGGGGGCTGTTGGATCGCTCTACCACGCCGCCATCTCCGGGCGGCTGCACCATGGCTGGCTGCTCGCCGGGCCGCCGGGCATCGGCAAGGCCACGCTGGCTTTCCGCTTCGCCCGCTGGCTGCTGGCGGGGGCGGAGACGCCGGATCTCTACGTGCCGGAAACCTCCCCGGTATTCCGCCGTGTGGCGGCGGCCACGCATCCGGACCTCTTCACCGTCGAGCGGCGGATCAACGCCAAGACGGAAAAGCTGCAAAGCGAGATCGTCATCGCCACCATCCAGGAGGCCAGCGCCTTCATGCGCCTCACCCCGGCTGAGGGCGGCTGGCGCGTGGTGATTGTGGATGGCGCCGAGGACATGAACACCAACGCCGCCAACGCGCTGCTGAAGCTGCTGGAGGAACCGCCGCCCCGGGCCATTTTGCTGCTCGCCACCTCGGCACCCGGGCGGCTGTTGCCCACCATACGCTCGCGCTGCCGGATGCTGCCCATGGCCCCGCTGCCCGAGGCCGCGATGCACGCGCTGCTGAAGGACTACGTGCCGGAGGTGGATTTCACCGCCCGCGAGCGCCTGGTGGAGCTGGCCGAGGGCAGCATCGGCACCGCGCTCTCCTTGGCGGCGGAAGGCGGCATCGCGCTCGCCGAGCTGGTGGACGAGGCGCTGGAGGCACCGGTGCCGCCCGCGCGCGCCCAGGCCATCGCCGATACCGTCGCCCGCACTGTGGACGGGGCGGACAAGTTCGAGACGTTCTTCTCCCTGCTGCGCGCCCGCCTTGCCGCCCGTACCAGGGCTGCCGCGCGCGCCGGGCAGGGGGGGAATCTTGCCGCGGAGGTCTCCCTCTGGCAGGAGTTCGGCAAAATGGAGCGCGAGGTTCTCGGCCTCAACCTCGACAAACGCGCCGCGGTCGTCGTGGCGCTCACGCAATTGCACAGGTCATGAGCAAACAAACCTTCTACATCACCACGCCGATCTATTACGTAAACGGCTCGCCGCATCTGGGCCATGCCTACACCTCCACCGCCGCCGACGCGCTGGCCCGCTGGAACCGGCTGGAGGGGCATGACGTGTTCTTCCTCACCGGCACGGACGAGCACGGTCAGAAGGTGGAAGCCGCGGCCCGCGCCGCCGGCATCGACCCGCAGGACTTCACCGACCGCGTCTCCGCCGATTTCCAGGACATGGCGCGGGTGATGAACATCTCCAACGACGATTTCATCCGCACCACCGAGCCCCGGCACAAGGCCTCGGCCCAGGCGCTGTGGAAGAAGCTGCAGGAGAGCGGCGCCATCTATCTCGGCAAGTACGAGGGCTGGTACGCCGTGCGCGACGAAGCCTTCTACGACGAAGACGAAACCACCGTGAAGCCGGATGGCACGCGCGTGGCCATCGCCTCCGGCGCCGTGGTGAAATGGGTGGTGGAGCCCAGCTATTTCTTCAAGCTCAGCGCCTTCCAGGACAGGCTGCTCGCCTATTACGAGGAAAACCCGGGCTTCATCGCCCCGCAGGCCAAGCGCAACGAGGTCGTGAGCTTTGTCCGCTCCGGCCTGCATGACCTCTCGGTCAGCCGCACTTCCTTCTCCTGGGGCATCCCGGTGCCGGGGGATGAGACGCACGTGATGTATGTGTGGCTCGACGCGCTGCAGAACTACCTCACCGCCTGCGGCTACCCCGAGATGACCGGCGAGCGGGCGAAATACTGGCCAGCCAGCCTGCATCTGGTGGGCAAGGAGATCATCCGCTTCCACGCCGTGTACTGGCCGGCCTTCCTCATGGCCGCCGGGCTGGAACTGCCCAAGCGCGTGTTCAGCCATGGCTGGTGGACGGTCGAGGGCGAGAAGATGAGCAAATCGCTCGGCAACTTCATCGATGTCCGCCCGCTGGTGGAAGAGTTTGGCCTGGACCAAGTGCGCTACTTCCTGCTGCGCGAGGTGCCCTTCGGCAATGACGGCGATTTCTCCCGCAAGGCGCTGATCGGGCGGATCAACTCCGACCTCGCCAATGGCATCGGCAATCTGGCCCAGCGAACACTCTCCTTCATCAACAAGAATGCCGGTGCCGCTGTGCCGCCGCGAGGCGATTTGCACGAGGCCGACCTGACGCTGCTGACGCTGGCGAACGAACTGCCGGAGAAGGTGAGGGGGGCGATGAGCCGCCTGGCCTTCCATGAGGCGCTGGACGAGACCTGGAAAGTGATCCGCGCCGTCGACGCCTACATCGACCACCAAGCCCCCTGGAGCCTGCGCAAGACCGACACGGACCGCATGAACTCCGTGCTCTACACGCTTACCGCCGTGCTGCGCGTGGTGGGGGTGGTGCTGCAACCCTTCATGCCGGACACGATGGCCAAGCTGCTGGAGTATCTGGGCGTTGGGGCGGATCGCTCGCTCTCCATCCTCGACACCCCGCTGGCCGAGGGCACGCCGCTCCCGGCACCTTCCGGGCTGTTCCCGCGCGTGGTGGAGGGTGCCTGATGCTCGTCGATAGCCATTGCCATCTCGACTATTTCAACCAGCCCGGCGAGGTCGAGGCAGTGGTGGCCCGCGCCAAAGCGGCGGGGGTAGGGGAGATGGTGACGATTGGCGTCACCTTCAGTCAATCAAAACAACTCATTGACATTGCAGAAAAATTTGATAATGTCTGGGCATGTGTTGGGGTTCACCCGGACCATGCGGCGGATGTCCTCCCGGTGGTCACGCCAGATGCCCTTGTGGAGTTGGCGCAGCACCCGAAGGTGATCGGCCTCGGTGAGTCTGGGTTGGATTATTTCCACGAGAAGGCGCCGAAGGATATTCAGGCGGACAATTTCCGCGCCCATATCCGCGCCGCGCAAGCCTCCGGCCTGCCGCTCTGCATCCATGCGCGCAACGCCGATGACGATATCGTGCGGGTATTAAAGGAAGAACGCGACCGGGGCGGGGAATTCGGCTTCCTGCTGCACTGCTTCTCCTCCACCCGCGCCTTGGCCGAGGCCGCGCTGGAGATGGGCGGGTACATCTCCTTCTCGGGTATGCTCACCTTCCCGAAAGCGCCGGATATCCGCGACATCGCCAAGGATGTGCCTGAAGAGCGGCTGCTGGTGGAGACGGACTCGCCGTATCTCGCTCCCGTGCCCTTCCGCGGCAAGCGTAACGAGCCCGCCTATACCGTGCACACCGCCGCCATGCTGGCGGAGTTGCGTGGCCTTACCCCGGAAGCTCTGGCCGATCTCACCACCAGGAATTTCAAGACCCTATTCCGGAAGGCGGCATGAAGATCACCCTGCTGGGCACGGGCGGCTCAGCTGGCCTGCCGCAAATCGGCGGGCCGGACGGGCGCGGTGACTGGGGCCAAACCGACCCAAACGAGCCGCGCAACACCCGCACGCGCTCCAGCATTGTCATCCAAACCTCCGAACAGAAGAACATTCTGGTCGATACCGCGCCGGATTTGCGGTTTCAGCTCACACGCTGTGGCATCGGCCGGATCGACGCGGTGATCTTCACCCACGCCCATGCCGACCATATCGCCGGGCTGGACGAAATCCGCATCCTCAACCGAATCCTTGGCGCGCCGATGCCCAGCTATGCCACGGAGCCGGTCTGGACGGAGTTGCGTCAGCGCTTCGACTACGCCTTCAAGCCTTATAATGGCGGGTTCTTTGGCCGCCCGGTGCTCACGGAGAATGTCCTGACACCTGGAGATGCCATTGAAATTATGGGTGAAAACATCCTGCCCATGGACCAGGATCATGGCTACAGCCGCTCGCTTGGCCTGCGCATCGGCTGCGCCGCCTATTGTACGGATGTCGTGCGCCTGGACGAGGCTGCGATGGCCGAGCTTCAGGGGCTCGACGTTTTTATCGCCGATTGCTTCACGCCGGAAAAGGACCATCCCACGCATGCCGGGCTGCCGACGGTGCTCTCCTGGGTGGAGCAGCTGAAGCCGAAGCGCACGGTACTGACGCATCTCGGCCCCGAGATGGATTACCGCACGCTCTGCAACACGCTGCCGCCGGGCGTGGAACCCGGCTATGACGGCATGGTGCTGGAGTTGTAAACCCCGCTAACGCGCCCCGTGATTCAGGGTACGCGCAATGTCGAACGCCAGCACCAGCGCCCAGGGCTGGTTGGCCGCGCCGATTTGCAACGGGTGGAAGATCCGCGCCACGCCCGTTTCGTCCACATAGTCATAGCGCCGCCCCGCCGCGACGGCCTGCCGCGCCGCCGGGGGCAGGTCAGAGGCCGCCTGGCCAATACGCAACGCATCCGGATGGGTGGCGTACATGCCGCCGTGGGAGAGCAGCAGCAGATCGCCCGTGCCGAACGGCTTGTTGCGGGCCAGCTCGGCCTGCAACTCGTCGAGCAGGAAATCCGCCCCAAGCACCCCGGCAAAGCGTCCCTTAAGCTTCAGCGGAGACATCAGGGACGTCATTTTCACCATCCGCCCGGCCGCCGGATAGTCATAGGGCTCCATCATCACATCCGCCCCGGAGCGGCGCGGCAGCTCGTAATAGTCGTTCTGGCCCGGCTTGTCGTAACCCTGCAGCTGCTCCAGCGTGATGCGCCCCGTGCCGCGGTGCCAGTAGGAAAGGAAGCGGCCGGAAGCGTCCGTGCCCTCGGAATTGCTGAATTTGGCGTCCCGCCCGTCGAAGGCGTTCGGCTCCATGCAGCAGGCGAGCGCGAACAAGCCCGGGTTGTTGGTCAGGAACTCGACCATCACCGCGTTGAAAGCCGGGCGGGAGAGCGCGCCCTCGGCCTTGTGCAGGCCGGCCAGCGCGTGTTTCAGCGCGTGTAGCGTGGCGGCGATCTGCCTGAACCACGCCTCGACCTTGGCCGCCTCCAGCCCCGCCAGGCGGATGGCGCTTTGCAGCAGCGCCTCGGCTTCCTCCTGTTCCACGCCGCGCACAGCCTCGGCGATCTCCTGCTTCACCTGCGGCAGCATCTCGTTGATGTCCGCCGTGGCGCTGGCCGTGCGCTCGGCCAGGGTCCGGACCTCGGAGGCGACAACGGAGAAGCCGCGCCCAGCCTCGCCGGCGCGCGCCGCCTCGATGGTGGCGTTGAAGGAGAGCAGCTTGGTGTGCTTGGCCACGTGGTTGATCACGTCGGCGATGGAGGCGATCTCCTGGAACCGTCGCTCCAGCCCGGTGACCATGGTTTTCACCCGCTGCATCGTGCTGGCGGCGCGCCCGGATGTATCCTGGGCGTTCGCTTGCGGCTGAAGTGTGTCTTCCGGCGGCAGCGCGAGTTCCAAGGGCATCATCTCCATTCGGCGGCGGGGCGCGGACTCGATTATGCGGCATAATGTTTTCCAACAGTTTAACGCGGATTCAGCTGTTACTCACGAAAAGCCCCAAAGCGAGCGGTTCATTGAGACCGCCCGCGGGATTGGCGCGGATGAGACGAAAGAGGGGTTTGAGAGGGCGTTCGGAACGGTGGTCACGCCCTCGGATTCCCTTCCTCATCCATCCGAGAAGAGAGCTTCTTCATGAGGCCCCCTATCATTTCAAAAATATGCCTTGCTTCATCTGGGGTATACTTTTGATCTAAATGCATCGTGCCATTCCGATATGGATTTTGCATCGCAGCAAGGGCGGCGTACAGCGAATCAAAAAACTGGCCATCTCCAGTAAGGCAATCTGTCGACGTTGGCCATCTACGGTCTTTTTCCTCTTTTATTTTCCTGAGCGCGCTTCCCCAGTTTCGTTCTGCAGCCTTGACTGGATCGGGAATATTCAGGCACCGCGATATTGCAAGGATTCCCGCCTCTAAGCAGCGCACAGAATGAAATACGGCGGCAGTCCCACGGCCCAAGGCCATACATGCGGATGCCTCAGAAATGTCGTAGCGCGTAGAAGGGAATTTTTCTGTAACAGACTCTCCGTAGGGGAACTCATTTAGAAAGTCTGACGACTCCTTGAGAGTTAGAGCAAGATAAAATCGCATCCCTGATTCGTCGACAAGCCTACCGTAAAGCTCATCTCCAAACTTAAAGAAATCAGAATATCTGGATTTTGGTTTTTCTAAGCAGGCGAGCATTTTTTTACGGTTGCCGCTGAAGCTGTCAAATCTAAGTCTACAAAAAGTCTTAGATTATCCTCATACAACTCTTTGAAAGCCTTCCTATCTTCTTCAGAAAATTCTCCATTGAACTGGGTGCTTTTTAGTAATGTCGGATATTTTCCGCCTGTAAGCGTTGCGATCCTCATCATTATGGGGAGAGGCAGTCTAAGCATGATATCCCACAGGCTCCATAGCCGCTTGGAATCGCTCCACTGTGGCGCGGTCATGCGGCGGCACCCGACGCTAAATCATGCGTTTGGGTACGGGAAGTATCATTAATACGGCCAGGTCTTTCCATAATATTGATTCTGCGATTTTTGTTCGCGCTGAAAACCAAGCGCGGGACGCCCTCTCAGCCGCCGAAAACAGCGGAATTCCGTGCAATCATGAGCAGCAACGCCGGTGCTCGATTGCGCCAAATTACGGCCAATAAGCCCAACCCAGGCGCAACGGGCCGTGGCTGGAGCTGGATTTCGACGCCTCTGCCCCCTTCCCTGCCATCTGGAAATGCCCCGCCCGGTGCCACCCCGCGGATGCCCGCCACTACCAAAGCCTGGGCACCTCCACAAACGGCCGTTTACAGGTGATTTTTATTGTGTACGAACTATTTTATCTTGTCTTTTCAATGACTTAATATATTTCTTGCGCATGCACACTCATTGCCAAACCACCACCCTGCCCCGCCTGATCGGCTACGCCCGTGTCTCCACTGAAGCTCAGGATACGGACCCGCAACTCGACGAGTTGTGGGCCGCTGGCTGCGCCGCCGTGCTTGAGGAATGTGCCTCTGGCGACGATCTCGGCCGGCCGGTTCTGGCCAGGTTGCTGCGCGATATTCAGCGCGGCGAGACCCTGGTGGTCGTCCGCCTGGACCGTCTGGCCCGCTCCGTCAGCCATTTATTGTCCGTCATCGAACAGCTCGAAGCCCGTGGCGCGCATTTCAGGAGCTTGCGCGACCCCATCGACACGGCAACGCCGCAAGGCATGTTCTCCCTGCAAGTGCTGGGCGCCGTCGCGCAGCTTGAGCGGGCGCTGATCTCCGAACGCACCAAGGCTGGGCTCAGCGCCGCACGGAGCCGTGGCCGTGTCGGCGGCAATCCCGGCCTGCGGGCCGGAGACCCCGAGGCCATCCGCAAGGCACGCGCGCGCCGCGATGCCGCTTATCTGGAGACCCTTGTCGCGCAGCTGGACACCTGGCTGCCAACGGTCCGGCGGATGCGCCCGGACCAGCCCTGGGGCGATGTGGTCAGGGTCCTGAACCAGAACAGCACGGCGGACTGGACGCCTGAGCGCCTGCGCCGGATTGTCCAGAGGCTGGCCGCTGAAGGCATTGTCGAAGCCGAGTTGCTGGAGCGCGCCAAGCCCCAGCAGGGCGCCGACCGGCTGGTCCGGCTGGTCGCCGGGATTGCCGTGGCGGCACCGGACCGCACGCTTCAGCAGATCGCAGCACAGCTCGAAGCCATGAAAGAACGCACGCCGCGCGGAGGCACCAGATGGCACCCGTCCTCGGTCAGGCATCTGCTGGGGAAAGCCGAGAAATCAGGCCTGCTCGGGCTTAATCGCTGAGCCGAGTCGCAGGCCTGGCAGGGCAGCACGGCATAGCCGCCAAGCCCCGCCAGAATACCGAGGTTGCAAATCAGGAGCGATCCGGCTCTAAGCGGGTTTTAATGGCAACGCTCAAACATTTGCTCGGGATCGAGGGCCTCAACCCCGTTACCGCGACCTCGCTGCTCGACCTGGCGGAGAGCTACGTGCTCCTCAACCGTTCGGGCAAAACCCAGCGTGATCTGCTCCGCGGGCGTACCCTCATCAACCTGTTCTTCGAGGACTCCACGCGCACGCGCACCAGCTTCGAGCTGGCAGGCCGGCGCCTGGGCGCGGATGTGGTGAACATGTCCGTCGCCACCTCCTCCGTCACCAAGGGCGAGACCCTGCTGGACACGGCAGCCACACTGAACGCCATGAAC
>NZ_JBKQJR010000002.1:0-13157 GCF_052326845.1 Acidocella sp. | reverse complement strand
CTGGAGAAGGTTCGCGCCGAATTCAGCTTGACCGCGCTCGCCTATAATCTCAGACGGGTGCTCAATATTGTCGGCTTTACCGGGTTGATGGCCGCGTTAAGGGCCTGACCAGCCGACAGTCGGCGTTTTGCCGACCCGTTGAAGGGGCTATATGGCGCGCAGCCTCGCCAGCCAGAAGATTTTGGGCTTCGGGCTGTTCGTCCCAGGGCGCCATAACCACGCCCAGACGGACATGGGCAGCACCAAGGTCGTCAAAATCGGCAGTTTTCACACGGTCTGCACGATTTTTGCACCGTGACAAATTTCTTCCTTAAGGGAGATTCCAACCATCGATCCCAAATTTTCAGCTCAGTACTGGCGGCGGAAAGCCTGGATCGCGCTGTAGGTGCTGGCAGTTTGAAAGGAAGGGTGGCGCCTACACGCCTCCCTTCCTTCCTCAATTTTTTATGACCGGCCGAAGCGTAGCGGTGCTCATAGGAGGACCGCTCGCTAGCGGCTGGTGTGCGATAGCACGAGAGGCTCGCGTTCGTTGGCCGCCTGGCAAACCCGGTCGCGCCCCTTTTGCTTGGCGCGATACAAAGCCCGGTCGGCAGCCTCCAGCAGGTCTGAAGGTGTCATTTGGTTGGCCTCTGGCGGCAGGGAGGCAACGCCAAGGCTGACCGTGACGACGCCGTTAGGCCGCTTGGCATGTTTCAGCCGCAACTCGCGCACTCCAGTCAGTAAGCGGTTGGCGACCGCATGTGCGACGCGGGCGTTCGTATTGGGGAGCAGGATGACGAATTCCTCGCCGCCATAGCGGCTAACTACGTCGCTCGATCGACAGGTTGCGAGAAACACGTTGGACAGCGCCTGCAGGCACTTGTCACCCGCCGGATGACCGTAAAGGTCATTGTAGGCCTTGAAGTCATCGGCATCGATCATGATCAACGAAAGGTCCCGGCCGTTCTTGGTTGCCCGGTCGAAATGCCGCTGCAGACTTTCCTCGAAATGGCGCCGGTTGGCGACGCCGGTCATGAAGTCGCTGCGGGCCGCCTGGCGGTGATGCGTGTCGGAGAGTTCCTTGCTCAGGGCGATCAGCCCGAAGGCGAGCAGGATGGTGAAGATCAGGGCGCCGATCATGATCGGCACGATCCCCGGCATGGCGCCGAACGAGGTGTTGCCGGTGTGGACATGAAACAGTAGCGGGAGCGCACGCCACAGGTTCGTCACGGCCTGGAAGCCGAACAACAGCAGCAGCCAGGCGCGGATGATGCGCCCCCCCGGTCCCATCAGCCAGATTTCCCGCATCGTCACCAGGATCTGCGCCACGATCATCAGCCCGCTGGTGGCAATCCGCAGATCGATATTGCCGCGGAAGGTGGGGATGAGGCACAGCACCAGCCAGATCGCCGCCGGCACGACGATCAGCTTTCGTCGGGGCGGGCGCAGGCGCAGGGTCCGGCAGCCGCTCCAGGTCATGCTGTAAGAGAGGAACACCAGCGCGTTGCCAAGGGTGATCGCGGGCAAAAATGGCAGCGCCACACGGCCGACCATGCCGAGAGAGAACAACGCGCAGGCGGCCGTCATCCACAACAAGACCTTCTGGCTTCGGTCCTGCAGCCACATCGGCACGCAAGCGGCCCCTAGCAGCGACACAACCAGCAGCATGGCAAGCAATAGAGTCTTTGGGTCCAGGGTCATCATGTAACTTCGTTGCAAGTAGCCCTAACGGGCACCGAGCCGCTCTTAGTCTACAATCAAACATTGCACCACGTTAACATTGTGTGACTGTAAGGATGCCGTCGAGCGGTGAAGGGCGCCTAGGTCAGAGTTGCCCGGCGAGCTCCTCCAGCTGCGTTAGGCGGGTGGCACCGGCGAAAACCTTTTCCGCCGGGGCCCTGGGCGCTGCAACAGCAGTTGGGTGGTGCCGAGGTGTGCGTCCCACCGGGCGACCGCCGGCGAAATGCGGCCAACGCGGGAGAATGCAGTGGGACTGCCCCAAAACGACAACATGCCGGTCGTCGCCGACCGGCCCTCTTGCGCTTGATTTTTCAAGGAATTTCGTGGCGCGTCCGAAGAGATTCGAACTCCTGCCCCTCAGATTCGTAGTCTGAAGGTGAGGCACGCTCGACACTACTTATTTTTTTAATGATATGAATGTCCGCTCTCGAGACACGGCTAATGCCGCTCCGATGTCTGAGGTGCGCGCAGAGCCGAAGGACCAGTTTAGCTGGACCGGGCCGATAGGGGACCGTCTGCTCTCGGCTTTCATGGGCATAGTGCGGACATTCAACCTAACGTGTCCATCAGGTACACCGAGCGCCTGACTGAGGCGGGCATCGAGCTCTCCGTGAGCGGTGTGGGCGACAGTCTGAGCATACGGCAGGCCCTTGCACAGCCCCAATGACCGCCTGCACCAATGCCCAGAAGGCATTGAAATGATGCCTCGACACTGCCCCGCTCGCAATCTAGCTTTCCCTTACCGGCGGGGTGCAATCGTCACCGAAATAATACGTGCCTGCGCCGTTCCGCTGTGTTAAATTATAGCTGGCGGCGGCGCGACGAAAAGCACGGATTGTAAAATCGGAGAAACCATCGTGCGCGATAATCCGATCCATTCATTCTATCAGGTCATGACCGGGCAAATTCACGACCAGTTGGCGCTCGGCTCATTCCGCTGGTTCACCGTCGCCATGGCTTGGGCGATGTTTTGCGGCGGCTTGGCCGTGGCCGGCTATTGCTGGGCGCGGGTGCCTGAGCAGCGCACGGCGAGGCATTTTTTCGTCTTTTCCATGCGCTTCCTCTCGGCCGGCATGTGGTATCTTGGCACGTTGTGGAAAATGCCCTGGCCCGTCGCGCATGGGTTCAAGGACTGGCTGACCAGTTGCGTCACTTACAGTTCCTTCCAATGGCATGCCGATATCATGCAGTTTTTGCTGAACAATATCGCGCTCGTGCAGCCGCCGGTCTGTCTGCTGGAAGTGTTTTTCGCGACCTCTCTGGCCTTGGGATTTGCCGTGCGCTTCACCGGGGTGATCGCGGCCTTGTTCATCCTCAACCTGCTGGTCGGCCTCTATAACGATCCCACCGAATGGGTCTGGACCTATGTCGGCATCATGTGCGCGCATGGCATGTTCGCGGCCGATGGCGCGGGGCGCAGCCTAGGGCTCGATTATCTGCTGCGCACGCGCCCGGTCTTTGCCCCGGGCTCACGCCTCGTCTCACTCCACGCGCTGGTTTCGTGAGGCAGAGATGAGCACCGCCCCGGCAAATAGCATCCCGCCCGGCGTCACGGTCTTCTGCGACCCGACCCTGGCCCCGGCCCTGCGCGCCTTCGCCCCCATTGCCCGCGCCCAGCTCGGCGCGCCGGTCGCCGTGCTCAGCGCCGTAGCGGCGGGGATGCTGGCGCAAATCCAGCGTCATACACGCAACGATGTGCTGTTCACCCTGAGCACCGCCATGGACCAGGCGGTTCAGGCCAGGTTCGTGGTCCTCAGCACGCGCACAAACGGTTTTGCCAACGCGCTGGTGCTGGCCGGCCTGGCTGGACGCTTTCCCGCGCCGGCCAATGCGGCGGCGTTGGCGCAGCTGGTGGCGGGGAGCAAGATCGCGGTGACCGATGATACAGTGGCCTCGGCGCTGGACGGGCGGGCCGTGCTCGCCTCCAACGGTTTGGCCAGCGGCAATGTCATGGGGACGGCCAATACCGGCGATGCCGCCTTTCTGGTCACCACCCATGTGGTGGACATCGCCCTCATCTACCGCACCGATGCGCTGGCCGACCCGCGCCTGACAGTGCTCGCCACCCTGACCGCCGATCCGACCCTAACAACCTATTCAGTCGCGGTGAATGCAAAGGCCGTCAGCCCCAATGCGCGGGCCCTTGTGGGGCTGATCAGCAGCTCCGGCGGCGCCGCTTTGTTGCGCCAAGCTGGCCTGGAGGCCGTGACATGAAAACGAAACCAACCCCGGCTACGCATGATATCCAGGAGCACCCGCTGGTCCTGCGCATCGCGCACTGGCTGCAAGCTTTGGCCATCATCATCATGATCGGCAGCGGTTGGCGGATTTATAATTCCGTACCGATTTTCGGGGAATACCGTTTTCCGATCTGGGCGACTCTGGGCGGCGACCCAATGGAGTCGAAAATCGCGCATATGGACCCTGGTGTTGCCAATGCGCTCAACTGGCATTTTACCGGGCTGTGGCTGCTGCTGGCGAGCTACCTGCTGTTCCTCGCACACGGCATCATCTCGGGCCATTTCCGGCGCGACTACCTGCCGGTCTCGCCGCGCCGGATTTTCAATGATCTCCTTGCCGCACTCACCTTCCGCTTGCCGCACCGGCTGGGCGAGTATAACGCGGTGCAGCGCGCCGCGTATTGGTTCGCGCTGTTCTCAGTGTTGATGATGATTCTCTCCGGCCTTGCGATCTGGAAGCCGGTGCAGCTGAGCTGGCTCACCTGGTGCTTCGGCGGCTACCCGGCGGCGCGTGTCATCCATTTCCTGTTCATGACGGGGATCTGCCTGTTCATCATCGTGCATGTCACGCTCGTCGCCATCGTGCCCAAAACATTGGTTGCCATGGTGCTTGGCCGTGCCGCCGAACCCATCCATACCGCAGCCGAGGTGCCCCATGCCGGTGAATGATAAAAAGCCAAAGATCATTCTCCCGCCCGCGAAAAAATTCACGGTAGATGTCGACCGCCGCAAATTCCTCGGCACGGGCATGAGCTTGGGCGCGCTCACGCTGCTCACCGGCTGTGACATCAGCGATAGCGACACGGTGCAAAAAGTCTTCGCCGTTGTCTCGCGCTGGAATAATTTTGTCCAGGAGGCGCTTTTCTCCGGCACCAGGCTGGCACCGGAATATCCCGAGAGCATGGCGGTGAAAAATTTCCGCTATAATGCCTGGTATCATCCGTACGATGCGCCGGTGATCAAGGCTGCTGACTACAAGCTTGAGCTCGCGGGGCTGATCAACAACAAGACCGCCTGGACCGTGCCCCAGCTCTATGCCTTGCCGCAAAAAAGCCAGGTCACGCGTCATGTCTGCGTCGAAGGCTGGAGCATGATCGGCAAATGGACGGGCACGCCGCTGCGCACCTTCCTGGAACGTGTCGGCGCTGATCTTACCGCCAAATATGTCGGCTTTGTCTGTGCCGATGGCTATTACGAGAGCATTGATATGCCGACAGCCCTGCACCCGCAGACCATCATGGCGTTCCAGCTCTCGGACCAGATTCTACCGACTGAATACGGGTTTCCCTTCAAAATCCGCATTCCGACCAAGCTTGGCTTCAAGAATCCGAAATATGTCACGGCGCTGTACGTCACCAACCGCTATCCCGGCAGCTTCTGGGCCGATCGCGGCTATAACTGGTTCAGCGGGGTCTGAGCCATGCGCGATGTCCAGTTGCCGGACCTCGCCCTGGCTCGAAATGAAAATGCGTCGCATTGCGCCGTCGCCGTCATGGCCAAGGCGCCGCAGCCAGGCTGCGCCAAAACCCGTCTTACGCCGCCTCTTGCGCCCGAGCAGGCGGCTGCGCTAAGCGCCGCTTTTCTGCGCGACACCACCGAAAATATTGTGGCGGCTGGGCAAAGCGCGCCAATTCACGCCTGGGCCGCCTTCGCCCCCGCAGGGAGCGAACATTTGTTCGATGGGCATCTGGCCGCCACCACCCGGCTGGTGCTGGCCGATGGCCATCCGGATATGCCGCCCCAGGTGCAGGGTTTCGGCCGGTGCCTTCTGCATGCCATCCGGGCGCTGCTGGAACGCGGCTACGCCTCGGCTTGCGTCGTCAATTCCGATGGCCCGACCCTGCCCACCTCCTACCTCGCCGAAGCCGCGCGGCTGCTGGCGCTGCCTGGCGATCGCGCTGTGCTCGGCCCGGCCGATGATGGCGGCTATTATTTGCTGGGTCTGAAGCAGGCGCATGCGCATATGTTCGCCGATATTCGCTGGAGCACCGATATCGTGGCGGCGCAAACCATCGCCCGCGCCGGGGAAATCGGGCTGGAACTGTTGACCTTGCCCGTCTGGTACGATGTCGATGACGCCGCGGCGCTGGAGCGTCTGGTGGCGGAACTTGCCAGCCCCCCCGCCGCCAGCGCCCCCTTTGCCGCCCCGGCGACCCGCGCCTGCCTGCAGCGCCTGGGCCTGTCTGCCGCCACTGACGTGACATAATGACTCGCACCGATCTACTGCTCGTCTTGTGCTTCCTGCTGCTCGCTGGTCTCATGGCCGTGGGCCTGACCTTGCCGCAGCCGATCCCCGGCGTATTTGGCATCGGCTATGGCGCGGCAGTGACCCATTTCGTTATCCTCGCCGGCATCCAGGGGCTCATCTATGCCGCCGCGGTGGCGCTCGTTCTCTGGGCCCGTCCCGGCCGCGCGGCCGTATGGATCATCCTTGGCGGCGCGCTCGCCTTCCGGCTCATCGTGCTCGGCGCCCAGCCTTTCCTGTCCAACGACATGTACCGCTACATCTGGGACGGCTGGGTGCAAGCTGCTGGCATCAACCCCTACCGCTACGTCCCCGCCGATGCACAGCTGAGCTTCCTGCGCGACACCGTGGTGTTCCCCAACATCAACCGCGCCAATTACGCCCACACCATCTACCCGCCCGCCGCGGAGTTGATTTTTTTTGCCGCCGCCTTCCTGGCCAAGAGCCTGCTGCTGCCTCCGGTCTTCGGTATGAAGCTGGCCATGGTGGCGCTGGAAGGCATCGGGATTTGGGCGATGCTGCACCTGCTCGATGCCGCCGCGCTGCCGCGCTCGCGTGTGCTCATTTATGCCTGGAACCCGCTGCCCGTCTGGGAATTCGCCAGTTCCGGCCATGTCGATGCCATCGTGATCTGTTTTGCAGCGCTGGCCTTGCTGGCGGCTTGCACCAACCGCCCGGGCTTTAGTGCCACCTCCCTGGCCTGCGCCGTGCTGGCCAAATTCTTGCCGCTGCTCTGGGCGCCGGTTTTATGGCGCCGGTGGGACTGGCGTTTCGCGGCCATTTTCGCGGCGCTGCTGGTGCTGTTCTATCTCCCGTACCTTGACGTGGGGGCCGGCGTGTTCGGCTTCCTGGGCGGCTATGGCCACCAGGAGGGCATAGCCGACGGTCAGGGCCTGTTCTTCCTCTCCGCCCTGGGGCAGGTCCTGCCCTTGCCCGGCTTTGCCGCCAAACTCTACCTGGCCTGTCTCGCTGCACTTCTCCTCGGCTTGGGCCTGCGCCTGCAAAACCAAATGCCAGCCACGCGAACCTTGTGCATCGCCGCTCTGGTGCTGGGCGGGCTCGGCATGGCCGGCCTCTCGCCGCATTATCCCTGGTACTATGCTTGGCTGCTCATCCCCGCCTGCGTGGCGCCTTTTCCAAGCATTTTGTACCTCGCAACCGCCAGCCCGCTTCTCTATTTAAACCCAGTGCATTTGAAGCTGTTCTGGCCGTCCTTTTTGTATGTCCCGTTCGTGCTTCTGGCGGCGTGGGATTTATGTGGCGCAAAATTAACGTTTGGGCTGTGGCGCTTGAAAGCCACCGAAGGAGCAAAGACATGACCCTGACGGCACTGAAAGACCCGCGCCGCTATTTCGACGCCGTGGACGCGGAGCGCCACGCCGAAGCCAAAACGCCGCCTGTCTGCCTATATCTAGAAGTCACCAACCGCTGCAACCTGCTCTGCGAAACCTGTCCGCGCACCTTCGAGGAGCTCGAGGCGCCGGCCGATATGAGCTGGGAGCTGTTCACCTCCATCATCGATCAAGTGCCCAACATCGCCCGCGTCGTGATGCATGGCGTCGGCGAGCCGATGCTGGTGAAAAACCTGCCCGAGATGATCCGCCACCTGAAAGCGCGCGGCATCTACACGTTGTTCAACACTAACGGCACGCTGCTGACGCCGCGCAAGCAGCGGGAGCTGATCGAGACCGGGCTGGATGAACTGCGCGTCTCGCTCGACGCCGCCGACGCCAAGACGTTTTTGGCCGTCCGCGGCAAGGATTTTTTCAACCGCATCGTCCGCAACATTTCCTCGTTTACTGCCCTGCAGGCGGAGCTGGGCGCCACCAAACCCCTGGTTTCGATGTGGCTCACCGGGCTCAAGGAGACGATCGGCCAGTTGCCGGATTTCGTCCGCCTCGCGGCCAAGATCGGCGTCAGGGAAGTGCATTTGCAACGGCTTGTCTTCGATGAGGAGGGGTTCGGCTTGGCCCGGGCCGCATCTGCCCTGTTCGCCCAGGCACAGGCCGAGGAGGAGCAAGCCATCAACGCGGCGCATGAGATCGCGACCGCTCTGGGGGTGCGCCTGAATGCCTCCGGCGCAACGGAGCCCGGCCTCAGCCTGAAGCCGCAAGCTGAGGAGCGGCCCTGGGCCACCTGCCGCCGTCCCTGGTCGCTGATGTATTTCACCGCGCATGGCCGCGCGCTGCCTTGCTGCATCGCCCCCTTCTCGGCGCGCGGCTATGAGAATTACACGCTGGGCGACGCGACCCAGCAGAGCTTGCGCGAGATCTGGAACGGGCCGGCCTACCGGGAGTTCCGCCGCGCCCTGCTCTCGGACGCTCCCCCCAAGCCCTGCCAACACTGCGGCTTGCGCTGGAGCCTGTGACGGCCATGGCTGGTGTTGCCGTTATCATCCCCACCCTCAACGAGGCCGAGGCGATCGGCGCCGTGATCGCCGAACTGCCCAAAGACGTCGTCAATGAAATCATTGTGGCCGATAGCGGCAGCACGGACGGCACACAGGAGGCTGCAAGCCTGGCCGGTGCGCGCGTGCTGGACGTGCGCGAGCGCGGCTACGGCCGGGCCTGCGCTGCTGCGGCCGCCGCCGCGTCCCCTGAATGTGACATCATCGTCTTCATGGACGGCGATGGCGCAGACCGCGCCGATCTCATCGGACAACTCATAGCACCGCTGCGCGCCGGTACACATGATTTCGTCATCGCTTCCAGGGTCAAAGAGCTGCGCGAACGGGGGTCAATGAGCGCGCACCAGGTGTTCGCTGGCCACGCGCTCGGCTTTGCCATCGGGTACCTCACGGGGGTGCACTATACTGACATGTGCGCCTACCGTGCCATTCGCCGCGCCGCGCTGGAGCGCCTGGCCATGCGCGAGATGACCTACGGCTGGAACATTGAGATGCAGTTCAAGGTGGCCCGCCTGGGCATGAGCGTGCTCGAGCTGCCCTTGCCCTATCGCTGCCGCGCAGGCGGCGCACCCAAGGTGGCGGGCTCCCTGCGCGGCACCGTCCGCGCCTCATGGCGCATTCTGGCTGCCTTCACCCGCCTCGCCTTCACGGGCGGCGCGTGAGTGAGACTGGACGAGGTCCGGGCCTTTTCTTAAATGGGGGCCTTCAAATAATCATGCAGCACGCGTCCGTAGGGCAGGGTCAGATCGGCAATGAAATGTACGCCGCCAAGCACCTTGCGTACGGGCAGGTCAGCGAGCGGGGCGTTAACGTGAGCGTGTAATTGCAAACGCGCCGGCCCCGACCAGCCTCCCTTAACTTGTATATCTGTCAGATTATAGCCAACCAGCTGACAGATGGCCTGCGTACCGTCAGCATCAGGAATGATCTTGAGATTTACCTGCGTTTTGCTCATTTTTTTGACGATCGACGCGCTGCTGCACTGTTTCTGCCCATCGACATCGTAGAGGATGTGCTGGTGCTTGTAGCCCATGGTCGCTACCGCAACCAAGGTATCGGCATAGGACACCTTGCCCGTTAACGTATCGTGGATCACGGCAAGCTCTGGTGCGCCATGTTTTTTCGGAAAGCCCCAGATCTCTCGCCCGCCGGCAATCGGCGGTTCATCGTCGAGATACATCTGCGCCGTGAAATTTACGGGTTCGCCGTTCAGCAGAGAGGGAATCACGATTCCCGATTCGGTATAATCCCCGAACCCCGCGGAATCCGGCATCCGGATCACCTCAAACAACACGGTGTTACTGCCGTCGGACTCCAACGGCTCGGGCAAGGCTTCGCGGATCGCCTCCGGGTCGGACAGATAGGTCAGGATCATATATTCACGGTCAACAAATCGGTATGGACCGCAAGGGTAAGAGGGCGAGGCGATCGGCATCGAAGGCACGTTCAAGACATCGGCGATCTTCATGTGCGGTATCCTTTTTAGAGAGCGCAACGAACAACTTACGGTGTAAAGCGGTGCAGGATTACCCCTTCGAGCGGATCGGTCGGCGCGGCCCAGGGCGCTTGTGCGATCGCAGCCTTGGTCTGGGCGTAGCCGGCCTCCCAGCGGTCGCGTATGCCACCGGTACTAAAATCAATATCCTTTGTGTTGTCTTCGTTCGGCAGGGCTGGTGCCACCAGAGCCACCACGTGCATCTGGGTGACGCAACCGTAGCTTGCCAACTCGGCAACCTCGTTGCTGGCACGCTCGGCTTCTGGCAGACGCTGGCTCAGATTGGCGATGACGTGCCGCAGCTTGTGGATCTGCTTTTGCCGCGCAATCTGGGTGCGCGAGCGGGACGCGAACTGCACGTCCTTCTGGCGGTTGAGCACCTGACCGAGTGTAACAGGCTCTTGTCCATCGGGGTTCCAGACATGGACCGAAAACACCAGCGCACTACGCCGCGGATTATCATCGAAGATCGCTTCGAGCGGGGTGTTGGAGAGAATGCCGCCATCCCAGTAAAGTTCGCCATCAACGCGTACCGCTGGAAAGGCCGGCGGCAACGCGCCTGAGGCCATCACATGCTCGACACGAAACTCCTGGTCACGGCTATCGAAGTAATGCATTTGGCTGGTACAGACATTCGCCGCGCCCACCGAAATGCGGGTCTCATGCCGGTTGATCCGATCGAAATCGACCAATTCAGTAAGGGTCCGGCGCAACGGCGCCGTGGAATAGTGCCCCGCATTCTCCGCACCAAGGGGCCAAGCGTTACCCATCAAGGTCATTGGGTTAGGCTCAAAGAACGCTGGCAACCCGTAGAGCATCGTCAGCAGCCGGGACATCGGGGTACAACCAGGCAGCACGGCCATGGTGTCGGCCGGCAAAGGGTATTCCACCCTATGCCAGAATGCCTCGAGCCGCTCGAGCCGGTCAGCCGGCGCGTTGCCCGCGATCAGAGCGGCATTAATCGCGCCGATCGAGGTGCCGATCACCCAGTCGGGTTCGATCCCCGCCTCATGAAGGGCCTGATAGACGCCCGCCTGATAGGCCCCCAAGGCGCCGCCGCCCTGAAAGACAAGCACAATTTGTCCGTATTTTGCCGTTTCGTGTTTTGTCATGATGGAACTTCCCCCTCTAAAAGGTGTCCATTTACATGTCCGCGCCCGTAATCAGGCGGGCGCCGCGCTGGTAGGTCGTATACGCCCACCCCCAGCTGAGCGCCACAGATAAGCGGTTACGAAAGCCGATCAGGAAATAGACATGGGCGATACACCACAGCACCCAGGCGAAGAAGCCCGCGAGGCGAACCCGGCCAAAATCAGCCACGGCAGCATCTCGGCCAATCGTCGCCACAAAGCCTGCGTGATGGTAAACAAAGGGTTCAGGCAATGCCCGTCCCGCGATCGCCCGGCCCACCCACTGGCCCTGCTGCTTGGCCACGAGCGCAATCCCTGGCAGCGGCTTGCCATCGGGGCCGGGGCAGCTCGCTGTATCCCCGACAACGAACACATGCGGATCGTTGTCCGGGTGCAGCCGCGCATCGACGATCACCCGCCCGGTCCGGTCAGATTGGGTATTCAACCAGCGCGCGGCAGGCGACGCCGCAACTCCGGATGTAAATCGGCGAGGGGTTCCGAAGCCTATCGGCGCGTCAACTATCAGATTTGGCTGCGTTTTATGGGGTCACAGCGTGGCGCCGATTTACACCAGATCTCATATCGAGCCCAAGCCGCCGTGATACACCATCTTTGGAGTATTAACTCGAACAAGCGGCGTTCATTCATAAAAATTGCCGATGGCAGGTACCGATCCCAAGGAGATGCTTGTTGGTCGTGTGGCCGCAGATTACCCGACCTCAGAGGGGACATTCAGACCAAATGTTCGGCTTCAGGGACGAAATCTGATCACGGCGCTGTACCGTGAGCGTGAATTTCAGCAAGATGGGCCGTCTCATTCATCGTGACCACATGACACCCGTCGGCACCGAATCGTAGGACATTAATCGCACATGGATCCTGTTGTAGATGCCAATAGCTTGCGAGAGACAGACCCAGCCCCATGGAGAGGAAAACACGATTCGTACTATCGTGACCGACCGCGATGACTGTACCTTGAGGGTGTGTCCTTCGCATTTCATCCAATGTTCTCGCTAACCGCGCCTGGACATCTTGAAGTGTCTCCGCCCCGTCGATGATGGTTAAGTGCGGCTGTTCCATCCAGGCTTTGAAGCGCTCAGGCTCAGTTTCCTCGACCTCGTCGCGTGTTCGGCCTTGCCATTTCCCATAGTTAATATCGATGAGCTGGGGCAGCGGCTGCACGGATATGCCTTGTGCCGCCGCAATCGCCTTTGCGGTGTCCATGGATCTGCCAAGGGGGCTCGCATAGATAGCCGTGGCCGACCATTGGGATGCAATGAACCGGGCGGTAATGGCAGCCTGTTTGTGGCCGAGTTCGGTGAGTGGAAGATCGATCTGGCCACGAAAGCGCGCGGGATGAATGCCTTCGACATGGCCGTGACGAACGAGAATAAGTGTAAATGGATCCATCGCTATCCTCCATATTTCAGGGGCGGGAAAGCCCGGTTGGTCTGATGGTTCAATGCCGCATCAGCATTGGCAAGTCGGAACGTGCCAGGATATGTATATTGCGTGACGCCACCAAACAGCAGGCTGCGGAAAGTGCTGTTCACGAATGCGCCCATTTTGGCCACCCGGAGCGGTGCCGGGTAACGGCCGCTTTGAGTAAGCGGCTGTGGCTCCGCGAGGGCTACTATGGGCGCAAAGCTGCCGACGAAGGCTTGGCCCCTTACGGTCGACGCGGAGTTAAGCTGAGCCGCTCCCGCTGTCCGCCGCGATCGGAGATGCGGGATGCCCGCGTCCTCTCGAAATGGTGTAACCTGTCGGCATGTGTGGCCGTTTTGCCTCCTACACGCCGCCTGACGCCATCCGCCGGCTGGTGGTGGTCTGCCCCCTTAGAAGCGATCCACCTTTTGTGTAGTTTTATTTTGGAGGTGGATTATGCCGCGGAAGATTTACAAGCCCGAGGAGATCATTGCGA
>NZ_JBKQJR010000001.1:0-6069 GCF_052326845.1 Acidocella sp. | reverse complement strand
ATGGCCCCGTATTACGAGCACCGGAGCGGAGCGTACGTTGAAGTACGTGAGCACCGGAGCGCAGAAAAGCGGCGCCAGACGGCCGGCCTAGTAGGGTTTTGAGAGGGGCTCTAGTCGTTTTGGGGATAGGCGGACATCAGCCGCTTCTGGTGCCACCACAAGGCGGCCAGCTTCAGCAGCCCCGTCGGCTCCAGTCCGCGGCTGCGGATCGCAGCACCGATCCTGAAGGACTCGCCGTAATGGAAGAACTGCGTCTTGTAGGCGCGGCCCAGGGTCATCTCCGGGTCCCAGATGTTCGTGGCCTCGGAGCCGGAGCCGTTGAACTCGATGATCTTGAAGTCCCGGCCCTCGCGCAATGCCTCGAGCGTGTCGTAGCGCAGGTCGATGCGGGAGAAATACACATCCGGCATGTCGCGCATGATCTCGTCGATGCGCGCGGTGAGCGCGGGGCTGACGATGTTCAGCCCGTCCTTGAAGGTGGAGCCCCGGCAGTGATTGCCGACGAAGACGAGCCGCGCGCGTTCCCCGGCCGCTGGCACGGCATCGGCCTTGGCGCCGATCTTGCTCAGCAGCAGGCTGGAGACAGCGTTCAGCCGTTCATCGGCGGCGATGAGGTCGCGCACATTACGCTTGCCGTCCCCGGTCACGGTCGGCGCGTATTTCAGCGTCACCGAGGTGATGCGCCCTTGCGCCTCGTGCGGATGGCGGATGTAGAAAATCCCGGCTTCGCCCTCATAGGTGACGAGCGCTTGCAATTGCAGCGCCGTGGCGCGGGGGAAGGCGGCGAGATAGGCGGCGAGTTCCGCCTCGTTGTTCACCACGCGCACGCCCACGCCGTTGCAGCTCATGTCCGGCTTGGCCACCACCGGAAAATTCAGCCCCGCTTGGGTCATTGCCGCGCGTGCCAGCGCCAGGTCGTTGCCGCCGCGATGGCCGGAGGTGGTGAACCCGACGAAATCAGCGACCCATTGCCGCGCCACCGGGCCGGCGAGGGCGAGGATGGCGTTCTTCGACTCGCCGCAGATGCCGCCAGCCTCGATGCGGGGGTTGGCGAGGGAGGGGAGGGTGACGCTGCCATAGCGCAGCGATTTGAGCGCCCAGAACGCCACCACCGGCGCGTAGAACAGCCAGCCGGGCCAGAACTCGAAAAACGAAACCGGCGTTTTGCCCTTGCTCCGCCCCGGTGCTCCCATCGCCCTGGCGAGAGATGCGTCGCTCATGGAGTGTCCCTCCGTTTTATGTTGTAGAGCCGCGTGGCAAGCTGCCCGACCATGATGATGATTAACAAGAATACGACAAGACCGGCCCAGCGCCAAATGCCGAGATAGCGCATCATCAGTACGCCCAGATGCAGGCTGACGAAGAACAGGCCGGAGGTCCAGACCAGCGTGGCGGCGATGGCGGCAAGGGCGAATTGCGCGAGCGGCGCGTGCAGGAAGCCGAGCGTGGTGTAGGTGGGCAGGCGCAGCCCGGGCACGAATCGGCTGACCATCACGAGCGGGAGCACCCGCTGTTTCACCCAGCGTTTGCCGAGGTCGCGCCGCTGCTTCGGCACCAGCCGGCGCGCCCATTCATGCTTGCCCGAGAGCCAGCCCAGCCCGTACAGCCCGAGATCCCCCAGCACGATGCCGGCGTAGAGTGAGCCGAGCGCCAGCGGCAAAGGGAGGGCGCCGCTGGCCACTTGCATGGCGGCGAGCAGGGTCGCTGCATCCTCCAGGATGAAGGTGCCGGTAATGACTGCCGAGGCCTGCAGAAACCTGTTGCCGCCCGCTGCCGCGAGCAACCCGGCAAAGCTAATAAGTGTCATGCGGCCTCACATAGAGCCAGATTGGCCTCAGGCCAAATCCGGCCAGGCCATCAACAGATGGCCTTCAGGTGCCGTCGTCGTTGGTCAGCATGGCCAGATGGTCAACGCTGGGAGGAATGACCCGGCAGGAATTGCCGCGCGCGGCCATGGCGCTGCAGGTGGCGCGGGCGCTGTTGGAGGTCAGCCCGGCGAGCTGGGCGCTCCACATGGTATGGCCTTTGGTCTCCACCCTGGCGATGCGGGGGATGCCCTCGCCACTCAGATGGTGCGCGGCCAGAGCCGCCGTCCGCGCCTTGGCCATGTGGCTGTACACGCCGAGCTGCGCCACCCAGCCGCCCATCGGATAGGCATGGGCGCGGCTCGCGGCGGGGATCGGTGCAGCAGGGCGGGCGTGGGTGTTCGATGCCATTTGCAGCGTGCCGCCATGCGGTACCACCGGCGTGGCTGCCGCCACTGTGGTGGAGGGCGCGGGGCCGCCGAAGCCGCTGTCCAGCAGGGTCCGCATCTGCGCGTAGGTGTCGCCCCAGTTCGGCTCGTGCAACACCACGCCGATCAGCACGTGGCCATTGCGCTGCGCGCTGGTGATGAGGTTGTGGCGGGCGAGGTCGGTATAGCCGGTCTTCATCCCGGTGGCGCCGGGATAGGTCTTCAGCATCTGGTTGTTGCTGTAGACGGTGCGGCCGCGGAAATTGAAGCTCTGCACCTCGAAGAACTGCTGGTCCTCGGGGAAGTTCACCACGATGTCCCGCGCCAGAAGCGAGAGGTCGCGCGCGGTGGTCACCTGGTTGGGGTTGGGCAGGCCGGAGGCGTTGGCGAAATTCGTCTGCGCCATGCCGAGCTGCTTGGCGCGCTGGGTCATCAGCTGCGCGCAGCGGTCTTCTGAGCCGCCGCCAATATATTCGCCGAGGGCGGTCGCGGCGTCGTTGGCGGACATGGTGGTCATCGCCAGGATGGCGTCCCGCACCGCGATGGTGGAGCCCGGCGCCAGGCCCAGCTTTACCGGCTCCACCGAATTGGCGTGGTAGGAGACGGGGATTTGTGTATCCAGCGTCATCTGCCCGCTGCGCAGCGCCTGGAAGGCGAGATCCAGCGTCATCAGCTTGGTCAGGCTGGCGGGGTAGCGCGGTGTGTCGGCACCGTTGGCGCCAAGCACCTGGCCGGATTGCGCGTCGATAAGGATGGTGCTGGCGCCCGGCGCGGTGGGGCCGTAGCCTGTGAATGCCGCGTCGTCGGCGGGTTGCGGCGCCGGCTGTACGGCACGGTGCAGGGCATGATGATGCTCCCTCGCGGCCGCCGGCGTCGCGGTGAACGCGGCCGCGCACAACCAGGCTGCCATGACCCCGCCCTTAGTCCGCCAGCTTCGCATGATTGCTCTTACCCCGTCAGTGCAAAATCATGCCACAATCTAGCCTTTATGGTGCCGAACTGTCCAGCGAAAAACCACAGAATCTTTTCGAAAGAGCATAAAACCCAAAGGGTTAGTTTGGGTTGCTGAGGAGGGCCCCGGAGCGGCTTGCGGAGCGGCCTGAAAAGGGACGGAAGTGTCGGTTTCGTGACGGTTTTGTGCATCGCACAAAAAACGTTGACGGAAAGAAATTAGCCACCTAGAAAGACATTGCTGCATTGCGGTTTGCGCCGTCTTGCTCGCTTGGTTGGGGCCGTGCAGTTTTTTTTCTTACTTGCTTGCGGGAGAGATTTTTTAATGAGCGCTACGAAAGCCAAAGCCACCGCCGCCGCTGACACCACGGCTGCCAGCATTGAATCCGTGAACGAAGCGTCCGTGAAGGGCTTCGAGAAGTCCGTCGCCGCCGTGCGCGATGGCATTGAGAAGGCAACCAAGGGCCTGGAAACGTCCCAGGCTAAGCTGAAGGAAGGCGTTGAGAAGGCCGTGAAGACCTCCGAAGAACTCCTGGCGTTCAGCCAGGGCAACCTGGAAGCCTTCGTCAAGGCTACCCAGATTTATGCCGCCGGCTTCCAGGACCTGTCCAAGCACCTGGCCGCCACCTCCAAGGAATCCATTGAGGAATCCGTCGCTTTCGGCAAGTCGCTGATCGGCGTGAAGTCCGTGAAGGAAGCCGTGGACCTGCAGACCAGCTACACCAAGACCACCATTGAGAAGGCTGTGGCCGAGACCAACAAGCTGGCCGACGCCACCGTGAAGCTGACCGAGCAGGCGATTGCCCCGCTGACCGCCCGCGTTACCCTCGCGGTCGAGACCTTCGGCAAGACCCACTAATCTGGTTGGCTCCCGCCTGCCCGGCGCGCGTAATGCGCGCCGGGATTGGGAGCCAATCTCCTGGTATCTGGCGCGGCGCTTGCGGCGCGTACAGAAAAAGGCCGGCCACCCTCGGGTGTCCGGCCTTTTCGCTTTCCAGGGCCAGTGGAGCGTTGTTCTCCAAAGGGCGCGGTTACTGGAGGTTTACCAGCGCTATGCCCATGTTTTTTGCAGGTCAGAGAAATTCTCTCTTTCATAGGCGGCCTTGCTTTCGATATGCTCGCCTTACGGCGGTGCAAGCGCCGCCTAGCTGATGAGGAGGCGAGACCGCGGTTTTGCCCAGGGTGTTTGAGGAATGAGCGAGAACGACAAGCGTAAAGGTGGCGAAGGGACGAATGCCGGCGTGGTCGTGAAGCCGCGGCCCAAGACCCGCAAGCCCACCATGTATAAGGTTCTCATGCTGAACGACGACTACACGCCGATGGAGTTTGTTGTGCATGTGCTGGAGCGCTTCTTCCAGAAGTCACGCGACCAGGCGACGCAGATCATGCTGCATGTGCATCGCCGCGGCGTGGGCGTGTGCGGGGTTTACACCTACGAAGTGGCGGAAACCAAGGTGACGCAGGTGATGGATCTGGCAAGGCAGAACCAACACCCGCTGCAATGCACGATTGAGAAAGAATGAGGCTGTATTCTGAGCCAGCGTCACTATCTACGAATATACGCCGCTAGGGTGGCGGCGTAGCCAAGATGCCGGCCGGACAGGCAGATAGAATGTCCGGAATCAAGCGCGCCGGTCTCCGGCGCAAAGGAAGTTAGCCCATGCTGTCTCGCAACCTAGAACAGACCCTGCACCGCGCGCTCTCCCTGGCGGCTGAACGCAAGCATGAATACGCAACGCTGGAGCATCTGCTGCTCGGGCTCGTGGACGATGCCGATGCAGTGACGGTGCTGCGCGCCTGCGGTGTGGATATCGAGAAGATCAAGAAGGACCTGACCGAGTTCCTGGACAAGGACCTGGCTGGGTTGGCGACCGACCGCGCAGGTGACCCGAAGCCCACCGCCGGGTTCCAGCGCGTGGTGCAGCGCGCCGCCATCCATGTGCAATCCTCGGGGCGCGAGGAGGTGACCGGCGCGAACGTACTCGTCGCCCTGTTCTCGGAACGGGAGAGCCATGCCGTGTATTTCCTGCAACTGCAGGACATGACGCGCCTGGACGCGGTGAACTTCATCTCCCATGGCATCGCCAAGAGCCCGGGCAAGTCCACGCCGCGCACCCCCACCGGGGCTGACCAGAACAGCGAACCGGAGCGTGAGGAGAAGGTCAGCGCCAAGCGCGGTCAGGATGCGCTCTCCACCTACTGTATCAACCTGAACAAGAAGGCGCGGGACGGTAAGATCGACCCGCTGATCGGGCGCGAGCACGAGATCGAGCGCACGATCCAGATTCTCTGCCGCCGCACCAAGAACAACCCGCTTTATGTGGGCGACCCGGGCGTGGGCAAGACCGCCATCGCCGAAGGGCTGGCCAAGCGCATCATCGACGGTGACGTGCCGGAGGTGCTGCTGAACTCCACCATCTTCGCGCTGGACATGGGCGCGCTGCTGGCCGGCACCCGCTACCGCGGCGATTTCGAGGAACGGCTGAAGGCGGTCGTCACCGAGATGGAGAACTCGCCGGGGGCGATCCTGTTCATCGACGAGATCCACACCGTGATCGGCGCCGGGGCCACCTCCGGCGGGGCGATGGATGCCTCCAACCTGCTCAAGCCGGCTCTGGCCCAGGGTGTGCTGCGCTGCATCGGCTCCACCACCTACACGGAGTTCCGCAACTACTTCGAGAAGGACCGGGCGCTGGTCCGGCGCTTCCAGAAAATCGACGTGAACGAGCCGTCGGTCGAGGATTCGGTGAAGATCCTGCGCGGGCTGAAGGGCGCCTACGAGAGCCACCACACGGTGCGCTACACCGATGACGCCATCCGCGGCGCGGTGGTGCTGGCGGCTATGTACATCAACGACCGCAAGCTCCCCGACAAGGCGATCGACG